>NZ_QLJK01000003.1:0-250629 GCF_003950715.1 Sphingomonas sp. S-NIH.Pt3_0716 | reverse complement strand
GGTTCGAGGGATTGGAGGCGCGGCTGTCGGAGCGGCGGAACTGCTGGAAGCCCGCGACATCGGCCAGCACGCTCTCGATCCGACCCGACGCCGCATCCTCAAGCCGATCCCGGTCGATCACCACAGAGCCATAAGCCGGCGTCCCAGGCGGCAGGGCGAGGCCCGTGCCCGTCACCACGATCGAGGCGGCCTCATCCGCCGTCACATCGGGCGCCTGGGCAGCTGCGACGCCGGGCAGCGCGCACAGCATCAACGGCAGCGGCAGGATTTTCATGAAGCGCGTCCCCTTGGTCCGATTTTGCATCGGGGACTAGGAAGTCGCGCCCGCCACTGTCAAGCCGCGACCACCGGCAGCACTGCCATCACCAATATCGCGCAGATACATGCACACCATGGCCAAAGGCGGCATGATTCGACGATTCGCCATGGGCCGATCCGCAGCCGCGTTCGCCCCGGCGCCACCCGCCAATTTAATCACACCGCCAAAACCCCCGGAAAACGGGGGATTTTTTCCTTTTCCAAAAAGTTTTTCATTTTTCTGCAATTCAGCCCTTGCCGACTTTGGAAACCACTGCTAGTTCGCCGCCACCCGCCGAGAGGGACACACTCTCCCGGCCGCCAAGAGCGGGCGTAGCTCAGGGGTAGAGCACAACCTTGCCAAGGTTGGGGTCGAGGGTTCGAATCCCTTCGCCCGCTCCAGAATTCCTAAGAAAATCAATGGTGTATGAGGAATGCGCTCGGCGCCGGACGCATCGGATTTGCACGGGCTACAACCGGGCTACAACGCTGAATGCCAAAATTGGCGTTCCATAGCGTCTCCTGCCGCACGGGATTTCGCCTTGAGGGGGAAAGTCTTCCCCTACCGTTGAGCCTCGCTTCGCGAATCTCAACGGACCCCTTCGAACGGGGCTGCGCCCCGTAGCGCCCCCTTTGAGAGTGAGAGTGCGGCCGACCGGCCGTGACGGGTTGAGCGTCACGAGAGAGGCTCGGGACCGATCCGTCGCGGAGAAGCGCGATGGCACATGCACGCACCACCAGATCCGCGGGCGAGCGGACCAAACTCTACGAACAGATCACCAGCCGGATCATCGCCGAACTCGAAGCTGGCTGCGTCCCCTGGGTCCAGCCGTGGGGTTCGTCGGCCGCCAGTATCGGCATGCCGTACAATGCCGTCAGCGACCGGCGATACAGTGGGATTAATGTTCTCACCCTCTGGGACGCCATCGTCTCGCGCGGCTTTGCCTCCCATGCCTTCCTGACCTTCCGGCAGGCAGCTTCGAACCAAGACTTCAGCCTTTCGAAACGAAGGAACGCGAGGCAGAATTGCGTGATGCCTGCTACTAAGGTGAAATCCGTCCCAATCAGAGCTATCAGGGGATGCTCGGGCTGCTCGAAATGAAGAAGGAATGGCCTGACCCCTGAAAAGAGCAGCCGCGACGATTGCCGCTGCACAGGAGGTGAAGATGCCGAAGAATCGCATGACCTTCCACGACCCGCGCGATGAACTGCCGCCGGTCACGATCGAGATCCTCAAGGGCGATGTGCTGCGGTTCACGCAGATCGATCGCGACGGCCGCACTAATGTCGTCACCTTCTCCGATCGCTTCGGCGTCCGGCGCGGCGTGTTCGATACGGCACTGGAGCTCGCGCCTTCGCCTACAGCGGCAACCTGAGCTGGTTCAAGTCGGGCGGGGACGACCCCTCCAGCTTTTCGATGATCGTCGCGGCCAGCGTGTCGGCGGCGCGCTTGCGCATCCGTTCGTCCGGCATCGTCAGCCCGACCCGCGCCCAGCCGGGCGCGGCCAGCAGGATCGCGGACAGCTCATCTCGTTCGATTCATCAAATCTGAACATAAGAACAAATAGCGAACTTCGTGGCAAGCCGCTTGCGGCGAATGGTGCTGGCCATCTCGACAAGGCCGCATGGCCTGCCTGCGGCAGGCCCAGAGAGGAAGAGGGAAGCCTGGGGGCTTCGTGACGGGCTGGGAGCCGGGAGAGAGTCTCGCGGCGGCCCGTCATGGAGAAAACCCATGGCCAAAGCGCCCCAGAAGATCACCCTCAGCGGCTCGCGCGACATTCCGTTCGACCGCCTGTGTCTGTCCCAGTCCAATGTCCGCCGGGTGAAGGCCGGCGTGTCGATCGGCGAACTGGCCGACGACATCGTCCGTCGCACCCTGCTCCAGAGCCTCAATGTCCGGCCCATCCTCGATGAGGCGGGCCAGGAAACCGGCGATTTCGAGGTGCCGGCCGGTGGCCGGCGGTTCCGCGCGCTCAAACTGCTGGTGAAGCAGAAGCGCCTCGCAAAGAATGCGCCCATCCCCTGTGTGGTCAGGATCGCCGACGACGGCGTGCTGGCCGAGGAGGACAGCTATGCGGAAAACATCTTCCGCGAACCGCTCCATCCGCTCGATCAGTTTCGGGCAATGCAGGCGATGGTCGACAAGGGCGAAGGGATCGAATCGATCGCCGCGCATTTCCTCGTCACCCCGGCGGTCGCGAACCAGCGCCTCCGCCTCGCCAAGGTCTCGCCGAAGCTGCACGCCGTCTATGCCGAGGACGGCATGACGCTCGAGCAACTCATGGCCTTCTCGGTCTCCGACGATCACGCGCGGCAGGAGCAGGTCTGGGAGCTGCTCGCCCACAGCTACAACAAGTCGGGCGCCTATATCCGGCAGAAGCTGACCGAGGACACGATCCGGGTCGCCGACCGGCGGGTGCGGTTCATCGGCGTGGACGCCTATGTCGCGGCGGGCGGTCATGTGCTGCGCGACCTGTTCGAGGAGGATGAGGGCGGCTGGCTCACCGATCCGGCGCTGCTTGACCGGCTGGTCAGCGAGAAGCTCCAGGCGCAAGGCGAGGTAATCGGCGCCGAAGGCTGGAAATGGGTGGCGACCGCGGTCGACCTGCCCTGGGGTGTGACCGACGGCATACGCGAGATCGAGGGCATGCCCGTGGACCGGACGCCGCAGGAAGACGCCCGCCTTGCCGAACTGGAAGCCGAGGCGGAGGCGCTGGAGGAACAGTGGTCGGACGAGCCCCACGTGCCCGACGAGGTGCATGAGCGCCTAGCGGCGATCGATGCCGAGATCGGCGCGCTGGTCGAACGGCCTCTGACCTTCGCAGCTGAGGACATGGCGCGGGCCGGCGTGTTCGTGTCGATCGAATCCGACGGCTCACTCTGCATTGAGCGCGGTTATGTCCTGCCAGAGGATGAGCCGGTGGTCGAAGCCGTGTCCGGCGGCAACGAAACCGATGCGCCCGTCGTGGGCGGCGATTCGGGTGGCGAGGACAGTGACGACACGAGCGATCCTGCTGTCTCCAATGTCGTGTCCATCAACACGGCACCGTCCGGGGACGAGGATGAGGATGGCGAAATCCTCAAGCCTCTGCCCGACCGGCTGGTTGCTGAACTCACCGCCTGGCGCACACTCGCCCTTCAGGATGCCCTTGCGCAGGAACCGTCCACGGCCTTCGCGGCGGTGCTTCATGCGTTCGTGCTCAGCACCTTCTATAGCTACAGTCGGGAGTCCTGTCTCGAGGTGTCGCTCAACAAAGTGTCGTTCGGGTTCGCCCCGTCCGGGCTGCGCGGCAGTGCCCCGGCCAGGGCGATCGAAGAGCGCCACAAGCGCTGGGCCGATCGGCTGCCCGACGACGACAAGGATCTGTGGGACGCGCTGCTCGCGTTCGACGGAGCCGAGCAGGCGGCGCTGTTCGCGCATTGCGCTTCGCAAGTCCTGAATGCTCAAGCGGAGGTCGTGCCCAAATATGACAATGGCCGCATCTCGAAGCACAGCATCGAGCGGCGCATCGCACACAGCCACGTTGTCGCCCGCGCGGTCGGGCTCGATCTGATCGGCGCCGGCTGGCGTCCGACGGTCGAGGGCTATTTCCGTAACGTGACCAAGCCGCGCATCCTCACCGATGTCGCCGAAGCCAAGGGTGCGAAGTTCGCGGAGATGATCGACCATCTCAAGAAGGGCGATATGGCGAACGAGGCCGAGCGGCTGCTGGAGGATTCCGGTTGGCTCCCCGAGCCGATGCGGACGCCGGAACCGCTCGATGCGCCCGCTGCCGATCCGGTTCCTGGCGAGGAGGAGACGGCTGCTCTGCCCGCGTTTCTCGACGACGAGGAGCAGCCGGTCGATGCCGGCAATGATGGCGGCGAGGACGTCGCGGCGGCGGCCTAGCCCCCGAATAGGGCGGGTTCGCTCGCCCCGTTCACACCACCTTCCATCCTTCGAGCCCGGCGCACCCGCGTCAGGCTTTTCGCATTTTAAGGAGACTGACGATGCAGACTTCCCGGATCGACACCGCGACACCCGATGAACTGGCTCCGGTCCTGCTCAGCGCGCTTCAGCGGCTCGGGCAACTCGGCCGCGAGGGCGCCTTGGCGCTGGCCCATCTGGTCGACGACGATGACGCCGATTTTGACGAGGCGTCGGAATAGATCGAGGACATCGCCGTCGGCGGGCTTCGGGAATGATCCGCCGACAGCGGTCCACCGCTTACCCCCAATCCCTGAAAGCCCGGTCATCGCGCCGGGCTTTCGCCTTTCAAGAGTTCCGCAATGACGGATGCAACACGGTCCCGGCACGCCATCGACATGGCGGCGACCATGGAACGATATGCCGCGTGGGAAGCCGCGGCGGCACAACTCGTTCCCGACAACAAGCAGCGCCTGTTCGCGCATCTCGCCTCGGCGACATCACGCGTGTTGTCGTCATCTTCGACGGTGAAGGCGACAGCGGCCAGATCGAGGATATTCAGGTTTATATCGGCGACGAGCAGGGCCTCGCTGCCCGCAGGCAAGGTAAACAGCCTCGACCTGCCCTATGGCGAAGCAGAGCCGGTTCTGCGCTAGCACAGCACCGAAGTGGCGCTCGAAACGCTCGCTTACGACCTTCTGCGCGAGAAACATGAAGGTTGGGAGAATTCGGACGGGACCAATGTCGATGCGTCCAGCAGAGCTTTGGCCGCCCCGATTTCGATGGTCGGGGTAATTCGTGAGCCGCTGACATTCCGGACGTTCCGTGATCGCGTGAGGATGTCTGAAGCGGGCGTTCATTCAGGTCGAAACTGCCGGCGCTGTCAGCAGAACGACGCGCCCGAATCTAGGGTCAGATCAGAACCAGCTTGGTATTAGATCCACCTCAATTGGTACTTTTGATAACAGAGGAGCTGTTGTGCGTATCGCCTCATGGCTATCCCGAGGTTTCCGCCCAGGTGCCAGTGACCACGTTATGTGCAATATTGCCCCATCTGGACGGATTGTCTCCCCATCAATGGTTAAGAGAAGGGCTTCCACGCCATCAAGATTGTCGATCTTGCCAAAGATGACCCCTTTCCGGGGAGGCGGCAATCGGGTCCCACGTGAGCACCCAAGCGCCAGTGTGCAATGCGGCACCTCCAGGGGAGCATGTCTCGGTGGATATGTTGTTTTAAGAATTTGAAGATCATCCTCGGGAATGATCCAGCCCATCGCCGACATTTTGACCCTTCTTTAATCGAGTTCAACGACATGTGCTCCAAGGCACAGTCGGGTCCAATTCAGTAATACTTGACGTGAGAGTCTGCGCAGAACGAACAGCTCATAACGGTTTGGTCTTCCTCGCATTCACTCCTGTTGCTACTCACGGTGCATGCAAGGGGGCAAAAATCGAAATGGCTGATGACGTAATGGGCCCGACCGTCACGGGGGATGATCTTGATTCTGAGCTGCGTCAGCGCAAAAGCAAGGACATCTTCCACACAGTTACCGGTTCAACACGCAAGCTGATTGCCGAAAAAGTCGCCCTTGAAGAGCAAGACGGGTGGCGCGTTGTAAAGAAGAACAAGAAATCGACTAGGCTTGCAAAGGCCAAGCCGGCTCACGAGCAGCTAGAAGATGAAGTTTGGTGCCTCCTCGCTCAAATGGGCTTCAAAGAGCTGAACAAAGGCAGGCTCTTCACGATTGCAGTCGAGGACGGCCTGAACCCTCGACAGATCGATGTCTTCGCCAAGGACGACGAGACGGTCATCATTGTTGAATGCCGGCAGAAAGCAAATGTTGGCCGCAAGCCGATGGCGGACCTTATCGAGAAGATCCGCGCGCTGCGCGAGGCTGCGCAAAAAAGCATCAAGCTGCATTACGGAAGCCAGAAAAAGTTGAAGGTCAAATTTGCGATTGCTACCAGAAACATCATCTGGGGCGATGCAGACTTGGAAAAGTGCAAAGAGTATCAGATCGCAGTCATCTCGGATCAGCTTCTGGATTACTACAAACAGCTGACACAGCACCTCAAGATGGCCGCGCGCTTCCAGTTCCTCGCGCACATGTTCGAGGGGCAGCGGGTCGATGGGCTCGCGCAGACCGTTGTCGCGACCCGGGGCAAGATGGGGGGAAGGCCGTTCTACACTTTCCTTATCCGGCCCGAGGAACTGATGAAGATCGCCTACGTCGGCCACAAGGGCAGCCGCGACATCGAAAACCTCGAAACCTATCAGCGAATGCTCCAGTCGGACCGCTTGAAGGGAATTGCGAAGTACATCAATGAGGGCGGCAAATTCCCCACGAATATCGTCGTGAACCTCAAGCTCCCCGGCAAAAAGGAACCACAGTTCGACAAGAAGGAGACCGTTGGCGAGGAGATCCTCGGCTTCTTGCATCTGCCAGCCATCTACGCCTCGGCATGGGTAATAGATGGGCAGCACCGTCTCTATGGCTATGCCTATGCGCGTGAAAACGGAGGCTTCAAAAGCGACGAAACGGTTCTGCCTGTGCTGGCCTACGTCAACCTTCCCGCCGATGAGGAAATGGACCTGTTCATCGACATCAACAGCAAGCAGGTGAAGGTGAAAACCGGGTTGCTGGTCGAGCTTTATTCGGACCTGCACTGGAAGTCCGATGATGTCGAAGAGGCCTTTCAGGCCCTGCTGTCGCGGATCGCGTACCGGCTGAACAAGGACAAGGCGTCTCCCCTCTTCGATCGCATGGTCGTCTCGGGCACCAGGAAGACGAATGTCCGGTGCCTTACGCAGACGTCGATTCGAGACGGGTTGAAGGTTGCCAGGCTGATCGGCAGCCCCCTCAAAGGCATGATCGTGCCCGGTCCTCTCTCCACGGGAGATCCGCTCAACTACGATGCCAACCTCAAGAAGAGCCTATCTGTTCTGACCGAATGTCTCGCGCTTTTCGCAAACACATTGCCGAACCAATGGGCAGCTGGAGACAGCCCTACTGGCTATGTCTGCACCAACAACGGTCTGCGCGCCCTGTTCCTGGTGATCCAGGATGTCGCAGAACACGTCCGTCAAACTTCGGGCATCGACCTATCGCTGCTCAATGCGGATGAGACTTTCAAGGAACTGGAGCCGTATCTCGCCGCCCTGGCAGATCAACTGGCATCGGTAGCGCCGAACGATATCCAGGCGTTTCGCAAGATCGGTTCCTCACTCACAGCTGTGAAGCAGCAGTCGTTTGGAATGGAAGCCTACATTCAGGCGAAACTACCCGATTTCCGCCCGCTGGGCCTCCAGGAATATCTGGCTTCGCGCGATGCAGCTGGCGCTGACGCGGCTGCGGCGAAGGTTACCCAAATCCACAAGAAGCTATTCAACTATGTCATCGACACCCTGAAAGATCACTTTGGCCGCGATCACAAGGCGTGGTGGACGCAAGGCGTACCGCTCACCATTCGCCTTTCCTGTACCCAGGAATGGGAAAAGAAGAATCGTGAAGGCGACGAGGAGTCACACCTATACCTCATCAACTACCAGGATATCGCCGTCGCCAACTGGGATTTGTTCCGGGACACCCTGTCCTTGGGGTACAAGGATCCGGACAACAAGAAAGAGAGCACCAAGTGGATCAAGGTGCTCAACGATATCCGCCAATATACGGCTCACCCAGAGAAGGGCCTGCTCAGCAAGGAGCAGGTCTCATTCGTGAATGATGTCTACGAAAAGGTCGAACAGCACATCCCAGCGGGTTAACTCCTCCCCCAAAAATCAATGCGGGAGGTGTCTCAGAAGCCAACGGCGCGCTACGCCAGTTTTGCTAGGATTCGATCGACAAGCGCCTTCGCGGCCGAGCGATTGGCTGCGCACTCGTAAATAAGGCTGAACATTTCCTCGTAATGCGCCTTGCGCTCAGGAGCCATCCGCTCGAGCGGCGAACTTGATGGCGTTGAACGTGTCACTGCTTCGAGCCGCGATTTCACTTCTTCAATCGCAGCGCGCTCACGTCCTTCACCATCCAGCAAGTTGTCAGGAGCGGCAAGCTTCTCCATCTTCACGACGGTCATGTCGACAGCAAGCGCAACGTGTTCGCAGGCGTTCGGCGCGAGACTGCCTTGTTCGAGTATGGCAATGTTTTCGAGCGCAGCTTGGTGGGCAAGTTCGAAATCCCGGATGCGCTTGCGTTCCCGCGAACTAGTGCGGCATCGCACGGCGACCTCCCGGCCGAGCGGAGCCAGGTGGTTCTTCAAGTTTGCCAGATGCACGTTCCGCTCAAAATCGTCGCGCCGACCGTTCGGGACGATCCGCGGATCGAAGATATGAACCTCACCGACGGTCCAGGCGTTAAAGCGCGTTTCGGGGAAGATATCTTCGAACAAGTTGGAATCGCCGACCTGAATGTCTCCGACCCGAGCGCGCAGTCCGCGCACATTTGTAGACGCGTGAATGGCCCCTTCGTAGTCGTGATGGGCAACCCAAGCGAGCGCAGCGACACCGCCGTCAACGCTCGGAACTTCGATGAACCTGCATTCCCGAAGGCAAAGTGGTCTCCCCGCGTCGACGGGCATTACATCTGCGAACGGTCGGGTCAACGGTGCTTCCCCATTGACGGTAATGGCCAAGCGGCGAATTTCGCTGAGGCTGCCAAGCTGCGCATCGACGTCAGCCGCCAAAGTAAACTGCGGTGCCATCGGTACAGGCGCAACTTGCGCGAGGTAATCACTCACCGCAGCCGGAGACAGCAATCGATCATCGCCAATCCGAGGAACGCCAGTCAGGGTGACCTCAAAAAAGTGCTCTTCGGCCGGAACCTCGGATGTCTCTTCGACCGCGGTGATAGCTCCGACAATTTCGGGCAACTCTCGTCGGTCATCGAAGTCCCTCAACACCGACCGCAGAGCGCGGCAGTCCCAGGTCAAAGCATGGGCATGTGTCTCACCTGCAGCAGATGCGCAAAACGTGAGTTCACGGGCATAGGCTAGGCCCGACAACCGGCCCACTCCGCGGAAGCCTCTCGCGCCGGTGCCACGTTTGCTGCTTGCCCCGATGGCTGTCAGGATGGCCTGAAAAGCGTCTGCTGTGATGCCAACCCCGTTGTCACGGATGGTTATTGTTCTCGTCGTTGGATCTATTGTGATGGCGATAGCGCCTTCATCCGCGCGCAGAAGTCCTGCCGCGCGGGCGTCATCGATCGCATCAGCCGCGTTCTGCACGTACTCCCGGTAAATAGTGAGCGGATCGACGTACATCGCAGTCGAGAGCAACTCGAGAACGTCCTTGCCAATCACAGGCCGGCTTGCGCCGATGTTCGTAACTTCAGAGAGATTCACGCCAGATGCCTTTGCTTACACTCAGCCGATTGCGGGGCATCGACATCATCATCGTATTCCAACGCCGCATCCTCGACCCGCTCATCATCGGGTACCAAGGCTTCCGGCTCGACGGGCTTTTGACGCTGCCAGATCGTCATCATCTCCGCTTTAGGACGGAGGACATAGTACCGCAGGATAGAGCGCAGCCCATCGTCATCGACCTCATCGACTAGCGATGGGAAGAAGCGCGGGTCGACCGAGGATAAAATGTGCTTCAGTTCGTCACGTCGGCTTGGCGAAAGGCGAGTGAATTCCGCGCGGAAGGAATCGTATTCTCCTCGCCCGTCCAGACGCTGAAACCAGTCGCGATTGAAGATCATGTCTTGTGGAAGCAGCAGAATTTCTTGAAATTCCTCGAATGTGTCGCCAAATGCTCGGCGGAAAAACTCAGGTGCGCCGCTGACTACACCGTGCGTGGCCTGAAGGATCAGCTGCATCGAGCGCAGCTCGTAACGGGTCCAGTTCTCACCGATATGCCCACGATCGGGACGCATGGTGGGTTGGAATCGCATGGGGAAGGACCAGATTCGAACTCCAAGCTCCTCGTTCAACGTGACGTTGAGGCGCATGCGCTCGAACAAATCGGCAGGGGTGTCATGGAAATTGTAGAGCATGTAGTTCGACAGCTCGTTGAGCCCGAATTCATGCGCATAACGGACTGCCTGCTCGTAGGGTTTGCGCACGCCAAGGTGATCGAACGCAATCCGCAAGGGCTTGAGGCAAATTGATGAAAGTTCGCGCAGGTACATCTTGTCCTTGCACAGGATGCGGGCATCGACACCTTGGTTGAAGTCGACGCGCCGCTGCACGGGTACTCTTGAGCCAGGCCGCTGCAATTTTGCCCCAGGAACAAAGCCGAGGTCGCGAATTTCTGCGATCACTTCCTTGAAGCGAGCGCTCGCGACCACGTTGTTGTCCATCAGGATGAGGTCCTTCTTAGGACCATACATGTCATCAATTGCGCGGACGAGGTCGGTCAGCGATTCAACGTCGCGCTGCATGCCCTCGAGCTTCGGCACGCCGCAAAACTGGCATTTGCGGATGCAGCCACGCGAGGTGTAGGCGAAGTAGGCGTCGCGAACTGGATATGCATATCCGATCTGCGAAAGGATGCTGTAGTCGGGAACCAGGTCCTCGATCGGTTTGCCGTAAAGGTCTTCGGAATAGAGTTCCTCGGCGAAATCATCGAGCTGAAGCGAGATTGCGGGGGCTTTGTCGAGCAATCCTTTGATGAACCGGACCCCGTGCCAGCGCCGTTCCTCGATGAACCGGTCGTGCATGAGTGAGGCCGCAATCCCACCGACGAATACCTTGTCGGGTTGGCCGTTTGCCACCTTGAGGGCATAGTCGATGGTCGCCGCTATCCGCGGGTACTCGAACGAGAACAGCGTTGTTACGTAAATCCGGTCCCATGCCTTGTTGAAGGCTGAGGGATCTTCACCCTTCACGAACGTGACGTTGTCGTTCTTGCCCTGCGGCCCGTGATATTGGGCGATCTTCATCAGCCCTAGGGGAGGATACTTGTTCTTGTATCCCGGTTCGATGAGCAAAATGCTTTTGCCGGCCATTACGCGACTGCCTTGATGTGCAGGCGGGCGCGGACAGCCCGAAGTTGTGCAACCGCAGCCGCGACGCCACTTTCACCGCCCAGTCCCTTCATAGGACCATCAGAAGACCAGTCTGTCTCCGCTGCGAGATCGGAGAGGCGAGCCACAAAGAGCTCACGCGTGAGGGCACCGCCGCTCTCAAGCCAAATGTCCGCAGCGATCTCCATCAGGCTGTACACTCCCACTCCTTTGGCGATCAACGAACCTCGGGGTCGCGACCAGTCCGAATGCATGGCAACCGAGACAGCCACCCAGAAGTCCAGAACCGTCCTCGCCGCTTCTTCAACGGTGCGCTCCTTCAGAATGCCGGAATGGTTGAGAAATCTACGCACAGCCTTTTGCAGTGTGCGCAGGGAGGCCTTTCGTGACATTCCCGAAATCTTGTTGCCGCCGACGTCGAGCTGTCCACACCAGGGCGAGGCTGGATCGTTCGAAAGGCAAAGTGCGATGAACAGTTCTGGCCGGTCATTTGCGAGGTCTTCGCACAGACGGGCATCGTGAAAATCGAGCAGACTGCGGCTCAGACCCTTGGCCTTCCGATTGATAATGGTGAAGACCGCCATCTCTTCCTGAACGGTCAGGTTGATGTAGCACATGAAGGGCAGCTCGATATCCAGGTCGGCAAGGTGACCGAGTCGGTGCTGGCAGTCGACCTGAGTCATGACACGACCGGCAGTCGGGTCGAATTCCAGGCGGGCCATGCCATGCCCATCCTCGATCAAACGCCAGGCGCCATCGTCACGCGGCCTGAGATTGAAAGTGAGGGGAATTGTCGTGCTGCCCGGCTCGCGGATGTATCGACGGAAATCGAGACTGTGGCCTGAGTTGAAGCGGCGCTGGTAGCCTTGTCCGGTTCCCTCATCGAGGACGTCCGCCCTGCTGATCCGATGCAACAGCGCCGCTGGCGCAAAACCAAGCAGAACCGGCCTCTGCGCCGACTGCCCGATCTGGCAAACCAAACTTTCCATCCGCATTTCGCCTTCCTGCGATGCCGAATCTGCATCGCTGTAATGCGGATAGCTAGACGATTGCCGTTTGTCGATCGAGAACTTTCTGGTGTCAGGAGCGCCGAATTCGAAGGAACGGAAGGCGAACTCGCTCAATCATCGAGGTAATCGGCCAGCAGATCACGCACCTCGGCAAGGCATTCCGGCGACAGTTGTTCCTCCAGAATTGTCATAATTTCCTTCGTGAGCGCATCGCGGGCGTCAGTTTCCACCTTCTCGCGGTCGAGTTCGGTCGCGGCTTCACCGACATGGCGGAGGGCCTCGAGCTTCATGTCGGCAAATTCTGTGCCGATGGCTGCGAGGGCTGCACTCGTCGAAAGGTCCGCGGCTTCGGACGCCTTCGCGACCTTGCGCTGCTTGGTCGAAATCGCTCGGGTCAGGGCAACGGTCTTGTCAACGTTGTTGAACTTCGCCTTTTTGAGCTTGCGGAACTCCTCCCGCAATTTTTTCAGGCTCTCCCTTTGTGCATCCAGCGAGAGCTGACCGGCGGTCGAGACGGCATAGGCTTCGCTCCCAAGCGACTTGGCGACGACCCCGAGCTCCTTGCGCACGCCGCGCCAAGCCAAGTCTTCCTCGAAACCGTCGCGCCGGGCGTTCGGAACGAGCGCAGTAGGCTTCACGAAGATTTCGCCGAGGAAATAGTCCTGGAAGCGGATCTGCGATTTCGCCACATCGCGAAAGATGTCGCGAAACAGTTCGGCACCGTCGATCTGGATATTACGTACGCGCACCCGCAAACCCCGAACCTTAGCATCGGTATAGGCGCCCGACTCACTCTTCTTACCGATCCACGCCCACCATCGGCCAGTCGGTGATGTGCGGATGTCGCAGTCCGTGAGCTCGATCTCGCCTTCATCGAACTCGTAAGTCGAGCCATACACCTTGCGTACATCGACGGACTTTCCAGCGCCGGTCACGGTCACTCCGACTTCGTCGATCGGGATGTCGTTGTCGTGCGCGGCGGCGGCGAGTTGCGCACGGTAGGGGAAGTCGTCGGGATAGGGGACCGGTGCCACTTGGCTGATGAAGTCGCGCATCGCCTTTGGTGAAGTACACTCGGCGGGCGCATCCCGCAGTCCCTCGATTCTGACTTCGAAGAAGTGCGCATCCTTCCTTGAATGTGGTTCCTGGTAGGGGCGCACGTACGAACTCATCAGTTCGCTTGCCGATGCCGAACTCCCTTTGGCAGGCGACATTGCGCTGCGCATTCCCTTTGCGTCGAACACGACGATTGTCTGCTGGCGCTCCCCTTTCGCCTTGGTGACGAAAGTGAGCTTGTCGCAAAACACGATTCCGGCGAGCCGTCCGATCCCTCGGAATCCGGCATTGCGGGCGTGGTTCTTGGAGGATGCCCCGACGCGGGTCAGGGTAGCTATCGCGCTTTTTGCAGGGAGCCCGGCGCCATCATCGCGAATGGTCAGGCTTTTCTTGTCCGCCGCCATGGTAATCGCAATCGTGCCGGCGCCTGCCGCAAGCACGCCACTATCACGCGCGCGCTGGATCGAATCGAACCCGTTCTGAATGTACTCCCGAATGGCGTTGCGGGCCTCGCCGTACATGCCAACGGTCAGAGTTTCGAGGATAAAACCACCGAAGTACGGCGTGAAGCTAAGCGGCGTCGGTTCGGGTGGGGTCGCCATCACAGTGCCTCCTTGTTGTGGAAGACGTGGGCGGGTGGTCGGAACCCTATCGTCTCGGTCAATGCATATTCAGTCCTCTCGTCGCCGTTGGCGTTCAAGAGATCAGGCGGAATGACGAACAACGCTGCGGCCATTTGCAGGATCTTGCCGCCTGTGGCGGTGGTTCCCTCGCATAGGTCGCGCAGCCGTAGCTGAGGATTCTCCTGCGCAGCTGTCAGAATTTCTAAGCCGCCGAGCTTGAGGCTGCGCAACTCGTCAGCTTCCATTGTCTCGGGTTCGGTCTCGAAACGGCACTCGAGCGTATCCATTCCCGGAATAAACAGCGGCTGTCGCTCGTTCCCGCCGAGGCGATGAGCAATTACCTTAATGGCTGCATCTGAAGAAGGGTGAGCCAGCCTTGCCTGAATTTGCGTCGCGGCGGGACTCGAAGGCGGGATGCGGCTATCGCCTGTCCCGCGTGCGAGATACATTGATGCCAACAGACCGAGGTATAACGCACCGGCGGTACCTGCCGGCAGTTCGTCGAGCAGGCCGACGAGATCGACCATCGGATCAATCAGCCCAGCCTCGCCATCGATCGCCCGGTCATGAAGGCCGCGCGTTAAGGCCGTGAGTGCGACGTGGTCCATTCCGGCGAAGGTCTCGGCGGTCGCCAGTGCATCAAAGGACTCGTTGCCTGCTACGTCCGTTTTGACGCGGGCGATGATTGCCTCGCCGCGCGCGTCAGCCCCTGCACGGCTTGCCAGCAAGGCCTTCGTCAAGGCTACGCGGGTGTCCTTGACCGCGGGGTCGTCAGCAAATCGCAGCCCATTTTCAGCAGCACGCTCTGCAGCAGCAGCTGACGCTTCGACCCCGGCAGCCGCATCTACAGCGCGCCTACGTTCAACCGCCTCCTCCCGACGTTCGGCCTCGGATTGCTCAGACGCAGGGTCGGGGACGATGGCCACGTCGGCGAATGCGTTCACACGGTCGGGATCAAGTCCGGCAAGCAATGCGGCAAGGTACTGACTGTCCACGAGCGTGGCGTCATCGACGCCAGCAAGTTTTGCCTCAAGGGCAAGCATTGGGTGGATGCGTGGAACGGGGCGCCAGGACTTCTTAAGTGCCAGCATCTCTTGGTCAAAAGCGGAACTCCCTGTGCCGCCCATGCGCCAGTCGTTCTTGCGGTCATTGGTGAGTACGACGATGGCTCTGGCGCCCCTCGACTTAGCGTCCGCCAAAGCCTCCTTCCAAAAAATGAGGTCCCCATATCGGTTCGCTCCAGCCATTCCGGCCTCATCGGGGTCATCGTCTACGTCTCCCTTCTTGTTACGATCCTGGTAGCCGGGCGGAATTCGTCCTTCATACCGAGCCGCGCCCTGTTCTGCGATTGACGGCAGGCCTTCGAACAATGTGCTGACCGGCAGCACTCGTTCATTGATATATTCAATGATCTGCTCGGCGTGTGAGGGGTAAGTTTTCTTCCACTCTCGCGCGGCTGCTACGAGGCGCAAGAGCGAGTTGACTGCAGTGCGTGTAGAGGTGCGCAAACCATCCCAGCCTTCAGCGGCCGGTAGAGCAGGGTCATCAAGGAACGGCCTGAAGTAGCCAAATGCGCTGCCTGCAAGCTGAGCAACTTCGGTCGACTTCTTGGTGAGTTCATCAACGATTGTTCCCGCAACATGGTGGCGGAGATACTCATGCGCGCTCCATGTCGGCACGTGGGCTCGGTCGGCAATATCCTCCCGCAACCAATTGAGAAGCTGACCGCGCGCTGCGGGACCGATCTTCGTGGCCCACATGAGGAACGAGGTGTCTATGTAGACGTGCGTTCCCTCAGCGAGAAGCATAGCGCCAAGACGCGCCTTGTAGTCCGCTGCCGATTCCACCTGCGTGGGGATGAACAGTCTGGACGGCACGGTCGCGCCCGCGCGAGCGTCATCTGCTGGTTGCTGTGTTCCCCTCATCATATGAGTGTGGCCGCCGAAGGGTGCTGGCGCAAGTATTTGCAACTTTTGAATTCAGATTCGGGACGGATGCCGATATACACCTTGAATCTGAACGACCGACCTAATTTCGCATTGCATTGCCAAAACCGGATATTCCGGATCGTCCGTAATTGCCGACACATCGGCCTGGTCTGATCTTGCGAAGGCATCTAAAAGATCGGCGTCGAACAATTTCCGGTAAAAGTCAGAGGGAAGGCCGAGACGAGGGAACCCGGCCGGGCTTAGAGAGAGCGTCCGCCGGGGGGCACCCTTTCCGCTCTCCTGGAGGCCTCACCTCATGACCCAACTTCTGTCCGACGCGGCGCTGGGCGCCGCGCCGCTCACTGCCGCATGCCCATCCGCTGGCCGAGCCGGCGCCCTGCTGGCGGCAGCCGCTAGCCTCTTGCCTATGCTCGAGGCAGGGCGCTCCATCGATGCAGCGCAGCTCCGCACTGCGATGAACGACGCCTGTGGCGGCAGCGATGCCGAAGGAGCCTGGGACTGGAAAACCGCCTACGACGCCTGCGAGGTGGCGGAGATACTGTTCCTGCGCCGCTATGGTCCGGCGATCGTCGGCCGTGCCCCCATGAGCGCGCTGGCGCTGATCGAACGCGTCGCGGCGCTGATGCCGACGCATACCCGCCGGTCCGAGACCAGCCAGGCGATGCAACAGTTCTCGACCCCGCCGGGCCTGGCTTTCATTGCGAGCATGGCCGCCGCGATTCATTCCGCCGATCATGTGCTCGAACCCTCAGCCGGCACGGGCATGCTCGCCGTCCATACCCTGCTGGCGCGCGCCGGCCTCACGCTCAACGAACTGGCTGAAACCCGCGCCGAGCTGCTGAGGCTGTTGTTCCCGGAGATTGCCGTGTCGGCCCATGATGCCGCGTCGATCGACGACTGGCTGCCCGCCAGCATCCGTCCGACCGTGGTGCTGATGAATCCGCCCTTTTCGGCGGTCGCGAACGTCGATCACACGATGCGCGACGCGGTCTTGCGTCATATCCACTCCGCTCTTGCCCGCCTCGAACCGGGCGGCCGCCTAGTCGCAATCACGGGCGCAAGCTGCGCACCCGCCTCGTCCGACTGGCGCGGGCCGTTCACCCGCCTGCAGGAACAGGCGCGCGTCGTCTTCACCGCCGCGATCAGCGGGAAGGTCTATGCCAGGCACGGCACGACCATCGAGACACGGCTGACCGTCATCGACAAGCTGCCCGCCGAAGATCCCGGCAAATTCGTCGAGAGCGCTGGCAAGGCGCCCGATACCGCAGCCCTGCTGCAATGGGTGCACGGCCAGGTGCCGCCACGCGCGCCCATCACGCCTTCGCCGATTGCCGCGCTGCCGGTGAGCGCCACCGCCCTGCCAGCGCGCCAGAAGACGCGGGCCGTGTCCACGACCGTCACACCATCGGTTCCAGACACCCCGGCGGTCGAACTCGCTTATGAGACGGTGGACTGGACGCCGCCCGCCGAGCGTCTGGACGAGAGCATCTACGAGTCCTATGCGCTCCAATCGCTGCGGATCGATGGCGGGCAGCCGCATCCCACGCCGCTGGTCCAGTCGGCGGCGATGTCCTCGGTTGCGCCGCCCAAACCCTCCTATCGACCGCATCTGCCGCCACAGTTGGTGACGCTCGGCGTCCTGTCCGACGCCCAGCTGGAATCCGTCATCTATGCCGGCGAAGCCCATGCGGGGTATCTGTCCGGCGCATGGAAGGTCGATGAGACGTTCGACACGATCACGGCTGCGGCGGAGGATGCGGACGATGCAGTTCGGTTCCGCCGGGGTTGGTTCCTCGGTGATGGCACGGGTGCTGGCAAGGGGCGACAGGTCGCGGCGATCATCCTCGATAACTGGCTCAAGGGCCGCCGCCGCGCGCTGTGGCTGTCGGTCTCCGATCGGCTGCTCGAAGATGCCCAGCGCGACTGGTCGGCGCTCGGACAGGAACGGCTGCTGGTGACGCCGCTCTCCCGCTTCCGTCAGGGCAGCGACATTCGCCTTGAGGAGGGCGTGCTGTTCACCACCTATGCGACGCTCCGCTCACAGGAACGCGACGGCAAGAAGTCGCGCGTCGACCAGATCGTCGAATGGCTGGGCGCCGATTTCGACGGGGTGATCGTGTTCGATGAAGCCCATGCCATGGCGAACGCGGCCGGCGGCAAGGGGGAGCGCGGCGATGTCGCACCTTCGCAGCAGGGCCGTGCTGGCCTCCGCCTCCAGCATGCGCTGCCCAACGCCCGCATCGTCTATGTCTCGGCGACCGGCGCGACCACCGTGCAGAACCTGGCTTATGCGCAGCGCCTGGGTCTGTGGGGCGGGGATGACTTCCCCTTCGCGACCCGGGGCGAGTTCGTCTCCGCGATCGAGAATGGCGGGGTCGCGGCGATGGAAGTGCTCGCCCGCGATCTCAAGGCGCTCGGCCTCTATGCGGCGCGCTCGCTGTCGTTCGATGGCGTCGAATATGAGATGCTGGAGCACAGGCTGACCGGCGAGCAGGTGCGCATCTATGACGGCTATGCCTCGGCTTTCGAGGTGATCCACAATAATCTCGACGCCGCGCTGGAAGCCGCCGGCATCACCAGCGCCTCCCATGGCACGCTGAACCGTCAGGCCAAGGCGCAGGCCAAGTCCGCCTATCAGGGAATGCTCCAGCGCTTCTTCAACCATCTCATCACCAGCATGCAGACCCCTGCGGTGATCGCCAGCATCGCGCGCGATCTGGAGGCGGGCCATGCCGCGGTGGTGCAGATCGTCTCGACCGGCGAGGCCATGCATGAGCGCCGGCTCGCCGAAATCCCGGCGGATGAATGGAACGACGTCTCGGTGGATATCACGCCGAGGGACGGCGTTCTCTCCTACCTCCAGCACAGCTTCCCGGTGCAGCTCTACGAGCCGTTCACCGATGGCGACGGCAATCTCTCGTCGCGGCCGGTCCATGACGAGAATGGCGTGCCCGTGGTCAATCGCGAGGCGGTCCGCCGCCGCGATGCGATGATCGAGCGGCTCGCAGCCTTGCCGCCGGTGCCGGGCGCGCTCGACCAGATCGTCCAGCATTTCGGGACCGATATGGTCGCCGAAGTGACGGGCCGCTCGCGCCGCGTGGTGCCGAAGCAGAATGACGACGGATCTGTGCGCTTCGCGGTCGAGAACCGTCCGGCCTCAGCCGCGATGCATGAGACCGATGCCTTCCAGCAGGACCGAAAACAGATCCTCGTCTTCTCGGAAGCGGGCGGCACCGGGCGTTCCTATCATGCCGACCTTGGCGCGATGAACCAGCGGCGGCGCATCCATTATCTGCTCGAAGCGGGATGGAAAGCCGATGCCGCGATCCAGGGGTTCGGGCGCACTAATCGCACCAACCAGAAGCAGCCCCCACTGTTCCGGCCGGTCTCGACCGATGTGAAGGCGCAGAAGCGCTTCATCTCGACCATCGCCCGGCGTCTGGATTCGCTGGGCGCGATCACGCGCGGCCAGCGTCAGACCGGCGGGCAGAATATGTTTCGGGCCGAAGACAATCTGGAGAGTTGGTATGCCCGTGATGCGCTGCGCCAGCTCTATGTGCTGCTCTCGCGCGGCAAGGTCGAGGGCTGCTCGCTCGACCGCTTCGAAGCGGCGACGGGTCTGTCGCTGCTCGACAGCGACGGCGGCTTGCGCGACGAACTGCCCGGCATCAACATCTTCCTCAACCGTATGCTCGCGCTCGCGGTTGACATGCAGAATCTGCTGTTCGAGGCGTTCGAGGGGCTGCTCACCTCGCGGATCGAACAGGCGCAGGCGTCGGGCAGCTATGAGGTGGGGCTGGAAACGCTGCAGGCCGAAAGCTTCCGCGTCATCGGGCGCGCGCCGATCTACACGCATCCGGGCACCGGTGCGCAGACCGCCTTGCTGACCATCGAGCGCAGGAACCGGCTCAAGCCACTCTCGCTCGCCGATGCGCTGGCGCAAGCCGACGATCGCGGAGCCAAGCTGCTGGTGAATGCGAAGACCAGCCGGGCTGCCGTCCAGCGCCGGGCGCGCAGCGTCACCGATGATGATGGTTCGATCCATCCGCGCGTTCGGCTCATCTGGCCGCTGACAGAATCCGTCATGGCGGCCGAGATGTTGGCTGCAAGTCAGTGGGAGGAGGTTGACCGGGCGACGTTCAGTGCGGCCTGGCTAGCCGAGCTTGCTAGGCTGCCGAGCCACGAGACCTCGACCCTGCATATGGTCTCGGGGCTGTTGCTCCCGATCTGGAAGCTGCTGCCCAACGAATCGACCCGCGTCTATCGCCTCCAGAGTGACGATGGCGAGCGCGTCATCGGCCGCCGCGTGTCGCCCGCCTGGGCCGCCACCGTCACTAACGACAATGACGGTCCGGTGCGCTTCTCGGGCGAGGAAGCGCTGGCGATGCTGATGTCCGGCGAAGCGTCGCTCATGCTGGCGCAGAACCAGAAGCTCCAGCGGGTGCGCGCAATGCACGACTGGCGGATCGAACTCACCGGCTTCAACGATCTGGGTGTCGAGCGCCTGAAGGCGATGGGGTTGATCTCCGAGATCGTCTCGTGGAAGCTAAGGCTCTATGTGCCGACAGGGGCTGTCGGCGCCGATGTGCTGGACCGTCTGTTCGACCGGTTTCCGATCGAACGGGTGTCGGCGCGTCGGGCCGCCTGAGGAGCCCCATGATGCCCGCCACGCCAGCAAACAGCCCCGCCAGCCAGATTGCAGACCGCCTCGCCGATAACGCCGAAGCGGTCTGCCGGCATTTCCTGTCCCAGGGCCGCAAGGAGGGTCGCTACTGGCTAGTGGGCGATGTCTACAACACACCCGGCCGCAGCCTCTATGTCCGCCTCGCCGCATCCCCCGACGGGCGCGGAGCGGCGGGCAAATGGACCGACGCGCAATCGGGCGATCATGGCGATCTGCTCGACATCATCGCCGTTGCCCGCAATTGCCGGACCCTGCGCGAGACGCTCAATGAGGCGCGGCGCTTTCTCAGCTTGCCGATGCCGCCACCGGGGGAGGAGCGTCCCCAGCAGCGAACGAAAGTGCCGACCGGAACGCCGGAGGCGGCGCGGCGATTGAACGCGGCCGCGAAGCCGATCGCGAACAGTCTGGTGCGGACCTATCTCGCGTCCCGGCAGATCACCGACCTTGCCGGCTGCGAGGCGCTGCGGTTTCATCCCCATTGCTGGTATCGGGCGTCGGACGAGGACGATCCCGATGTCCGCCCCACATGGCCGGCGATGATCGCGGCGGTCACCGATCCGGGTGGCAGCGTCACCGGCGTGCATCGCACCTGGCTGGCGCTCGATGGCAAAGATAAGGCGCCCGTCGCGTATCCCCGCCGCGCCATGGGACATCTGCTCGGGAACGGGGTTCGGTTCGGGCGAAGTGGTCCCGTCATGATGGCGGGCGAAGGCATCGAGACCATGTTGTCGCTGCGGCAGGTCATGCCCGCGATGCCGGCGATTGCGGGGCTCTCGGCTGCCCATCTCGCCGCCATCCTGTTCCCGGCGGGCCTCAGGCGCCTCTATGTCGCGCGCGACGATGATCCGGCGGGCGCGGGCGCGCTGAAGACGTTGACCGCCCGTGCGATCCTCGCGGGGATCGAACTCATACCGTTCGAACCGAGGCTGGGGGACTTCAACGACGATCTGCGGGCCTTCGGGCGGGAGCGACTGGCAGCGGGCCTGCGGGCCCAACTCGTGGCTGCGGATGCCGGGCAATTCCTGAAACAGGGGTGATCGACGGGGACGGCACCAGACCCCGGTCACGCGCGCTCACCATCCATTCCGGTCCTGTCAGGGACGCCGCACACTCGGCCTTCGTTAGAGGGCGACTGCGGCAAACGGTTCGGGACGGCAATGGCGTTCCAGCGGCTATTTTCCGCCGGGGCTGAGCCCCTTTGCATCGCGAAGCAAAATAGCCGCGGCCTGCCATCCTCCGCTTTGCTTCGGCCGCCGCCCTTGCGGGCGCGGTTCTGTCCCGCACCGTCCGCCGCTTCTCGTCGCCACGAAGGCCGCGAGAGGCGCGGCTGTCAGACGACGGAGATGAGAAGATGGCGAGCGATCATGACGAGACCAAGGCCCAGCCCGGCTCCACCGCCTATCTGCTTCAGGAAATGCAGCTCTACGGCCATCGACCATTCGAGGATGAACCCGATCATCGGCCCTTGCCGGAGACACGCATCGCCGGCGGCGCGGTCGCCGATATGTTCGACGCCCTGGTCTCCTGCCTGATCGACACGCGGATCGAGCCCGACCTTGAGGATCTCGCCTGGGGCATCGTCAATGTCTTCCACCGCGCCGGTGAGCGCATCGAACGCGAACTCGACGACAATGAGCAGGCGCAGAAACGCATGCAGCGCGAGCAGGACGGCAGCGAAGTCAAGTCGGTCGAGCTGGAACGCACGATCGCCGAAGGCATCACGATGCTCGAGCGCCGCGACACTATGGAGTTCTTCCGCGACGCGGCCGCCGACCAGTTCCGCATCCACATCCGCAAGCCCTGGCTTCCCCGTTCCGGGGCGATGGTCAATCATAAGGCGCTGACCTCGGCCGTGCTCGACAGCCGCAAGCATGTCGACCGGCGCGAGTATCAGAAGCAGCGGCTGCTCGATCCCGATGGCGTTCGCATCGCCTTCACCGGCGGCGCCGACTGCAATGACCATCAGCGCATCTATGCCGTGCTGGACAAGGTCCTACAGCAGCTTCCGGACATGATCCTGATGCATGGTGGCACGCCGACCGGTGCCGAGCGCATCGCCGCCTGCTGGGCACGCGATCGCAAGGTGCCGCAGGATCCTTACCGGCCCGACTGGAACCGGCACAAGAAGGCCGCGCCGTTCAAGCGCAATGACGCCATGCTCGAAGCCTGCCCCAAGGGCGTGATCGTGTTCCCTGGCACCGGGATCCAGGACAATCTGGCCGACAAGGCTCGGAAGATGGGCATCCGCATCTGGGACTTCCGCAAGCGCAGCGGCTGACGCCGCGCTTGACGTCTCAGCGGATCACCACGACCTCTGCTTTCGCAACGTCGGCAATTGTCCGCCAGACCTTGTCGGCGGTCCAGGCCGGCAAACCATCGCGGATGGCGAGCGCGAGGCAAAAACGGTCGCCTAGCGATAATCCTGCGTCAGCCGTCACCGCCCGGAGTCGGCCCGCAAGCTGAGCCAGCGCCTTGTCGGCCGGGACGATGGTCATTGGTAGAGGATCGAGCATGGCGTCTATCTCGCGCTCGGGCATGTCGAGCCGGACATAATGGCTGACGACTTCGGCGTAATTGACCGTGCTGATCCGGGAGGAAGCGATGACGTCGGCAACCCTGGCGCCGCCGGGTTCTTCATTGAGCATGGCAATCAGGGCGGACGCATCGAGAACAAGATCGCTCATTCACCGCTTTCCGTTCGGCGCTGGGCGATGAAGGCATCGGTGGATGCTTCCCCCTTCCGGCTTTCCGTGTAGCGCTTTGCAATGGCACGCGCGTGCGCAACCGCCTGCGCCGCTGTGCGCAGTACGACGCCATCTGCTGTCTCTTCCAGAAACACGGCGCCGCCATCGCTCAATCCAAGCCGCTTACGCAGATCGGCGGGCAGACTCATCCGGCCATTGGGCGTGATGTTGACCTGTATCGTCAAGATCGACTCCATTGCGTCACCATTATAGCGTTGAGAACCATATTATGTTTTTTGGCTCAACTCCATAGATATGCCATGCATCAATCATCATGACATCACAGGCGATCACTGCCTCCTCGCTCAACCGGCATAGCGTGCCTCGAGCAGGTCGAGCTCGCGCACCAGCTTGCGCGCAGTCTCGCTGCCCAGTTCGCGCCGCCGCACCATGCGGAAGATGGCGGTGCGTTCGGCCTTCAGCGCGGCCAGGCGCAGGTCGCGCTCGATGCGCTCAAGCTTGCGGCGCGAGCGTTTGGCGTCGGCATCGCCCTCGCGGCTCTCGATGCGGGCGCGATAGGCATCCATGAGCCTGGCCGCCGCTGAGACATAGATGTCCGCATCGTCCTGTCCTTGCGCCATGGCATGTTCGGCGCGCTCGATCTCGGCGATGGCCGCCTGCGCCGCGACGATGCGGGCGGCGTCCTCTTCGGCGACATGGGACGGCTCGCTCGGGAGGGTCAGCTTCCGCAGGAGGAGGGGAAGGCCGAGGCTCGCGGCGACCAGCGAGACGATGATGACGCCCATGGCGAGGAAGATGGCGAGGTTGCGCGCCGGGAAGGGCGATCCATCGCTCATGGCGAGCGGCAATGTCAGCACGCCCGCCAGCGTGATCGCGCCGCGCACGCCCGCGAAGGACATGGCGGCGACCACGCGCCAGTTCGGCGTCTGCCGCCAGTCCCCGGCGCGAAACAGCGTCAGGCGGAACGAGAGCCACACCCATCCGAAGCGCAGCGCGGCGAGGCCCGCGTTGATCGCCAGCACATAGATCGCCAGCCACCAGGGATCGCGATGGCCGGTCAGCCGCACCGTGTCGGCGGCGCTGGACAGGATGGCAGGCAATTGCTCGCCCAGCAGCACGAAGATGATGCCGTTGGCGGCGAACTGGATCGTGTCCCAGATGCCCGTTCGGCGGATGCGCGTGGCGGCCGCGATCTCGCCCGTCGTCTCCACGAAGCCCATGGTGAGGCCGGCCGCGACCGCCGCGAGAATGCCCGAGCAATGGAGATGCTCGGCCACCAGATAGGAGCCGAAGGGGATCAGCAGGCTGATAAGCACCTGCGCCCCGCCATCCTCGCCATAATGGCGCGACACGACCGCTTTCGCCTTCGCCACCGCCCAGGTGACGCCGACGCCCACGGCGATGCCGCCCAGCGCCACCCACAGGAAGTTGAGCGCGGCGTTCTGGATCGAGAAGGCGCCGGTCAGCGCGGCGGCGATGGCGAAGCGCAGGCAGACGAGGCCCGACGCATCGTTGAGCAGCGATTCCCCTTCGAGGATGTGCATCATCCGCTTGGGGATCGGCACGCGCTGCGCGATGGCGGACACCGCGATCGGATCGGTGGGCGAGATGACCGCCGCCAGCGCGAAGGCGACGGCAAGCGGCATGGAGGGGATCATCCAGTTGATGAAGAAGCCCATGCCGACCACGGTGACGACCACGAGGCCCAGCGCCAGTTCGATGACGGTCTTGCCGTCCTTGAACAGTTCCTCGCGCGGGATACGCCAGCCGTCGAGGAACAGGAGCGGCGGCAGGAAGAGCAGGAAGAAGATCTCGGGATCGAGCTCGACGCGCCAGTCGGCGACGAGGCCGATCCCCGCGCCCAGCGCGATCTGGAACAAGGGGCGCGGCAATGGCAGGGGGACGACCCTGGAAACGATGCCGCTCACGATCACGGCAAGAAGCAGGAGCAGGATGATCGTGATGGTTTCCAAGGCGCTGTCCTGATGTTGGCGGGATCGCTCCGTCATCGCGGTCATGCCGTGGCGGGTCAACCGCCAATGTCGGAAGACAGGCGCCAATCTTCCTCGTTGGACATCATCGTAGCCCGACGGGCGAACCGAAGAACTGATCGTTCCGGATTGGTGGCGCCGCCGGTCTGTCGAGCCCGGACCGGCGAAAATGCATCGTCTGGTACTGACGCCGGCGTCCAATCGTTTGGATGCTGGCTCGGGGATTTACTTCAAGCGGGCGAGAACGGTCGGGAGAGGTGCGCAGAACGCCGACAGACATCATTCTTCATCGGATGACGGTGGCCAGGATGAGCGGTCCTCTCCGGCTGATGGAGACCGGCCCCTCATTTGTCGCCTGAATACGATCCTCGGCATGCCTTGTGCCGTCAACCCCGCAAGGGGGTTCCCTTCCGCTTGCACTCCAGTGACGTCGGCAAACCGGTCTCTCCTTTGGGCGCCATCGGGGACGGTCCCCGAGCAACCGAAGGAGTTTTGATCATGGCCACTATCGCTAACCTTACCGTGAAGAACGACGGCAGCCTCGAAGGCACGCTGGCAACGCTCAACGTCACCGCGCCGATCGCGATCATCCCCAACGCCCGCAAGGCGAAGGAGAGCGAGCCCGACTTCCGGATCATCAGCCGCAAGAACGGCTTCGAGCTGGGCGCCGGCTGGAACCGCTACTCGCAGGCCACGGGCGCCGAATATGTCTCGGTGTCGCTGTCCGCCCCGGAGTTCGGGACCATCTACGGCAATGTCGCCAACGCGCCGGGCGATGACCCGATGAAGAAGGTCATCATCTGGAACCCGCCGGCCTGATCCGGCACCGGCCCCGCCTCCGGGCGGGGCCGCTTCGTTTGGTCTCCAGACAGGAAAGGATGCGCCCATGAGCCGTCATCCCGTCACCGTCCGGTCCGCGACGAGAACCGACGACAATGCCGTGATCGGATACGACCCTCCGATGCGGACCTACTTCCTACAGGCGTTCGAAGACGAGGAACGCGACGAACCCGGCCTCTGGCTGGGCATACGCTTTGACGAATATTCCAGCCTCGGCGCGCTCATCGCGCCTGCCGAGCGGCAAGGTTACGCGCTCGAAAATCTCGCCGAGCGCGACATCGCCGATATGGCGCATGAAGCGGCGCAGCCGTCGCGGCCATCGCTTGCCGAACGCGCAGACTGGGCAATCCGCTGATATCACGCTTGCCGGGACAGGTCCGCGCCTGTCCCGGCTTTGCCATCCTCAGCCGTTCAGCTTGTCCTTCACCGCCTTGGCAGGCGCGAAGGTCAGCTTCTTTGACGCGGCGATCTGGATGGTTTCGCCATTGGCCGGATTGCGCCCTTCGCGCGCGGGGCTGTCTTTCACCTTGAATTTGCCGAAGCCGTTCAACGAAATCTCTTCTCCCTTTGCGGCCGCCTCGGCAATCGCGGCGAAGACGCCGTCGACATATTTGCGGGCGTCAGCCTTGGTGATCCCGCTCCCGGTGGCCAGCGCTTCGGCCAGATCATTATTGTTCACGAATATCTCCACTTCCTAAACTGTCCCGCCAGGCTCGAATCATGATTGTCCCTGACGGCCCGGCCATATCTAGGCAGCGGCCACGTCGCGGTCATCTTCTCTCTTGCATGCCGATCAGGCGCAGTCGGTCACCGGTTTGGGGACGGCGCGTCGGTGAGGGAGAGGTTCCAGTCGAGCGACCGTGCGGCAGCGGCAACAGGATGACCTGCCCGGTACGAAGACCATCCCCGCTCTCGATAGGCGCTGATCCCTTGGCCGAAGTCCGGCCTCCTTCAATCAACCCGTAAAGGGTCCGCTACGCTTCGCGTGCAGCCGCTTGGGGTGAACCCCCGGCGCGGTGATTGCGGCCAGCCCCCGGCCGCCGGGGCACCTGTCGAGCGGGGATGGTCTCCGCTCCTTCAAGACAGGAGTTCACGCCATGCCGCTCAAGACCGCCCAGTCACTCGCCTGGAACCTCGCGAAGACGCTGATGACGGTCATCGTCCTCGTGCGGACCGACACTGGCGATTACGCTGTGATGCCCTGGGACGAGTTCGACGGCAACCCGGCGAACCTGGTGCGCGAATATGACCCGTTTCCATCCTGATGGGCGGACACGCCTTCACGTCATGAGCGAGACGATTTCCCGTTTCGTTCGCATATCCTCCGCGTTATTCTGGCGCCGCATCATAGCGCTGTGGAGGTGGCGGAGAGCGCGTCCGACGATCATTCGTCATTCGAAAGGACGCATCTCATGACCATCTTTCTCATACTCGGCCTGTTCGCCGGCCTCTACATGATCTGGCTGCTGTTCAATCTCGCCGTCCATGCGCTGCCGGTCGGTGCCGGCATCAGCATCGCCTTCTGGATGCGCGATCATGACCACGGCTATTTCGCCGCGATTTTCGGTGGTCTTGCTGCGGGGATTGCGATCCTGTTGATCGGCCAATTCCTGTTCGCGTTCATTCGCGCGCCCATCCTTCGACCGGCCCTTGCGCTGATGTTCGCGATCCCGACCGGCATTGCGGGCTATCACGCCATTCAGGGGATCATGCGGCTTGCGTTCGATCCGGGCACGCTGCTCTCGGTGCTGAGCTGGACCGGCGCCATCGTCATTGCACTCGCCGCATGGTCGCGGCTCACGGGTGCCGAGGCTCCGGGGGCAGTTTCACAGACGACGACGCCGGTGCGGACCGCACGATAATCGGGCCGCGCATACCGGTTTCAGATCGCATAATTGGGAACGGCCTTCACGTAGGGGCTATGGATGGAGCATCGCGAAGTCGGCGGCTTGCCGATGGAAGCGCCCGAACGCGATCGATTGCCCAGCCGGCCGACGACACCGAAAGCCGGCAGCCGGGCTGGTTTCCCGGTCCATTGCCGGGACGGTGCGTTACGGACCTGAACATCGCGAGAAACCGGCCCTGCAATTGCCTGAACCCTGGAAGGCCGGAGCAGCCAAAGCCGTCCCTGTCACCGCCGCCACCATCACGGCCTCGTCTCAATGCGCACATGGCCGTCAGGATGCTGACGCTCGCCCGGCTTGCCGCAACGGCGCGGTGCCGGACTTTCTTCCCCACGGCGTTCCGCCGTTCCTCGCGCACCAAGAAACTCCGTCCCGCGCCGTCCTCCGCTCACGCTGCGGGCCTTGAGGCTGCGGCGCCGGTCGCCTGCCGGCTGGTCTGGCGCATCGAGGCCGCGATCGGCGCGGCTCGAAGTGAAAGGAACAGCACAATGGCAAAGATCGGCAGCTTCAAGAAGGTTTCAGGCGAACTGCGGGGCCAGATCGTGACCCTCGCCCTTCAGGCCAAATCGGTTCGCATCGTCGCGGACGAGAACGCCAGCGGCAATGCGCCCAGCCATCGGGTCCATATCGGCGAAGCCGAGGTCGGGGCCGCCTGGAGCAAGCGGACCAGCGACGATCGTCCCTATCTCTCGGTCAAGCTCGACGATCCCAGCTTCACCGCTCCCGTCTTCGCGCAACTCTTCGCGGGCGAGGATGGTGAATATGACCTGGTCTGGAACCGCCCGTCGCGGCAGACCCGCGACTGATCGCGACCGATCCGCCGGCTCCTCCACGAGCCGGCGGATATCCCCATTTCTGGGGAGCCGCCTCCCACCATGTTGGAATAGCCCGCAAATCCGATAGCCCGCAGCCTGCGCTCCCAAATCTGAAGGGGAGCAGCCATGCCCGGCGGACAGGGAAGCGACGGCGACCGGCGCCTTCTCGACCGGGCGGGATTTGCACAGGAGTTTCTGCGGCGCAATCCTCTCTATCGCGCGGACTGGGAAAAGGTCGGGTGTATGCGGGAGGGTTCGGTGCAGGAGCAGGAGGTGATGGCCCGGCGATGGGGGTTGAGCTTTCCCATGCGCGCCGTCCGCCTTCGCCGCGGCCGAGCCCGCGCTCTGGCTGGCGGCGCTGTCACCCACGACCGTCATCCTCGATACGGCGCCGCCGGGGATAGCCGACGCAGCGCCGTTCGATATCGACACCTGGCCGATCATCCTGGCCGACCGCACGCTTTCGACCGGCCGTCATCTCATTCTCGGCGATATCGACGGCCCGCATCGCCTCTGGGTCCGCGACCCGCTCAAGGGCAGCGCACTCGCCTACGTGCTCGTCCGGGACGACGCGATCGACCTGCGCCATAGCGCCGTCCAGCGCTTCCACCGCAGACTGGCGGGCGCCGCGCCCATGCGCCTGCCGCCGGGCTTTGCGCCCACACCTTTTCAGCGCCGGCGTCTGTCCATGCTGCTCGACATACTCGATGCCGTCCTCGACCGTGAGCGTTCCACGATCACGACCCACGAGATCGCATGCCGCCATGTCTATCCCCACATGAGGATCGGCCGTGGCAATGAGTGGAAATCCTCATCCGAGCGCCGGCGGACCCAGCGTCTCATCGACGAAGCGATGGGGCTCATGAACGGCGGCTACCGCGCCCTGCTGCGGGGCTGAACCCGCCGCCTGCGGTGAGACAAAAAGACGGCGCGTAAAACAGCCGCTCCCTCCCGCCGGTCCTGCTCCGCCACTTTCCTCCAGTCCGGTCGATCGCCGCCGTGCGCGGTCCGGGCTTCGATGGAGGAAGAACATGGATCAACCCGCACCGCATTCGCCGCAATTTCTCAAGACCCCCGACGCCGCCGCGCGGCTCGGCCTTTCGCCGCGCACGCTCGAGAAGCATCGCTGCTACGGCACCGGCCCCAATTTCCACAAGCTGGGTGGGCGCGTCGTTTATTCGATCGAGGCGCTCGACGCCTGGGCCGAACTTGGCCGCCGCCGTTCGACCTCCGATCCCGGCACCGGCGTCTGCCTTCCCGCCAAGCGCTTCGATAGCCAGCCGGCACGCTGAGACGATGCGCCGTCGCCTGTCACCATCGGCAATCGCCTGCCCCGAGCGGCAGCAGCTCGACCTCTTCCGTTCGGTCGCGGTCGATCCCGCGCCGCGCGACGCGCAGGATCTCATGGCCTGGCCTTTCTTCAGCCTCGCCAAGTCGCGCCGCTCCGCGCCGATCGACTTCCGCATGGGCGAGACCTGGATCTCGGTCGAGGCCGTGCCCGAGCATGGCATGGCGACCATCTGGGACGCCGACATATTGATCTGGGCGGCGAGCCAGCTCGTCGAAGCGCGCGATGCCGGGCGGCCGACCTCCCGGCTGATGGCGACGACCCCGCACGAAATTCTGACTTATATCCGGCGCGGAACCGGCCGCGACAATTATGATCGCCTCAAGGCCGCGCTCGACCGGCTCCAGTCGACGACCGTCGCGACCTCGATCCGTCAGCAGCACCAGCGCCGCCGTCATCGCTTCTCCTGGATCAACGAATGGCAGGAGCGGCTCGATGCGCAGGGCCGCCCGCTCGGGATCGAGCTGATCCTGCCCGACTGGTTCTATGCCGGCGTGCTCGATCGCGCGCTCATCCTGACGATCGACCGCGCCTATTTCGATCTGACCGGCGGACTGGAGCGCTGGCTCTACCGCATCGTGCGCAAGCATGGCGGCCGCCAGGCCGGAGGCTGGAGCTTCGACTTCGAGCATCTGCACCTGAAGTCCGGCGCGCTCTCGCCGCTGAAACGCTTCGCGTTTGAACTGCGCGGCATCGTGAAGCGCCAGCCCTTGCCCGGCTATACGCTGCGGATCGAGCATGGCTTCGGCAAGGAGCGGCTCGGCTTCGCGCCCGTGCCTGCCGATCCGATCGACGCCGCCATGCGCCGTCTCAAGCTCCCGGTCTGTGGATAACGGCCATGGGAGTCGTCCTATCAGGAACCGCCGGAGTCGTCCTTTCGGGAACCGGAGAGTCGTCCTTTCGGGAACCGCGAAGCGCCCGAAACCCGCAGAAATCCGCGCCAAACCGGGGTCCTTCTAACCGTCCTAATAGAGAAGAATATTTCATATTCTTCCTAACCCGGCGCGGGGCTGTGGATTTCGGCAGCTGCGTCGCTGCGCTCCCGTCGCGCCGATCGGCACGACGGCCCTCCGCGCGGAAGGCCGCGTCATGACGGTCCTGACCGGCGATTGCCGCCTGCTCATGCCCGCGCATGCGCCTTTCGACATGATCCTGGCCGACCCGCCCTATGGCGACACGTCGCTCGTCTGGGACCGCCGCGTCGAGGGCTGGCTCGCGCTTGCCCGCGATGCGCTCGCGCCGTCGGGTTCGCTCTGGCTGTTCGGATCGTTGCGCAGCTTCATCGGCGTGGCGCAGGAATTTGCCGCCGCCGGACTTCGCATTGTGCAGGAAGTGGTCTGGGAGAAGCAGAACGGCAGCGCCTTTCATGCCGATCGCTTCAAGCGCGTTCATGAACTGGCCGCGCAGTTCATTCGCGACGATGCCGCGTGGGGCGGCATCTACAATGATGTCCAGAAGACGCTGGACGCGACCGCGCGCACGGTCCGGCGCAAGCGCCGTCCGCCGCATACCGGTCACATCGAGGCGGGTCACTATGTGAGCGAGGATGGTGGGCCGCGCCTGATGCGCTCCGTCATCTATGCGCGCAACTGCCACGGCCGCGCCATCCATCCGACCGAGAAGCCGGTCGGTCTTCTCGAAATCCTGATCCGCACAAGCTGTCCGCCCGGCGGGCTGGTCGGCGACTGGTTCGCCGGTTCCGGCGCCGCCGGCGAAGCCTGCCGCGCGACCGGCCGGCGCTATCTCGGCTGCGTGATCGACGCGGACATGGCTGCCCGCGCCAACGACCGCATCGCCGCCACGCTGCCGCTCGGCGGCGTGCCGGCCGCATCCTTTCCTCTTCCTGGAGACCAGAAATGACCCATTCGCCGCCCGGCGAGCGCGCGCCCACGGGCGCGGTCCCGCCGCTCCGTAGCTGCCGCACCGAGATCGAACTGATCTGGATCGAGAAGCGGCTCGAGCATTGGATCCGCTTCGGCCGGATCGCGGCCGAGCGGATCGTCAGCCGCAAGACGCGCATCGTCAGCTTCCGGCCCGATGCCATGATCGCGTTCGTGCGCTGGTCGGCCAATGACTATGGCACGATCCATTCGCGCATCGACATATTGCGCGCAGTTCGTACCGGCGAACCCTATACGACCGCTCCCTTCGTGCGGCCCGGTGGCGAATTGCTGCTCTCGATCCAGGGCTGGCCGAAGGTCCAGCGGGTGCTCCAACTGATCGACGCGATCGAAGTGGCGGGCCTCGACCCGTGTGAGGTCGCGCCCGACCATTGGCGCCACACGCATAACCGTCTGAGCGCCGGCGAACCGGTGCGGGCCTATACGCCCGAGCGGCATCGGGCCTGGCTGCGGCGCAAGGCGCTCGGCCAATGACCCGCCTCGGCTATGTGCTGGTGACGATCGTCATCGCGGAGCTGTTCATCGCCCTGTTCGCGGCGGTGGCGTGGCTCTCCCCGCAGCCACGCCTGCTCTGGAACGCCAGTGCGAGCGCGCCGATAGGTCTCTATCGGCTGCATCCGGGCGACACGCCTGCGGTCGGCGATATGGTCGCCTACCGGCCATCGCCCGCGCTGGCGCGGTTCATGAGCGAGCGCCACTATCTGCCCATCGGCGTGCCGCTGCTCAAGCATGTGGCGGCCCGTCCGGGCGCTACGATCTGCCGCCGCGATTCGGCGGTGACGATCGACGGGCGCACGGTCGCCGTCGCTCGGCTGACCGATAGCCATGGCCGACCCTTGCCGGTCTGGCGCGGCTGCCGGGTGCTTCGGGCAGATCAACTCTTCCTGCTGAACCCCGCGCTCGACAGTTTCGACGGCCGCTATTTCGGGCCGGTCCCGGCGTCGGGCCTGATTGGCCGCGCGACGCCGATCCTCACCCGCAGCGCGCCCGACGCGCCGTTGCGCTGGCGTTCGGCGCCTGCACGTGAGGCCCAAACCATCACCCACCAAGGAGATGTTCCATGCAAATAGGGTACTTCCGTCCGGAAGGCGACGGCTTCGCCGGCCGCCTTCACACACTGACGCTCGATGTCGCGCTGCGGCTCGTGCCCACAGGTTTTGCGGGGCATGAACGCGCGCCGGACTGGCGCGTCCATCTCTCCGACGCGGATGCCGCGGGCGGCATCGGCCAAGAGGTTGGATCGGGCTGGAACCATGAAGGCAAGACCGGCGCCTTCATCACGCTCCAGCTCGATTGTCCCGGCTTCGCCCGTCCGATCCGCGCCAATCTGCTGCACTCCAACCGCGACGAGGAGGCGCATGTCCTGCTCTGGTCGCCGCGCCTGCGGCGCTCCAGGGCGGAGTGACTCGTGCGCGCCCGCTTCGCATCGCGCTGCCGGTCCGGTGCCGTTCGCCTCGCAGGCGCATCGGCCCTGACCGGCTCGTTACCCTTCCTCTTCCCGGCCATTGCTGTGCTCGCGGTCATGCCCGCCGCTGCGGCGAACGCGCCAGCGCCCGCACATCCCTATGCGGCGCATGTGACCGAAGCGGCGCAACGATTCGGTATCCCCGAGACGTGGATCTGGGCGGTGATGCGCGTCGAGAGTAATGGCGATCCAGCGGCAATCTCGCGTGCCGGCGCCATTGGCCTCATGCAGATCATGCCTGCCACATGGGCCATGCTGACCGCGCGCTATGGGCTTGGCGACACTCCATGGGATGTGCGCGCCAATATCCATGGTGGCGCGGCTTATCTGCGCGAGATGGTCGATCGCTATGGCGATCTGCCCACCGCCTTTGCTGCCTATAATGCTGGACCTGGGCGGGTGGACGACTGGCGCCGGCGTGGCCGTCCCTTGCCCGCCGAGACGATCGCCTATGTCGCAAAGATCGCGCCGATCCTCGGCACATCCGGCATCGCTTCGCCCGTCGCTCTGCCTGCGGTCCCGCGCCCGCCCGCTGCGCCATCCTGGCGTGATGCTGCACTGTTCGTGGTGCGCGGCGCTGGCGCATCGGACGGCAGCGAAACTGTCGTCGATCCCGCGCCCGTCGCGCAGCCTGGCGGCACAGTCACCGCGCCAGCTTCGCCGCCTTCGGCTACCGCGCCGCGTCCCTCATCGCCTGCTCCGCACGGCCTCTTCATCCCGCTTTCCGGTCGGAGCGAGCCATGAGCGGTCATGGCGTCTGCTGGCGTTTTCAGGCGCGGGATTTACTGCGCCGGAGAAGAAGTCAACACATTGAAATCGAAGGGGAAAGTGGATGGCGAGATAAAAGGGCCGCCACCTGTGGGGCCTTATGTGGTTGTAAGTCAGGAGGATTTTTAGGTGGCACCGGTATAGGCCCGGTGGCGCGGCTTTCCGATTGTCGCGCGACATCAGCATGTTGGCGGGTGGCAGCGCGGATTTCAGCGCTGTGATGGCCACCGGCGACGATGATTTCGAGGTGCGGCCGGGAAGGAGCCGCGACGCGGGCAAGGGCTCCGGGCGCAAGGTCCAGAGCCTCGCGGCGCAGGTCCGTCGGGCGGCGGCGAAGGCGGGCTATAGCCGCAGGGGAGATTCGCGCGGCAAGGGCACCGGGCATCATGGGCGTGGCCGTATCGCGCGATTGAGGGCGGGGGCGCCCGCCAATGCCAGGCGCGTCGTCATCAAGGCCCGTGTCGTGCGGCACAAGGGATCGAAGTTCCGCTCCGCGCCGCTCGCCCGCCATATCGCCTATCTCAAACGTGACGGGGTGACGCGCGACGGGCGCGACGCCAGCCTGTTCGACGCGCGCTCGGATCAGGTGGATGGCGATGCCTTCGCCGAGAGGTGCGAGGACGATCGGCATCATTTCCGCTTCATCGTCTCGCCCGAGGATGCCGGGCGGATGACCGGTCTGCGCGCCTTCACCCGCGAGCTGATGGATGACATGGCGCGCGACCTCGGCACCCGGCTCGACTGGGTGGCGGTCGATCACTGGAATACCGACAATCCCCATATCCATGTCCTCGTGCGCGGCATCGATGAGCGTGGCGCTGATCTCGTCATCGATCGTGACTATATCCGCGAAGGCATGCGCACCCGCGCCGAGGAGCGGGTCACCGCGGAACTGGGCCTGCGCACCGAGCAGGAAATCCGCATCGCGCTTGAACGGGAGGTGGAGGCCGATCGCTGGACCAGCCTTGATCGGCGGCTGCAACGGATGGCCGATGGCGTCAGCGGCATGGTCGATCTTCGCCCTGATGGCTCGGACGATCCCGAGATGCGCCGGCTGCTGGTCGGGCGCGCCATAAAACTGGAGCGGTTGGGGCTGGCCTACGCGCAAGGGCCGGCGGTCTGGTCGATCCGGCCTGATGCTGAACAGACGCTGCGCGATCTCTCCATCCGCGGCGACATCATCAAGACCATGCACCGCGCGATGCGCGATGGCGGCCATGCGATCGACCCCGGCAGTTTCGCCTTGCATGGCGATGCCCCCGCCGATCCCATCATCGGCCGCCTCGTCGAACGCGGACTGCATGATGAACTGACTGGCACCGCTTATGCCGTGATCGAGGGCGCCGACGGCCGCACCCATCATCTGCGCTTCGACGATATGGAGATGACCGGCGACGCGAAACCCGGCGCCATCGTCGAGACGCGAAGCTGGCAGGACGCCAGGGGCAATAGCCGCCTGTCGCTCGCCACGCGCAGCGACCTGACATTGGCCGAGCAGGTGAAGGCGCCTGGCGCGACCTGGCTCGATCGCCAGCTCATCGCCCGCGAGCCGCTGGCGCTGGGCAGCAGGTTCGGCGCCGAAATCCGCGATGCGATGGATGCGCGCTCGCGCCATCTCGAAGGCATGGGGCTCGCGCAGCGGCGCGGCGTCGGCTTCCTGTTCGCGCACGACCTGATCGCCACGCTGAGGGCGAGTGACGTTGATCAGGAGATCGAGGCCATCGCCCGGCGCACCGGCCTTGCTCATCGGCCATCGGCGGTCGGCGACTATGTGAGCGGGGTCTATCGCGAGCGCGTGACGCTCGCCTCGGGCCGGTTCGCGATGATCGATGACGGGTTGGGGTTCCAGCTCGTCCCCTGGCGACCGGCGCTCGACCAGCATCTGGGCAAACATATCAGCGGCACCATGAACCCCGGCGGCACCGTCGACTGGTCGCTCGGCCGTGGTCGGGGGCTGGGCCTGTGACCTTCCACATCCTCACACTCAGGAGCATCTTCTCATGAACGCGACCCGTATCCTCTGGGGTCAGGTCATCGCCGTGTTCGGCGTTACGCTCGCTGGCATCTGGGCGGCGACCCAATGGACCGCGCATGCGCTGGCTTATCAGCCCGAACTGGGTGCGCCATGGTTCTGGCTTGGGCCATGGCCAATCTACCCGCCGCCAGCTTTCTTCTGGTGGTGGTTCGCGTTCGATGCATATGCGCCCAGGATCTTCGAGACCGGCGCGCTCATCGCGGTGTCGGGCGCAATGGCCGGCATCGTGATCGCGATCGCGATGTCGGTATGGCGGGCGCGCGAGGCCAAAAAGGCGGAAACCTATGGCTCGGCGCGTTGGGCCAGCGAGCGTGAAGTGAAGCGGGTGAAGATGCTCGGCGACGATGGGCTGATCCTCGGCCTCTTCACCGACCGCTATCTGCGCCACGACGGGCCTGAGCATGTGCTGTGCTTCGCGCCGACCCGCTCGGGCAAGGGCGTCGGTCTCGTCATCCCCTCGCTACTCACCTGGCCGGGAAGCTGCATCGTCCATGACATCAAGGGAGAGAACTGGCAGCTCACCTCCGGCTTTCGCGCCCGCCATGGCCGTGTCCTGCTGTTCGATCCCACCAATCCGACGAGCGCTGCCTACAACCCGCTGCTCGAAGTACGTAAAGGCGAATGGGAAGTGCGCGACGTGCAGAATGTCGCTGACGTGCTGGTCGACCCCGAAGGTAGCCTGGAGAAGCGCAACCACTGGGAAAAGACCAGCCATGCGCTGCTGGTCGGCGCGATCCTCCATGTCCTCTACGCCGAAGAAGACAAGACACTGGCCGGCGTCGCCGCCTTCCTCTCTGACCCGCGTCGCCCGATCGAGACCACGCTGCGCGCGATGATGACCACGCCGCATCTGGGCGAGGCCGGCGTTCATCCGGTAGTGGCGTCGGCCGCGCGCGAACTGCTCAACAAGTCGGAAAATGAGCGATCGGGTGTGCTTTCCACTGCTATGTCCTTCCTCGGGCTCTACCGCGATCCGATCGTCGCGAAGGTGACGCGCGCCTGTGACTGGCGCATCGCCGATCTGGTGGATGGGCCGCTGCCGGTCTCGCTCTATCTGGTTGTGCCGCCCTCCGACATCAGCCGCACCAAGCCGCTCATCCGTCTGATCCTCAACCAGGTTGGCCGACGGCTGACTGAGGAATTGAACCCCAAGGGCCGTCCGCATCGCCTGCTGCTCATGCTCGACGAGTTTCCGGCATTGGGGCGGCTCGACTTCTTCGAAAGCGCGCTTGCCTTCATGGCGGGTTACGGGATCAAGGGCTTTCTTATCGCCCAGAGCCTCAACCAGATCGAGAAGGCCTATGGGCAGAACAACGCGATCCTCGACAATTGTCATGTGCGCGTGGCGTTCGCGACCAATGACGAGCGCACCGCCAAGCGCATCTCCGACGCGCTCGGCACGGCCACCGAGATGCGCGCGATGAAGAATTATGCCGGGCACCGGCTGTCGCCCTGGCTCGGACACCTCATGGTCTCGCGCACCGAGACCGCGCGGCCGCTGCTTACGCCGGGCGAGATCATGCAATTATCGGAAGACGAGGAAATCGTCATGGCCGCTGGCATCCCGCCGATTCGGGCGGACAAGGCCCGCTACTTCACCGACCCGCGCTTCACCGCGCGGCTGCTGCCGCCGCCAAAGGTGCAGCCGCTCGACCCGAAGCGCCGTTCCAAGGACGACTGGTCGAACCTCGAGCCGGTCGACCCACCGCCCACGCCGGTCACGGATCGGGCCGTCGACAAGGCGCGTGCCGACAATGGCGGCCCTGATGGCGTTGGCGAACAGCGTCCGGCGGGAGAAGATCGGGCCGATACCAGCGGCGATCCGGCCAACGCCGGCATTCGTCGCGAGCCGGAGCTGGGCGAGCATGAGGAAATCATTCCCCCGGCGAAGGATCAGGCGCCTGACGATGCACCCGACGAGGATATGCAGGACGACGAGGCCGCACGCGCCAGGCGGCAGGCCGAACGCCTCATGAAACGCAACGCCCGCAATGCGTCGCTCGATCCTGACGATGGGATCGTGCTGTGAGCGCCGGTCACGTCAAGCGCAGCATCCGCCTGCCGGCGGATATCGCACGCCGGCTCGCCGACCACGCATCCGCGCGCCGGACCACGCAGGCCGCCATTATCGAGGCGGCACTGGAATCCTTCCTGTCGCCAGATGTGGCCGAGCGGCTGGAAGCGGCGCTGGCGCGGCGGCTCGACCGTCTGACCCGTGATCTCGGGCGGCTCGAATGGAATGTCGAACTGTCGAACGAGACGCTGGCGCTGTTCGTGCGCAACTGGCTCAATGCGACGCCTGCGCTTCCCGACAATGTGTCCAAGGCAGCACGGGCACAGGGCCGTGAGCGATGGGAGCGCTTCGTCGATATGCTGAACAGACGGATGGAGCTGGGTCCGCGTTTCCGAACGGAAGTGGCGCAGGATGTTACGAGATCTGGTGATGTCTCAGTTTGAATTTGGGAATCTGCGGTATCCACCCAAGGCGGAGATTGGGACAAAACCCATCGTTCCGGGCAGAACCCGAAAGCGTCTGTTTTCGGAGGAACCTGCCATTCGCATGGTACATGGACGAGCAAGCGTCGCGAAACACCTGAAATGTGGTCAGCGTTGAGCGAACGGTTCTCTCTGGCGAGATGGCTCCTGACTCTCAAGCGTCGTTTGCGGGCTCGTCCTGTCCTTCGTAGTCATCCGGGTCGAAACCCAGCTTCTCGCGCATCATCTCTGCAGCCGTCTCGACCGGATCGAAACCTAGGCGATCTATCTCGCGCTGTCGGGCCTCGGGGTCCCTCATGAGCTTCAGGAGGTATTTTGCAGCCGCCACGCGTCGCATGGTGTCGTTACCTTCAAGGCATCCATCGTCGTCATTAGAGGGCGGCGGGCGGTCCATCCCCTCACGTTATCGCACATCGTATCTGCTGGCAAAGGCCAGAGAGTACAGAAAGGGGCGGCGGATAGAACGGGCCAGATATACCGCGAGGCTTGAGGGCGGCGGCTATGGCATGAAATGCGTCGGTCCATGCTGGCGGTCGCGCCCAGATGCGAGATCCGCGCCGACGCCCCCTGACGGAAAACCCTGCGACTGGCGTTGTCGGACACTTTCTCAATCCGACAGGAATTTTGGACATTCCACGGGATCACAGGACCGCGCAACTCCTGCGTGCGCGGATTTTCAGCGGAACCGCGTGGCGACTGCCTGAGATTCATGTGATTGCGGCGCGGTTTCCCCCCGTAGCGCTCGGATTGATTAGAATCACTCAGTCTTCCAGTATCGGATTATGATTTCTGAACGCCAAGACGCCGCCATACGGCTTCAATTACTCGCCACTCGCCTACTTAGGCTGGCTCGTTCCGCTCATGGGAAGCAAGGGCTTGGAAGTGCCCAATATTCGGCGCTTGCGGTCCTCTATGAACGTGGTCCCGTCTCCGTAGTTGAATTGGCGCGGGTCGAGAGAGTCGCGCATCCAACGATGAGCCGAATTGTCGGCGGACTGGAAAGGCTCGGTGCCGTTGAACGCCGAATAGAATTGCGGGATCGACGTCAGCGACAGCTTGTGCTCACGGCTTCGGGGCGTGTCTTATACGAAAGCATTTCCGCTAATCGGGTTGAAGCTGTCAATGCGGTCCTCGCGCGTATGTCAGCGGGTGCGGTTAATGAGTTGGCACGCGCGCTGACGGAGGCAATCCGATCCATGGAACAGCAGGATTGACTAAAACCGTAGCGTAGCTACGTATTCTTGCATGATGTTCTATTAATGGAGAATCATCAGATGATATTCGCCTTAGCGGGTTTCGCGTTTGCAGTTGGAACTACGGCATCTCCACCACAGCGCCAGCTTAACAGCTTGATGGGTAATTGGATTTCAGAATGCCAGCCAATAGGAAAAGATGGCAGGCACGGCATTATCACTCGCGTAAATCTTGCTGATGGTCAAATAGAAGCCGAAACTAAGATGTTTGCGACAAGCGAGTGCAAGGCACTTGTGCTAAAGGTGAATTATCGCGGTACTGCCACGATCCAGCAGTCAGATAATGGCCCTGCTTCTATCATCCATACTGTCCATCAGATTGATTTTACGCCACAAGCACCGGATGTTGTGGCCCAATATAATCTCGGTGATGACCATGGCTGTGGCTTGGACGGATGGCGAATCAATGTACCAAAATCAGTCGCAGGGCGGCGATGCAATCCTTTTTCATTTCCTACGAAAGGAACCACTCTTTTCGATTCTGCTTGGATAGATGGCAATGGGTTACGCTTCGGCGCGTTTCCCATGATTTGGACAAACACCACGGCCGATAGGCGTCCCAACGATGCTTTTACCCGCAACATACCGTCGCGTCGTAAATTAAGCATTGTCCAATCGGATCACGATAATCAGGCCTTTTCGTCATACCGCTCGTCATGTGATTGCCGGACATAGCCGCGATTGGCGTTGATTTTCGATTAGGTGTAAGCAAGTCTCGTTGCTGCAATCACGAGAGGTAACGGTCGAATGAACTGTGGTTTTAGGGCCGCCTGCCTCTCGATCGTCGCCTTTCTTTCACTTGCCGCCGCGCCCATTTGGAATCCCGCGCCTTGGATAGCGGACCTCGATCAGCTTCGGATGGCTATCGACCACAGCTACCCAAATCGTGATTGGCTGACGGGACAGCGGGAGGTTTCGCTCGATCGATGGTTCAACCGTGCAGCGGATGCAATCCGAGAAGGGAACAGCGATGGGGATGCCAGGCGCGCGCTCGATAGCCTGATCGAACGCTTCAATGACGGGCACGTCGTACTGCATTGGCCGAAAGCCGCATTAGCAGGAAATCGAACAAACTCTGGAGTGGCATCGGCTGCACAACCAGATACAATAGAGACCTTTTGTGCTGCCAAAGGATATGATGCCGAACAGGTTACGGTTGGAACCGCAGCATCACTGCCTGGCTACCGGCCTATTGATAGCGGTGGCTCGTTTGCCGCAGGAACGGTCCAAGTCGGTAACCATAAGGTCGGTGTCGTTCGCCTAGGAGTATTTTCTCCGCAAGGCTATCCGACCTTATGCAGACGGGCGGTGATAAGCACACGAACCGCTTTCAACAAGCCGTGCGACGATGCCTGCGACGATCGTGTGCTCACCGAAGCGTATGCGTTGATGACGCGCGATTTAATGAAAACCGTTGAGGTGCTTCAAGCGGCAGGTGCCCAAGTGCTGCTGATAGATTTGACCCGCAATGGGGGCGGGACGGAATGGACCGAAGCGGCGGCACGCATCGTCTCCCCTGTGCCGCTAAGGTCGGCGCAAATTCGGGTCATACGTAACAATAACTGGGTGAAGCGCTGGAGTGGGCTTGCGCAGAAGTTACGTCGGGAAGCTGAGATAGGACGCCCAGAGGATCAGACAATATTGCTGGATTTGGCCAAGCGCGCTGATGCAATCGCCAATCAGGTAAAGCCGTGTGCTTCATGCCCACTCCTCGCCTCCGCTGGGTTCGCCAGCGGACTTCTTCCCGAATTGCCAGCAGGACGACTTGATGGCAGGAAATGGGGACCCGAAATCTTTAGCCCAGCACAATTCCCCTATCGCGATAGCGTTTGGAAAGGACCGTCAATTGTTCTGGTCGATGACCAGACTTGGTCAGCGGCTGAACAATTTGCAGCACTGATGCAAGATAACAGTGCGGCAGTCGTGATGGGGACGCGAACCGGTGGTGCTGGCTGTGGCCACCTCGATGGCAACGATGCGATCACGCTTCCCCACAGCGGAGCAAAGCTCGAATTGCCAAACTGCGCTCGTTTTCGACAAGATGGGAGCAACGAAGTCGGCGGAATAGTTCCAGACATACCGACGGGTGTACGCTGGAATGACGGCGCCGCCTATGCTGGACAGATCACGGCTACTCGGCTGCCAGACGGCATTAGGCGCGCTCAAACACTGTTACGGAGAAAATCACGACGCTAATCCCACCATCTAACCCACAATGATGCCCGACAAACAGGTGATATCCGGTAGGTCGGCCTTCGATGTAACCTGTCGTTCAAGCGCCAAAGTCGGAATGGGCATGGAGGCCATTGGATTCAGGCCATCGCCGCGTCGGCCATCAGCTTGATCCCCAGCAGCACCATCAGCACATAGATGAGCGTGTAGAAACGCGCGGCATCGACGCGGCGGACCAGCCAGACCCCGGCCATGGTCGCCGCGACCGCCACCGGCACCAGCATCGCCGTGGCCGTCAGGTTCGCGCGGGTGAACTGTCCCAGCGCGGCATGAATTCGTCGTTAGCGGTCGGGAGCGGAAATTCAAACTGAGATACTGCGGGATATCCACCCAGAAAAGGCCAAGGAACGGATAGCTACCATTGAAGAAGATAGTCCCTCGAGTCGGCTACAACGGCAGCAGCCGATCCGACATTTCGGGGCCACGGCCAGATCTGTTGCTACGCTACTTCCTGTATTCCTTCGCCAGCCTGCTACGACCGTAAATCCCTGTTGAATCCCTACCTTTTCTGCGTCTCTTAATCATCCCCGTCGCGCGGACACATCTGCTCCGCGCTGAGAAACGGGGATCATCATGGCATCCAGTTGGGCCGATACGGAAGCAAGATCGCGGGGCGCCCGGATGCTGCGCACCGCCATCGGCCCAATGGTGGGCCACTGGCTGACCGACCCCCTTGTGGTCGAAGTCATGCTCAATCCGGATGGTTGCCTGTGGGTGGACCGGCTGGGCACCGGCCTTGCCGATACCGGACGGCGCCTGGCCCCCGCCGACGCGGAACGGATCATCCGCCTTGTCGCCCATCATGTCGGTGCTGAAGTCCATGCCGGCTCGCCGCGCGTCTCCGCCGAACTGCCCGAGACCGGCGAACGCTTCGAAGGATTGCTGCCGCCAGTCGTGACCGCACCGGCCTTTGCCATCCGGAAGCCCGCCGTCGCGGTCTTCACGCTGGCGGACTATGTGACGGCCGGGATCATGTCGCCCGGCGAAGCCGAGATACTGCGCGCCGGCGTTGCGTCTCGACTGAACATCCTCGTCGCCGGCGGCACGGGGACCGGCAAGACCACGCTCACCAACGCGTTGCTCGCCGAGGTGGCGCAGTCGGGCGATCGGGTGGTGCTGATCGAGGATACGCGCGAGTTGCAATGCGCCGCGCCCAATCTCGTCGCGATGCGCACCAAGGACGGTGTCGCCTCGCTCTCCGATCTCGTCCGCTCCTCGCTGCGGCTGCGTCCAGACCGTATCCCGATAGGTGAGGTGCGGGGCGCCGAAGCGCTCGATCTCCTCAAGGCCTGGGGCACCGGCCATCCCGGTGGTGTCGGTACTATCCACGCCGGTAGCGCGCTGGGCACGCTCCGCCGCATGGAGCAGCTCATCCAGGAAGCGGTGGTGACCGTACCGCGTGCGCTCATCGCCGAGACCATCAACCTCGTCGCCGTCCTGGTTCGCGATGGTCACGGCCGCCGGCTCGCCGAACTTGCGCGGGTCGACGGGCTCGACCCCGTGTCTGGCGACTATCGCCTCGTCACTCCCTCTATTCCCCAAGGAGAAATCCCATGAGCCCTGCCCTTCGGCGTGGCACGCATCGCGTCGCCTTGCTCGCCTCCGCCACGTTCGTCACGCTGATGACCGCCGTTCCGGCCCATGCCGGCGGCTCGTCCATGCCCTGGGAAGCACCTCTTCAGTCGATCCTCGAATCGATCGAAGGTCCGGTGGCCAAGATCATCGCGGTGATCGTCATCATCGTGACCGGCCTCAGCCTTGCCTTCGGTGATACGTCGGGCGGGTTCCGGCGGCTGATCCAGATCGTGTTCGGCCTCTCGATCGCCTTCGCGGCCAGCTCCTTCTTCCTGACCTTCTTCAGCTTCGGCGGCGGGGCACTGGTCTGATGAACGCGTCGGACGACATCCCCGGCTTCTACGCGTCGGTCCACCGGGCGCTGAGCGAACCCATCCTGCTGGGCGGCGCGCCGCGCAGTCTCGCCATCGTCAACGGCACGCTCGCCGGCGCCGTCGGCCTCGGCTTGCGCCTCTGGCTCGTTGGGCTGCTGCTCTGGGCGCTCGGCCATGTGCTGGCGGTCTGGGCCGCCCGGCGAGATCCCCAGTTCGTCGATGTCGCCCGCCGTCACCTCAAATATCCGGTCTGGATGCGGCCATGATGAACCTTGCCGAATATCGCAGCCGCGCGTCGTGCCTCGCCGACTTCTTGTCCTGGGTTGCGCTCGTCGGACCCGGCGTGGTGCTGAACAAGGATGGATCCTTTCAGCGTTCGGCACGCTTTCGCGGCCCCGATCTCGATAGCGCCACGGCATCCGAACTGGTGTCGGTGGCCGCGCGCCTGAACAATGCGCTGCGACGTTTGGGCTCCGGCTGGGCCGTGTTCGTCGAAGCCCAACGCGTGCCCGCGCAGGATTATCCAAACTCCGACTTTCCCGATCCCGTTTCCGCGCTGGTCGATATGGAACGGCGCGAACAGTTCCGCGAGGAAGGCAGCCATTTCGAGAGCGGTTACTATCTGACCCTGCTCTGGATGCCACCCGCCGAAGAGGCCGCGCGCGCCGAGACCTGGCTCTATGAAGGCCGTTCGGGAAAAGGCGTCGATCCCCACGAACTGCTCGGAACGTTCATCGACCGCACCAATCGCGTGCTGCATCTGGTCGAAGGTTTCATGCCCGAGGCGCGCTGGCTCGATGACGGCGAGACACTCACTTATCTGCATAGCTGCGTATCGACCAAGCGGCAGCGCGTGCGCGTGCCCGAGACGCCCTGCTATCTCGATGCGCTGCTCACGGATGAAGGCCTGACCGGCGGGCTCGAGCCGAAGCTGGGCGACCATCATCTGCGCACGCTCACCATTACCGGTTTTCCGACCGCGACCTTTCCGGGCCTGCTCGATGAACTGAACCGGCTAGCCTTCCCCTATCGCTGGTCGACCCGAGCGATCATGCTCGACAAGACGGACGCGACGAAGCTGCTGACCCGCATACGGCGGCAATGGTTCGCCAAGAGGAAGTCGGTCGCCGCGATCCTCAAGGAGGTGATGACCAACGAAGCCTCGGTGTTGACCGATACCGACGCGTCCAACAAGGCGGCGGATGCCGACCTGGCATTGCAGGAACTAGGCGCCGATCATTCGGGCGTCGCCTATGTGACCGCGACGGTCACCGTCTGGGACCGCGACCCGGCGCTGGCGGCCGAGAAGCTGCGGCTGGTCGAGAAGGTCATCCAGGGCCGCGACTTCACCTGCACGGTCGAGGGCATGAACGCGATCGAGGCCTGGCTCGGTTCCTTGCCCGGCCATGTTTACGCCAATGTCCGCCAGCCCCCCGTTTCCACGCTCAATCTCGCCCACCTGATCCCCCTGTCAGCGGTGTGGGCGGGGGCGGAACGGGACGAGCATTTCGGTGACGCCCCCTTGCTGTACGGCAAGACCGAAGGCTCGACCCCGTTCCGCCTTACCCTTCATGTCGGCGATGTCGGTCATACGCTGATCGTCGGGCCGACCGGTGCCGGCAAATCCGTGCTGCTTGGCATAATGGCGATGCAATTCCGGCGCTATCGCGACAATCAGATCTTCGCCTTCGATTTCGGCGGTTCGATCCGCGCCGCTGCGCTCGGCATGGGCGGTGAATGGCAGGATCTGGGCGGCGCGCTGCATGACCGGGATGGCGGTAATGGCGTCGCCCTGCAGCCACTGGCGCGGATCGACGATGCCGGGGAACGGGCCTGGGCCGCCGAATGGCTCGCGGCCATCCTTGGCGGCGAGGGCGTTGCGATCGACCCGACCGCCAAGGAGCATCTGTGGACGGCGCTCGGCTCGCTGGCTTCTGCGCCGCCCGCCGAACGGACGCTGACCGGTCTCGCCGTGTTGCTGCAAAGCCAGGAGCTGAAGCAGGCGCTCGCCCCCTATTGCGTCGGCGGACCGTGGGGTCGGCTGCTCGACGCCGAAACCGAGCATCTGGGCGCGGCGTCCGTACAGGCATTCGAGACGGAGGGGCTGGTGGGCGCTGCCTCAGCTGCACCCGTTCTTGCCTATCTGTTTCATCGGATCGAGGGGCGGCTGGACGGGCGGCCGACCCTCATCATCATCGACGAGGGCTGGCTGGTGCTCGACAGTCCCGCCTTTGCCGCGCAATTGCGCGAATGGCTCAAGACGCTGCGCAAGAAGAATGCCAGCGTCATCTTCGCGACCCAGAGCCTGGCCGACATCGAGACGTCCCCGATCGCGCCGGCCATCATCGAAAGCTGCCCGACGCGCATCTTCCTGCCGAATGAACGCGCCGCCGAGCCGCAGATCGCCGCCATCTACGCGCGCTTCGGGCTTAACGATCAGCAGATCGCTATCCTGAGCCGGGCAACCCCCAAGCGTGACTATTATTGCCAGTCGCGGCGCGGCAACCGGCTGTTCGAACTGGGCCTTGGCGAAGTTGCGCTCGCTTTCACCGCCGCATCGTCCAAGGCCGATCAGCTCCGCATCAATGAACTGATCGCCGAGCGTGGGATACAGGCGTTCGCCGCCCATTGGCTGCGAGACCGCGGGCTCCACTGGGCCGCCGACCTGCTGCCCGAACCTGATCCGCTGACAGCAACCTATTCGAGCGACGAGCCGCTGCTCCCGCTCGATTCCGAGGAGTCCCCAGCATGAAGACCTCTTTCCTCCGCCGCTTCATGGTGGCGGCGGCGCTCGCGACCGGCCTGGCCGCCGGCACGATGATCGCGGCGCCGGCGCACGCACAGTTCGGCGGGATCGTCTATGATCCCACCAACTATGCCTCGAACGTGCTTCAGGCCTCCCGCGCGCTGCAACAGATCAACAATCAGATCACGCAAATCCAGAACCAGGCCACCAGCCTCATCAACGAAGCGAAGAACCTCGCCAGTCTGCCGGTCTCGACGCTTTCTACCCTTCAGAGCCAAGTCGATCAGACCCGCCAATTGCTGAGCGAGGCCCAGCGCATCGCCTATGATGTGCAGAGCATTCAGGGTGCGTTCGAGGGCCGATACAAGGGGCGCGCTCTTACTGGTGACCACGCCCAGATGGTCGCCAATGCCAATGCCCGCTGGGAGGATAGCGTCGGCGCACTGGAAGATGCGCTGCGCGTCCAGGCGGGCGTGGTCGGCAATCTAGGCGGCACGCGCACCTCCGTCGACACGCTGGTCGGCGCCAGCCAGTCGGCGAGCGGCGCACTTCAGGCGGCCCAGGCCGGCAATCAGCTTCTCGCGCTTCAGTCGCAGCAACTCGCCGATCTCACCGCCGCGCTTGCGGCACAGGGGCGGGCGCAGGCGCTCGATGCCGCCCGCGCCGCCGCGATCGAGGCCGAAGGCCGCGAACGGTTCCGCCGCTTCCGGGGCAAGAACTGACATGAGCCGCACGGCGAAGATCGCGGCGGCCGGCGCGCTGGGCGGCCTGCTCATGACGCTCACCGTCGCGATGACGATGCGCGAAGAGCGCCGATTCGAGCCGGTCACCGTCCCGGTGGGCGAGAGCGACGCTGATCCGCTGGCCCATGATCTACGCCGCTGCCGCACGCTGACGATGCCTGACGGCGGCTGTGAGGCGGCATGGGAGGAACGGCGCCGCCGCTTCTATCGCCAGGAGGAACGGCTGTGAAGGATACGGGGGTCATTGACACATTCCTGGGCGTCTTCACCGGCTATATCGACAGCGGCTTCGGGCTGCTGGGCGGTGAAGTCGCCTTCCTCTCATCGACGCTGATCGTCATCGACGTGACCATTGCTGCCCTGTTCTCGGCCTGGGGCGCCGACGAGGATGTGCTTGCCCGTCTGGTGAAGAAGACCCTCTATATCGGCACTTTCGCCTATATCATCGGCAACTTCTCCTCGCTGGCGACCATATTGTTCGACAGCTTTGCCGGGCTCGGTCTCAAGGCGTCGGGCGGCGGCATGGCGCTCGCCGATTTCATGAAGCCCGGCACGGTCGCGGCTACCGGTCTCGACGCTGGGGCGCCGCTCCTCGATGCAACCGAGGATCTGGTCGGGCCGGTCGGCCTGTTCACCAATTTCCCGCAGATCGTGATCTTGCTGGTCGCTTGGTTGATCGTGGTGCTGGCTTTCTTCGTCCTCGCCATCCAGGTGTTCGTCACCATCATCGAGTTCAAGCTGGTGACGCTGGCCGGCTTCGTTCTGCTTCCCTTCGCTTTCTTCAATCGCACCGCCTTCATGGCCGAGAAGGTGCTGGGGCATGTGATCTCATCGGGTATCAAGGTGCTCGTCCTTGCGGTCATCACCGGCATTGGCACGACGCTCTTTACCCAGTTCATCAATGCCGGTGTTGGCGCCGAACCCGATATCGAACAAGTCATGGCGATCGCGCTCGCGGCGCTGACCCTGCTCGGTCTCGGCATCTTCGGTCCCGGTATCGCCAACGGCATCGTCTCCGGCGGTCCCCAGCTTGGCGCAGGCGGCGTAGCCGGAACAGCACTGCTTGCCGGGGCCTCGCTGGCCGGCGGCGCCGCGGGCGCAAAGCTGGCAGCCGGCGCGGTCGGTTCCTCCGTTGCCACAGGCGGCAGGATGGCCGCTGGCGCTGCCAATGCCGGTATGCATGCCGGTGGCAGCGCAGCCGCCGCCTACAGCATGGGCGCGCTGGGCAAGAGCGGCGCCAGCGCCGTCGCGGGCGGCATGGCTGCTGTCGGGCAAACCACACTGAGCGGCGCCGGCAAGGCCGCGGCTTCGCCGTTGCGCAAGATGGCAGAAAAGGCAGGGCAGGCGTTCCAGTCGAATTTCCGCAGCGGCGCGCGCTCCGGCTTCGGTGTGGCGCCGCAAGGTCCGGCGACAGCGACTCCCGCTACGTCAGCCCAATCCGGCGGTCCCACCGCTCCGGCGGCCGATGGGCCGCCGGCCTGGGCCAAGGCCATGAAGCATCGCCAGGCCATGACCCAGGGCGCGACCATGGCGACCCACACGCTCAAGGGCGGCGACAGCCACGGCGGTGGCAGCGGCCCCGACGTCTCCGACAAGAGCTGACATCAGAAAAGGACGAGCCATGTTTCGACGCCCCTCCATCCACTATGGGCAATCGCCCGAGCCCGTAACTCCCTATCAGCGCGCGGCCCAGGTCTGGGACGATCGCATCGGCTCGGCGCGCGTGGCCGCGAAGAACTGGCGGCTCGCTTGTCTGGGTGCGCTTGCTCTTTCGGGCGGCCTGTCGGCCGGTCTCGTCTGGCAGTCGGCGCGAGGACACATCACCCCCTGGGTGGTCGAGGTCGACAAGCTGGGCGAGGCCCGGGCCGTCGCGCCTGCCGAAGCCGAGTATCGCCCGACCGATCCGCAGATCGCTTTCCACCTTGCGCGGTTCATCGAGAATGTACGCTTGATCCCGGCCGATCCCATCGTGCTGCGCGAGAACTGGCTACGCGCCTACGACTTCACCACCGACAAGGGCGCGCTCGCCCTCAATGACTATGCGCGGAACAACGATCCGTTCGCGCAGGTCGGGAAGGTGCAGATCGCGGTCGATGTGTCGAGCGTGATCCGGGCGTCGAATGACAGCTTCCGCCTGTCCTGGACCGAACGCCGCTATCAGGACGGCGCGCTGGCCGAGACATCCCGCTGGTCGGCCATTCTGACCGTCACCGTGCAGACGCCGCGCACGCCCGACGCCCTGCGCAAGAATCCGCTGGGCGTGTTCGTCAATGCCCTCAACTGGTCGAAGGAACTGGCCCAATGAGACATAGTCCGCTTCGCAAGGTCGTGCCGGCCTTGCTTATCTCCACTGCGTCACTCGGCGCGTGCGCGACCAGCTCGGCGATGCCGCCTGCAAACCAGGCGCCCCCCGAGGTCGCCGCGACGCCCGCCGCCGAACCAGAGCCTGCCGTCCAGATCGTGGAGATTCCGCGACGTCTGCCACTTCCCGGTCAGTTAAAGCTGGTCCGGGACAGCGCATTACCGCCCGAGCCAGCCGATCCGCGTCGCCGCGTCGGGGCGGCCAATGACGCCGCCCGCGTGCAGCCCGTTCGTGACGGCTTCCTCAACGCGATCCAGCAATATCCTTGGGAAAGCGGCGCGCTCTATCAGGTTTATACAGCGCCCGGCCAGGTGACCGACATCACGCTTCAGGAAGGCGAGCAGCTTGTTGGCTCCGGGCCGGTTGCAGCCGGTGACACCGTGCGCTGGATCATCGGAGACACGGTGAGCGGGGCCGGTCCGACGGCGCGCGTGCATATCCTCGTGAAGCCCACCCGGCCCGACATATCCACGAACCTGATCATCAACACCGACCGGCGCACCTATCATGTCGAGCTGCGCGCAACACCCTCGACCTGGATGGCCTCGGTCTCCTGGACCTATCCGCACGACCAGCTCATCGCGCTGCGCGCCGCGCAGGCGGAACGGGCGCGCGACATGCCGCTCGCCTCCGGCATCGATGTCGCTTCGCTCGATTTTCGCTATCGGATCGGCGGAGATCGTCCCGACTGGCGACCGGTGCGCGTGTTCGATGATGGCCGCCAGATCTATATCGAGTTTGCTGAAGGGGTGGCGCGGACCGACATGCCGCCGCTGTTCGTGACGGGTGACACGGGCGACACGGAGTTGGTAAACTATCGTGTCGCCGGCCGCTACATGATCGTCGACCGGCTTTTCTCCCGCGCCGAGCTGCGGCTCGCATCCGGCCGGCGCATGGCGAGGGTCAGCATCGAGCGCGAGGATCGTCGCCGGAAGGGCCGGTCATGAACAGCTCCGGAACGCAAGGGCCTGAAAAGGCCGCCGCGGTGACTGCCGATGATACGGAGGCGCCGGATCGCGTAACGGCCGCCGGTCAGGAAGCCGCGCCAGCATCCGATATCGCCGCGTCGCAGGTCCATGATCCCCGCGCGTTCAGGCTTCGCGGTGATCCGCCATCGGTCATGCGTCTTTCGCGCAAGGCGCTGGCATCGATCGGTGCGGTCGCCTGCCTCAGCATCGGGGGGGCGCTGATCTATGCGCTTGCGCCCACACAGCATTCCGCAGCCCCGAACCTTATCGAGACGGAAAGCCGTAACAAGGCCGACAAAGTGACTGCCGCGCCGGACAGCTATGACAAGGTGCCGCAACTCGGCCAGCCTATGCCCGGCGACCTGGGCCGTCCGATCCTCTCCGCACAGCAAAACGGCCGGTCCGTGCCGGTGCCGCCCATGGGGCAGCAAGCGGGGCAGGCCACCGATCCACGGATCGCCGCACGGGAACAGGCACGCCAACGCATCGTGCAGGAGCGGGATACAGCCCGCACCAGCCGGCTGTTTCTTGGCGAGGCGACGAATAGTGGAAGCGCCGACGCAGTGCCTGCTCAGCCGGTACTGGCGGCGCCGCGGCCGGACATTGTCGCGGGGCCGGCGGCGACCGCCGATGGCAAACGTGGATTCATGACCGTGGCGGCCGATCGCACGACGGTCAGCAATGCGCGCATCGTGGCGCCGGTCTCGCCGAACATCCTGCAGGCGGGCAGTATCATTCCGGCCGCGCTCATCACCGGTATCCAGTCCGATCTACCGGGTCAGATCACCGCGCAGGTGACGCAGAATGTCTATGACAGCCCGACAGGGCGCATATTGCTCATTCCGCAGGGCTCGCGGCTGATCGGAGAATATGACAGCGAGGTCTCCGCCGGCCAGAGCCGGGTACTGCTTGCCTGGGACCGGCTCATCCTGCCGGGCGGACGCTCGATCCTGCTCGATCGCCAGCCGGGCGCAGATGCGTCCGGCATGGCAGGCCTTCGCGATGGCGTGAACTATCACTGGGGCAATATGCTTAAAGCCGCGCTCATCTCCACGCTGCTCGGTGTCGGGACGCAGCTCGCCGCCGACAATGACGACGATCTTGTCCGGGCGCTGCGCTATGGCACCCAGGACACGATCAACCAGACAGGCCGTCAGGTGGTGCAGCGCCAGATCAAGGTCCCGCCGACTCTGACAGTTCGGCCGGGCCATGTGGTTCGGATCGTCGTATCGCGCGATCTCGTCCTTGAACCGATGCAAGGAGGACGGCCATGAGCAAGCTGCGTCTGGGACCGATCATCGAGGAAAAGCCGGTAAAACTCACCGTCGAATTGCCCGGCAGCCTTTATCGCGACCTGTCCGATTATGCGAAAGCGCATGGCAAGGAGACCGGCCTCAGCGATCCGCTTCCTCCCGAGCGGTTGATCGTGCCGATGCTGGAGCGGTTCATTGCAAGCGACCGGGGATTTGTGCGGTCGCGAGGGGGGCGCCGCCGCTGATGGAGCAAAACTGGAGGCGATTGCACTTGTTATCTTGCTGCAGTTGCGAAAGAATGGCGGTCCGCTGCTGTGCGGGACAAACGACCGGGTTCCGGCGCGCATGTCCAGGCTCACGCTAAAGGTGCCGGTGCTCGCTCCCAACGCGCGTTACTCACCGCTCGGTCGTTTGTCTATCGGCCAACCACAGCGATTATAATCAGATTATAAAATATCGCTGCACTTTCACCCTGCATAGACTTCCAGCGCGGCTACCAGGAGTCGCGAAAAAGGAAGGAAGTCAGCATGACACAGTATAATCATTCGAGTGAAGAACTCATCGATCTCGGTGATGTGATCGTCGAGACCAAAGGGCCCGATGGCATCGTGCTCGACAGCGCGACCTCGCTGCAGCGTCCCGTCGGCATTTCTGACGATTGACTGCGAATGGGCGTGCGTGGCCGTCGGCCGCGTACGCCTCGCATATGTCATGGCTTACCGAGTCCGCTCCGAACTGTCCTATTGCTCGTGCGAAGGACGTCCGATCTTTCTCGATATCGATACGCGTCGATATTCGACCTTGCCGGTTGACCTTTGTGAGCCCTTTGCAGCCCTGATTGGTAGAGACGAGAATGTCCGCCGTTCCGATATAGAGCGACTTTCCGCCCTGGGTGTTATTGAGCCTGGACCGCCTGCAATTCGCGCGTTGAGCGGATTGGCTGCGCCAACAAGCGAGGTATCGCCATTACCCTGTCGGTTTTGGTCAATCGGCGCGTTTCTGGCACAGGCACAGGCGAGACGTCGTTTGCGTCGGCAGGCATTCCGAAACTTGCTCGCCGATGAGGCTGCTCAACGACCAGCCGAACGAACCACCGCGAATGATGAGGATTGGGGCCGGCTAAGGGGCGCGTTCGAGCAAATTGCAACGCTCTACGGTGAAGTGGACCAATGCCTCCCGCGTTCTTTGGCGTTCCGCCGCATGGCCTTAAAGCGAGGTCACAACGCCTCTCTTGTGATCGGAGTTAAAATCGACCCTTTCGCGGCCCACTGTTGGGTGCAGTCGGGACCCCGTGTCACCAGTGACAGCCTCGAGCGCGTGAGCCTGTTCACGCCAATCCATGCCATCATCTGATGGGCCTGCGATATCTCATCGCCGTGCCGCGGGATGGCCAGACCTATCCCGTCGATTTGGATGCCAAGATGGTCAATGCCGGCTTTCAGCGCGTCGAAGGGGGATGCCGATGCTGGGTGTATCTCAACCATCCCGATCGCTGGGCGAAATTTGCGGATGAAGGCGGAATCATCGTTGGCGACCTATTCGAAAAGCACACCCGATCCAAACCGATCTTTGCAGGGCGGGTTGCCCCTCACGCCGTAGATTTGGACACGCTCGTGCGGGCATATTGGGGAGGATATGTCGCGCTTCGATCGTCTGTTTTCGGCCTGGAATTCTTTCGCGATCCGTCGGGTATCTTGCCCGCATATCGTATTGATTGCCCGGAAGGTTACTATTTGACGTCGGACCTGCCACTGCTCGTGGAGGTAGGGCTTTATGCTCCGCGAATTTCATGGCCGGAGGTTGCGTGGTTTTACTACACGAACGGTTTCCCAACGCCGAATACTGCGCTGGTTGGCGTTGAACAGATTCTTCCAGCTACTGCGGTTCCGCTGAAAGACTCGATGGGCCCGCCCCGGCTGCTATGGTCGCCATGGGATTTTGCCGATGCCCGCGATCAAGGAAGCGACGCACTGCGAGCGATAACGATAGACTGTGTTCGCGCTTGGCAAGCCCGGTACGGATCCGTGATGGCGGGCGTTTCGGGAGGACTGGATTCGTCAATCCTTGCTTGCAGTCTGGATAACGGCGCCTCTGTTACCGGACTGACAATCTCCACGGCAGACCTTCGCGGTGACGAATTGCGCTACGCGGCAGCCCTTTGCGAGGCACTGGGCATACAACTGATCGCAGGGCAATATGCATTTGACGCCGTGAATATCGACCGGCCGAGCCTCTCGCATTTGCCTAGGCCTGGAGGCATGGCTCAGCTTCAAGCTTATGATGCCGTTGTGACCGACACCATTCGTGTAACTGGCGCGAATGCATTCATGTCCGGTGTTGGCGGCGACAATGTCTTCAACCTGACGCGGTCCGCACGACCATTTGTTGATCATTTACTGGCGACCGGCCCGTTCAACGGCAGCCTGCGAACATTGGGGGATATCTCCCGGCTCACCGGCGCCGGGCGTTGGGCGGTGCTTCGCGCCGCTATGCGGGTCCCTAAACGAGCCGGACCAAAATATGATTGGCCCGTCGACCTGCGGTTCCTCGATACCGCTTTGGCGGTGGAACTTGCCGGTCGGTCTTTTGAGCATCCATGGCTGCGAGCGCCTTCCGGCTGTCTTCCGGGCAAACATGCCCATGTCGCTACAATCGTTCGGGCGCACGCATATGTTGAATGCCATGACCGACGTTGGAAATTCGCCTCGCTGCATCCGCTCATGTCACAGCCTATCATCGAAATGACGCTGGCGACGCCCACCTGGGTCGCCTGTGAAGGGGGCGTCGATCGCGCCAGGGCACGCAAGGCCTTTGCCAGGGATCTTCCAGCGACTATCCTCGATCGCCGTCTCAAAGGTGGCCCGGATGGATTTGCCCTCAAGCTGCTGCGCGCGCAGCTCCCGGCAATTCGTGAAAGGCTGCTCGACGGCCATTTGGCCCGCGAGGGCATAATATGTCGCACCATGCTGGAGCCGGCGCTTACCGAGGCGCAGTTGATGCGAGGGCGTGATTATACGCGTATCCTGCAGTTCCTTGATACCGAGGCATGGGCGAACCATTGGCTCTCAATCGTCCCCGCCCAAATGGGCTTTCGACATCATTGACCAGCGCTGCGCCTCGGCGTGACGGCGAGGATCGGAAGGCATTTCCCCAAAGAACCAAAACATGAACCAGTCGAGACTGCGCTCATAGGCCGCGAGACGGTGCGCAGGCTGCCATTTAATGTGGAATTCGCCCGGAAAGACGAAGAGATCCGTAGGCTTTCCTGCTTCCCGCAGTGCGGTAAAGCTTGCGACAGCAATCCGGAATTCGTCATCTGTTGCGCTGAAAAGCAAGGGAAAGCGGACGTCTTTTGCATTCCTTGTCAGCGACATCCGCTTCCAGAATGACGGCGCATCGACAGATATATCGGGCCAGCCAATCGCTGCGAGGCGAGTGCTAAAGGCCGGACCAAGCCAAGCTGTCTGGCCGGGTTCCCAACAGCAACCGCTGGCAATTCCGGCCGTGAACCGGCTACTATTGAGGGCTGCAAACTGCACTGTCGATGAGCCGTCGCTCAGGCCAGTGACCCCGACCTGGCCGGGATTAACGACTCCTCGCGCGACTAGTGCATCCACGCCCTGCTCGATGACGGAAAGAACGTTGCGCCGATCAGCGAAGTCGATGAGATTCAGGCGGTCGAGGTCGATAGCATCCTTCGGCGTGCCCAAACTTCCAGCCGGTTGCGGCCGTTGGACGCTCAAGACGACAAAACCATTGTTCGCAAACAGCTGAATTGGAAACTCGTCACCGATACCGCCCCGCAAGAATCCGCGCGATTGATATTGAACGACAATCAACGGATAATGCTGGCCAAGGCGATAGTTGACGGGAAGCACGACGTCGGCGAACGCCGGGATGCCGATGTTGCTGGTCAGCCTCATTCGTTCCACCGTTCCCACCGTCAGGTGAGCAAATTCGGGGTTGGGGTCTGCGATTTCCCGAATTCGTCCGCTCGGCAGTTGCAACGCGATGAGATGTCGCGGACGGAGCGACATTTCTCGTAAGCAGAGGATTTCGCCCGGACTGCGGGGCTGACAGTCGGCAAGCATTGCATTTGTCGCATAGAGGCGCTGAACGCGGCCTGTCTCAGGGGACCACTCATAGACGGCGGTCGTCATCTGTGCCCAGCCTTCGCGCCGCATGAAGCGGACTTTACTTCCGGCTGTCCAAAGCGGGCCGTAACTCTTCTCACATGTCGATTTGTCGCAAACGACACGCTCATGCCCGCAAGTCATCTCAAGCTTTGTAGCTGCAAAAATGCCTTCGGCCTTCGGCGATCGCGAGAGCATGCATTGCCGTTTCGATGTTGTGATCGGGATCGGCTGCGAGCGGAAAAGGGAGATGTCAGCGCCCGAGGCGTGCTGCTGAACGCCGGTCACAATATTGACAGCCCAGTATCGGGCTTCGTTCCTGGCGAGGATCGGGATACTCGAGCGCATCGGCACGAACCGTTCATCATAGTGAAATCCGGTTCGGCTTTCGTCATCAACCGCCTCGGGCAAGGAAGAAACCTTGATAATCACGCGCCGGGCATCGACGATGCGGAAATCCGAAACATTTACCCCTTCCGGACTGATGGGCAGGCTCCGCCGTCCTTCCAGATCCGCGCGCCAGACCCGAGTAACTCCATCGACGCGCTTGAGGAATGCAAACCAGCGGTTATCCGGCGACCATCGTGGCGTAATAGTTGCGGGTATACCAATGGCAGTTGCAGGCTCCGTCTCCACGCCATCGGGCGCCAGTATCAAATCTCCGCCAACATCGACGAACCGTGCTTCTTGGCTGCCATCGAGTGCGAGAACCGCCATTCCAATACAATAATCGTTGGCGTCCGGGTCGGCCTGACGAAGTTGGAAGGCGACCCACCTCCTGTCCGGGGATATCGACATGACATGCGATGCGGGGTTGTCTTCCCCGACAGGGCCGATGTCACGCAGGCCTACCAAATCACGCGCAGTCAGAGCGCGTGCGCCCAAGGCTTGTTGTGCATGGTGCCAGTCGAGTGTCTTACACCTGTCGGTGGTTTGTGCTGAAACGGCAGGCACGGCGATTCCCGCTGCCGCGAGACCTATGAGAATGGCGCGCATACTCACCACCGCTTGGCGATCGTAAAGGACAGGGTCCGTCCGACGGCAGAATAATTTGTCGAGTCATAGGTCGGATCGATGGCGGCCGATTGGCGGATTGTGGCCGGCTTCTCATTGAATAGATTGGTTGCGGCGATCGTGAACTCCACACCGCTCATGAGTCCCCGGGTTTCGGGAAGAATGATGTGGGCCGCAAAATCAACTGAGGTGAATGACCCCACATGGACGAACGGCTCGGCTCGCCTGTCTTCGACGCCACCGATATAATTGACGAAGACAGATAATGACGCATCATCGCTATCCCAGGACAGGCCTCCTCGGGCGCGCCAATGCGGCGGCATGAAAATAACGCCAGCGGTGGGGGTGGTGGGTTGTCCGGCAATCAGTCGGCGCTTGCTGTCAAGGTAACTGCCTGCTGCATTCAGTAGCATCCGGTCTCCGGACGGCAGATCGAAGCGATACTGCGCGGAAAGATCCACACCTGCGATCGATTGGTAGGCGGTGTTCTGCGAGCGGGCATCCACTACAGCATAGACCGCTGTCGGGTCATATGGTTTTCCCGTGATATTTTGCAGACCGAAAGCGCCCACGGCTGGAGCAATCAGCGCATCGAGGGTTGCGGCACTCGGATTCAATTCGATCAGAGTGCTGTAGATGGGATTGTTGAAGAGACCTAAGACCGAAGTGATGGGGTTTGCGACGCGATTGCGATAGCGGATGTCGAAATAATTCGCCTCCAGTTTCAGCGCCGGGATCGAGGGCGGCTCATAGGCAATGGAAATATTCCAGTTGGAAGAGCGCTCAGGTTTCAGGTCCGGATTCCCGCCAGCAAGGTAGAGAACCGGACTGCTTGCGATGGCGCCGGTGCCGCCCAGCACCGCTGCGGGCATGAGGATAGCCTGATAGACCTTATAGCGTTGGTAGAAGGTCGGCGCTTTAAAGGACTTGCCCCAGCCGCCTTTGATCGTGACCGCTGATATGGGCCGATAGATCAGCCCCAGTTTTGGTGACGCCACATTTGCGAGGCCTGCATAGCGTTCATAACGCAATGCAGCTGATATCTGAAGGAAATCGGCAAAAGAGATGCGATTCTCCTGGTCAAAGATCGGTAATGACAATTCGCCATAGGCAAATGCGACATCTTCCTGATGATCGATATTGAGGAGGTTCGTTGTGGCACCTGCCGCAGTGATGGTCGATCTGGCACTAAGCGAGAAGGCGCGATAACCAGCGCCAACCGCTAGCCCGAGTTTCCCGCCCGGCAAGGTCAACAGCGCTCCATCGCTTCGTACCTCAACGGCTCTTATGCGATTGTCGTAGAAGCCACCTGTCGTCGACGCGTGCGTGCCGGCGGTGTAGGCTTGTGAGGCGATGGCGGTTCGGCTGCGCCCAACGGTTCCGGAAAGTTCCATGCGCCAGTCACCGGGAAGATCGAGCTTCATGGTCGGCGTGATCGACCAACTCGCAACGGCCATATGAAAGAGCGTGCCGTTGGTCCGGGCGTCCGATGTCAGCGTCGATGGAAAGGACATGTCGCTGGTGCGGCGGCTATATTGGCCATCGAGTTCGAACGTCAGCACTGAAGATAATTGCTGATGTCCGCTCACCACGCCGCTGATCTGTTGCTGAGCCGGGATGAGGCTCGTCGATCCGTCTATGGTTTGCGTGTAGGAGCGGTCGCGCGCATTTAATGTACTCGACCTGTTATAGTTGCCTGCGACCATGAAGCCGCCGTCCTGCCATTTGCCGCCTGAAACGAGGTTGTATCCCTGCTGAAAGTTACCGCCGTCAGTGGTTCCTGCTACGCGCGCGGACGTCCATAGTCCCTCATAGTCCTTGCGCAGAAGAACATTGGCTACGCCACCGACGGCGTCCGCCCCATAAAGCGCCGAAGAGCCATCTGCGACGATTTCGATACGATCGAGAGCGGCAAGCGGAATCGCCGAGATGTCGACGCCCTGAATGGCCCCATCATATGCGACGCGATGTCCATTGATGAGAGTGAGTGTCGCGTCGGGGCCAAGCCCGCGCAGATTCAAGGCAGAAGTCGAGCCGACATTCTCGTTCCCGCCCTGAGCACCGCCGCCCGCGATGCCCGGGTTCTGTCCACCGCCAAAGTTTTGCGGCAGATCACGAATATATTCGCCAAGATTGGAGCGGCCGCTTTTCTCGATCGCCTCCCGCGACGCGCGGATCACCGGGGTAGTTGGCGTGCTTCGCCGGATGTGGGTTCCCGTTACGACGATTGCCTCGCCACCATCTTCATTGGCTACGGCCACGACCGATCGCCCCCGGATGATCACCGCTCCCTTCGTGAAGCGCGCGCGCAGATTGGTGCCGGCGAGAAGGCGCTCGATCGCCTGGCGGGCGGTCAATCTGCCCCGCAGGCGCGAAGCGATGACGCCGTTCACATCCTCGGCGGATGCATAGAGTTCCCATCCGGCCTCAGCGGTAACGATGCGAAGCGCGTCGCCCAGATCCTGTGCCGGCATGTCGAACTGCCGGGCCTCGCGATCCTGCGCCAATGCGGCCGGTACGGCCGCACAGGCAGCGCCAGCCAACAATATCGCAATCGAACGAACGTGCTTCCCCGTCATAATGGCCCCTGATGTTCTGGACGGCGAACCCGATTGGCTCGCTCATGGGGGGCTGTTGACGCGGGGAAGGGGGCGACCTTAGCCGCCCCGCGAAATAATTATCGTCTCCGCAGGTGAATGCCGTCCGCCTTGTGGGAAACCTTGAGGTCGAACACTTCGGCAATCCGTGACACGAATGTTTCGGTATCGGTGAGCCTGAATCGGCCCGACGCGCGAAGATCGCCGGTCCCGGCATCATCAATGATGATTGGCCGGTCGGCATAGCGATTGGCGTCCGCTATCAGCGTGCCGAGTGGCACCGAGCGATATTCGACCCAGCCTTCCGGCCAGTCGCGGCGATCCGTGCCGGTATCGGTCACCGGTTCCGGGCGGAACGTCTCGACCGGATAACGCACAGGCTGCCCGGCAAGGAGCGGACGGGCCACCACGGTATAGACGGCCGGTTGCGCCATGGCACGAATATCCGCCTGGCCCGACACCAGATGCACCATCACCTGCTCGCGATCGCCATAGCTGACATCAAACACTGCCTGCCTCGCCTCGACCGCGCCGGACCCCGCTTCGACCACAAACGGACGCGGATCGGCGGCGACCGCGAAGCGCGCCTTGCCCTGACGCAGCCGAAGCCGCCTTTCCGCTTCGTTCATGGCGACCTCGACGCGGCTGTCGGCATCGAGTGTGACCTTCGACCCGTCCGACAGGCTGTAGGTCCGAATTTCGCCAGGCTCGGTCTTCAGCGGATTATCCGTCTGAGCGGTATGCGGTTCGGGGGCGGGGGGCTTGGTCTCATCCGCGGGCCTCAGCACGACGACAAGCGCAATCGCGGCCGCGACCGCCGCGCTCGCCACCAGCCATGTCCTGGGTCTGGATAAGCCCCATTGGTTAAGGCGCCTGGAGTCCTTCAGCCGTTCTGCTTGCCCGAAATGATTCTCTGCCCATTCATAGGCGCGCTGATGTTCGGACGTTTGGCCAAGCCAGTCCTCGAAGGCGCTGCGAAGGCTGGCGACGTCTTCGCCGCGCATCTTCACGAACCATTCGATCGCCTTTTCCTCGATCTGCTCCCGGCGCCCGGCTGCCTGCCGCTCATTGTCGTTCATCGTGCGGCATCCACCGATCGGGCGATATGCGCCAACGCCTTCATCATATGATATTCCACGGTCGCGATGCTGATCCCCAGATGGTCATGGATCTGTCGATAGCTCAGTTCCTCGACGCGGTGCATCAGAAACACGCGCCGCGTCTTTTCCGGCAGGCCGTCGACTGCTTCTTCATAGAGCCGCAACAGGTCCGCCGCCTCGATGCTCCAGCTCTGGTTGGGGGGCGTTGCCATGTCACGTTGCTCATCCAGGGGAAAAAAGATCACGTCATTCGCCGCGCGGCGGCGCGCCCGGTCGATCAGGAGATTGCGGGCGATGCGTTTCACGAAGGCGGCCGGATTGCCGAGCCGTGAAGCCTGCTGGCTGCTAGCGGCGCGCGCGAAAACTTCCTGGACCAGATCGGGGGCCGCTTCATGTCCTGCTCGCTTGCCGAGATAGCGCAGCAGGCGATCCCGTTCGGTTCGGAACGTCTCTTCCAGACTCGCGGCCGGCGAAAGCTCGCCCGGCTCCGGCGGCCCGAACGGCGTTACGGGGCTGTTATGGCAACCCGACGACACCGACCGTGGCGGTCGTCCGTCGATGAAAGGGGGGTAAGAAGTGGACATGTCGACTTTCGGGCAGCAGCACGCGAAGGCCGAATGATCCGGCCTGTCACATTTTCCAGCGCTGTGCCGCCGTCAGACTGTCCTTGCGGATGTCTTTGCCCGGTACGGCCGCCTGTCCCTTATGGACGGGCGTTCTTGATGCCTGGCCTTCTCTGAATGCGAACCATGGCCAGGAGGCTCGCAGTCCGAACATGGCCGGAACATTTCGGGAAGGCAAGAGGAAGCCGGGAAAGCAGGAAAGATGGTTGCAATGCCGGCCAAGTCTATGGAATTCTTAATCAAGGAGCAGTCCAGCTCTGCAATATTGGAGTGACGCTATGAGAAATCTATCGCTCACCGGTGCGCTGATGCTGGTGTCATCGCTGGCTGCCTGCGGCAAAGCGGAACCGCGCAGCACACAATATTTCGCAGCGCATCTGGATGAGGCCCGCGAGCTGGTCGCCAGTTGTCGCGACGGTTCCGCGCGCGGGGACGAATGCACGAACGCGGATATGGCTGTACAGGAAGCAGACGCAAAGGAGCGCTTCAGAAAATTCCGCGGCAAATAGCAGGGAAGAAAAGGGGACTGGCGGGCCGGCCTTCGGCCGTCGGGCTCTATCGCCGCGTCACGCGGCGACCGGGCCGGTTCCGGCCCGGCCCATGCGGGTCACGATCCCTCCCGCACGGCCTCCTGTTCGAGGGTGGCGAGGCGTTCGGTGCAGATGGTGTGGACGACGGCGCCCAGCGCCTCCACCCGGGCCGCGAGCCATGCCAACTGCTCGTCGCTGATCTGGTAATGTTTGGAATAGCGCGACTTCACATAGGCTTCCTTGAGCTTCTGCCAGGCCACTTGCTCGAAGCGGCGGTCCTGGGGCCAGATGTCGATCAGGCGACGATCCAGCCGCTCGGCCTGGGTGCGGAGAAAGCCGATATTATGGACATGGGGCGTGTAGAAGGTCACGACCAGCAGGATGCCGTGGTATAGGCGCTCGGTCGCCTGATGAAGATCGAACGCTGCGTCCTTATTGTATCCTTTCTCCATATAGAATTTCGCACCTTCGAAGCGCTTCTGCGCTGCCGGAAACCACTCTCCATAATATTCCCGAGCCATGGTCAGCGCCTGTTGCGGCGTCTTCGGCTTGGGTTCATGCAGTTCGGTGTCGGCGAATTCGTAGAGCGCGATGCCGTCGCGGCGGACATCCATGAAGAAATAGCGGCCGTGCGCGAGACCGTCATTCACCTCTTGAAGCGTGTGGACGATGAAGTTGACCGGGGTTTTGAGCGTCCCGGTGATCGCCAACTCGCGGTTCAGCCGGTCCTCCAGCTTCAGCCAGTAGTCGACCCGCCCGATCAGCCGCTTGTCGTTGACGATGATGAGCAGATCGAAATCGGACTTGTAGCCCTTGGCCGTGTGGGGCTCATCAACCCAGCCGCCGCGGGCATAGCTCCCATAGAGAACGATCTTCTCGATCCGTCCGCGCTTCTTCCACTGATGCTTGGCCAGCGCCATTGCATCCTCGAATTCTTCGAAGATCAACTGAACGACATGATTCAGTTCGCGCTGTTTTTGCGCGGGAAGGTGGTCAAGACCGGTCCGCATGGGAACAACCTAGCAACATCCCTTTGGATATCCACTATTATCCGCGCTCTTCATATCGTGACGGATCGTTGAGCATGCGGGTGAAATCGCTCGCATGCTGCTTTCGCACCACATGGTAACGGGTCAGGCGGTCACGAAGCCCCGACGTTATCGATGCCTTTCCAACCGACTGGATCAGGTCTGCCAACTCCTCCGTGGAGGACCCGATGATATGCGGTTCAAGCGCGCGGAGAATGTGGAGCCGGTCATTGAGATTCATGGCCAGCGCGATCAACTCGCTGTTGCGGGTGCGTTCCGTTATGGACAGGAATAGCGCGGCGGTTCGCTCCGCATGATCCAGGCCATCAAACTGTCTTTGGTACTGCGGTGAAGCAGCGCTCCACGGTATTCCGATCACCCATTGTACCAGAAGGCGGCTGAGATCGAACATATCCGCAATCTCGGCTTCGCTAAAACGCAGGACAAGAAAGCCGACACCCGGCGTGAAGGCAACCATGCGCTCTCCGCTCAGGCGGTTGAGGCTATCCCGAACGGGGGTGATGCTGACACCCAACTCGATTGCAAGCCGTGCGGATTCGAGGCGCGTTCCCGGTGGCCAGAAACCGCTCTTCAGGCGCCTTTTGAGCGTGGCATAGGTCGGTTCGAGGACATGGGCCGGGCTCATGCTGGCAGCCGTCCAGTCGTAGCATATTCTTCCAGCATCGCGTCCTGATCGGGCCGCAGCGCATCGATCGCGCCGATATGGTCGGGGACATTGTCGCCCAGCAGGATCGATGGACATTGGCCTTCATAGTTGCCGAGATTCGGCCGATGCTGCGCATATCCGGCGAGCGACGCGAGTTCGGGCGGAAAGGCACGGGCGACGTTGGGGGGATAAGCCAGCCAGAGATTCTCATAGGGTTTGAGCCAGCCCAGACTGTATCCGATGACTATGGCCCGTCTTGTGGAGGAGGTGAGGTTGGCGCCCGCGCCATGCGCCGTCGAACCCAGGAAGCAGATTGCCGAGCCCGGTTCGCATTCGGCCACAATGGGATCGCCCGGATCAGCCCTCTCGATTCCGGCCGCTCCGTGGCTGTTCGGATAGATTTGCGTTGCGCCGTTTTCCTCGCGAAACGGTGTCAGCGGCCAGATCACGTTGATGAGATATTCATGACCTCCCTTGGCGCCCGCCCACATGTCCTGGTCACGATGCGGGAGCTGCCGGACTTCGCCTGGATGAATCTCGATTGCCTGGGCGACATTGAGCTGGATACGCTCGCAGGCCGCTCCCAATATCGCTTCCGCCATCGCCATGATGGTTGGCTGAAGGACGAGCGCGGGCGCGTGCCGTGAACGCCTGAGCAAGCTGCCGAAACGCTTGGTTCGATTGCCGTAAAAGCGCCCCTTGCCGAATGGCGTTGCGTGGAAGGTCTCATCGAGATCGCTGTTCAGCGCCATGATCGTCTCGGTGGGGAGTGCATCAGGAATGATGCAGTAGCCTCGGTCGAGAAGCTCTTTCATCCAGCGCTCCGCCTCGTTCTTCTGTTTGCCGATCATGCCGGATTTCCCCCATGCCCAGCGACAGTCAGGGTGAGCGGCTCATAGGTTCCGGCGGCTTTCAGGCCCGCTAGCGTCTCGTCATCGATTCTGATCTGTAGCGCGGCGAGCATTCCGCTCTTGTCGGGGGAAACCCCTCCAAGCGGAGCGCAACGCCATCCGAACTTCAGGATCTGCGCCAACCAGCCAATTTCCGCGACCCCCGTGTAATCGGTGATCCCATGCCGAAGGGCATGAAGAGCAAGGGCGCTTACGAGCTGATTGCGTGCCGATCGCCGTTCGCTGGCACGCTGGTTCCGATCCAGGCAGAAGCGTGTGATCTCCATCGTGGTCGGGCCTGCGGGCACCGGGCCGTCGCAAAGATGGGGGTAGAGGTGGCCCAGAATATGTGGGCGATCGGTTCGCAGGAGTCGCGCCGATGCGCGGTGCCGGCCATCCCCATCGAGCAGTATGAGGTACTCTGCATGCTCGTCATCAAACTCATCGAGTTCGAAGGCCCCGGCCAGAACGGGCAAGTCCCACTTCAGCAAGTCAATGAATACCTCCTTGCGGGCCGCGAACATGGAGCGCAAGGCGGCGCTCTCAAACGCCGACGGCGTTCGATCCAGAACATCATGCATGACAGCATCCTTCGACAGAGTGATGAACCGCTGTCGTTCAAATCACGTTATTGCCCTTCGCGACATACCAAGAAGGGGGGATGCGTGGACGCGTTGTGCCGGCCGGCGAGACTTGCCGGCAGGCCGGCCAAGGTCGCTTGTCGCTATGCGCTGTCCCGTATTTGTTGGATGTCCAGCTAGTCCTGGCGCCACCAGTGGAAAATGTCCGCGAAGCTTATGAGGCCATCGAACAACGCACACAGGATGAGGGATTGCCGACTATGGACGTCGTACCGCTCGCGCGCCAGCTTGAGGTGTTGCACCACGGTTTCCTCACTGATCCCGAGGATAGTCGCAATCTCACCAGCGGTCTTTCCCCGCGCCGACCAGAGGACGCATTCGCGCTGACGTTCGCTCAATGCCGGTCGCTGTCCGCTTGGACAAAGGAGGCCGGCCAGGCATCGCGCACGCGCGAGCGCGAAGGCCCCGACCACTTCGGCCACATGCAGCATGGCTTTGGGATATGCGGAAACCGTCCGGGTTACGAAGGAGCATGACCCGCTGGCCTCGCCAGGGAGATGTCGTGGCACGGTGTAGCCATCTGCGATTCCATGCTCGCGTCCGACCGCAAGCATTTGCCTGTCTCCGCGCGTGATGGGGACATATCTGTCGAGGTGGCGCCATTCGAAACCAGTCATCGACCGCCCGCATGCGCGGCGGATGGGATCAGCTCCGCCAAGATCGAACCCAACGTAAATGTTGGCCCATTCATCGGGATAATCATGCACCAGAAACGCCATGCCTTCCGATCTTGTGGGTGTACTCTCATAGGCCAGAGCGAAATGGTCGAAGCCCAGGCGCGGTGTCGCGAAGCGCATCGTTGCGTATAATTGCTCGCGGGTCTTGGCTTCAGAGATCCGGGACACGAGTTCTTCAATCAGCATCAATCGCATAACGTCGATCATTCGATCGCCGGAGCGCACCCAACCCGCTTTCCACGCAGATCGTCCCAAAGGGTATGGGAGGCCCAGTACTCCTCTGTCCCCCAATACGCGCTGGTACAAATATGTTTGAAGCAATCCTCCCGTGAAGGGAAGCGAGGCTAAGGCGGCTTCATCATGATATTCCCCTGTTTCCTGTGGAGGCTACCTTGTTCTGCGGAATCTCAGGCGCGTTCGAAGATCAGCGCAATTCCATATTCCTCGCCAATATGACCAGCATGAGGAACGATGAACCACTCCGTCGTGCGCCATCGTGTTACGGCCTCCATAGGGATCGCGCAGCGCCGAATAAGTGTAGAAGTGCCTCTTCGTTGGGCGCATGATGTCGCTTTTGCCACTTTCATAGCAAAACAGCCGCTGCTATATTCCATAATTCATAACAGCATCAGGCGGCGGTGTCGCCAATGCTTTCGTTGATAGTACACTATAATCGAAGGTTTCATAGCGGACGGCCGCGATGAGTGCCTCGCCTTGGAGTGCCGGGGCATCAGATCAATAAGACGGCGTCTTCCGTCACGTTCGTTCTCATCGCCGTCCATAGATGAGAGCTGGTTCAAGCCGTGCCCGGGCGCGGCGAATAGGTCCTTTACCCAAATTTGCTTGCTCGAAGCGCATCCTTGAACAGTTCGAAGGCGGTCGTGCCCTGTCTGTCGGGGTAATAGAGGTGGTAGCCGGCGAAGAGCTCGCACCACGGCTCCAGCAGGCGGGTGGGACGGCCATCGGCGATCGGCGCCGCTATCACATCCTCCAGGATGTAGAGGATGCGGAACCCTTCGACGGCGGCGGCGACCAGCAGGTCGGCGTCGTTGAACACCGGCCCCGCCCTAGCGCGACCGTCACCGCATGGCCGTCGCGCTCGAACGACCAAGAAGGCAGGTCGCCGCTCGCGTCATGGTAGGCGATGCAGCGATGACCTGTGAGGTTGGTGGGCTCCATCGGCGCAGGATGGTCGCTCAGATAGTCCGGAGCAGTCACCACCGCGACGCGAAGGTCCTACCGGCACCGCGATCATTTCCTTCTCCAGACGCTCGCCGAGCCGGATGCCTGCATCGTAGCGGTTGGCCTGGAGGCTGGATATGACAAGCTTCCCAACGATGTGGAGCAGCTCAAGGCGATGGTCCTGGCCGAGCGCGCTCGCGCGGCGCGGCTCGAGCATATCCTCAAGTTGATCAACCGCTCGACCTTTGGCAAGCATTCGGAAAAGCTCCCGGTCGATCAACTGGCATTGGGGCTGGAATACCAGGATGTCGCCCTCGGCGAGGCTGACGACCTCCACGACAAGACGGCCCAAGAGGCGGAGCGATACGGGCTCAGGGCACCCCGTCGTCGCCCTGCGGATGCTGAGCGCGCATTGCTGCCAGCCCATCTGCCACGCTTCGAGACCGTGATCGAACCGAATAGCTTGGAGTGCGTCTGTGGCGGGACGCTGCACAAGATTGGTGAGGACCGTTCCGAACGGCTCGACATCATCCCGGCGCAGCGTCGGTGTGACCCAGACTCCGGCCCCAATACGCGTGGTGCCTAGCGGCTTGCCAAGAACTTCGAGCAAACCCTCGCCTCGGCCACCGCGTGGCGCTTCATCGTATCGCAGTTATACACCCGCCATATCGCAAGGACTTATGATCGCATTGGATGGTTTTGAATTGGGCAACTATATTTGTAATATAATATAAACTATTATTTTAACGGAATTATTAGCGTTACTTCGTGATACTTTCGATGGTGTCAACAAGAATATCATCTAATTCGGGGCAGCATGACTGGGTTCTTCTATAAGCTATGGCCATTAGGGCCAAGCCGCAAAGAAATAGAAATATTGCCAAGTTTTTTATAATTCTTTTATCCACTTGTTGATCGCCTTTTTGAAATCATTATGGTTTAATTTTTGCCCTGTATGACTTTATGAACTTTTCTTATATTATTTGAAATTAGCATTTAATTAGCAAATGGATTGGAAAATTCAGGCGTCACATGATGCCATTGCTTTCCTTGATAGGGTCAGAAAACTTTACGAGCAATGATACCAACACTCAGGTTGTAGCTATGAATTGACTTAATTAAGTCGCTATACTCACTAGCTAAGCACGCCACGTCATTGCGTTCATTAGGCACTGGGCTACCGTTAACAGGTGGCCAGTGTTTTTTGAGCACTGCGAGAAGTGTTGCAATCTTTAATAAACGGCGGGCGGCGAGCTGGCTCGGTCATGAGCGCGAACACATAATGGGAGCTTATTCTGCAGGATGCGTGGGAGCATCGTGTGGCGTATGATGAGTAAGCAGGCCGTTTCGTAGACGTGATCCAATCCGTCCTTCGAGGCCGACGGCTAAGCTGAAAGAGGCAGGTACAATGATCAAAGTCAGGGCTGTCGAAAGGACCAGGCCGCCGATAACTGTGATACCCATCGGGGCTCGCCATGCGCCATCGCCCGATAACGACAAGGCAGTCGGCACCATGCCTGCAACCATCGCAACCGTTGTCATCACAATTGGCTGAGCTCTTTTATGTCCGGCGTCAATGATCGCCTGAAACTTTGGAACGCCCTTTTCCATTTCTTCGAGAGCGAAGTCGATAACCAAAATAGAATTCTTGGCGACGATCCCGAGAAGCATGAGAAGTCCGATGAAAACTGGCAAAGACAATGGTTGTCCAGCTATATGAAGAGCTAGGGCGCCGCCAAGTGGTGCCAACATCAAAGAGCCTAAGTTTACAAACGGTGGCATAATACGTTTGTAAAGAAGTACCAAGACGGCCAGCACGAGCATAATTCCCGAAAAAACAGCTATTACGAAATTCTGCAACATTTCAGCCTGAAACTTGCTATCGCCAACTTCGAGTTTTTGAACCCCCTGTATTTTGCCCGAGTTGATCGCTTTCATGATCGGCAGAGCATTTATCTTCGTCATCGCCTGGCTAGTAACAAGTCCAGGGGACAAGTCTGCTCCAACCACGACACGACGAATTTGATTGTATCGCCGAATTTGCGTGGGTCCTGCACCAAAGCCAATGTCAGCCACGACTTTGAGTGGCACTGATCCGCCGTTTACAGTTGGAACAGGCATGTTCTCAATGGTCGCGATATCCTTGCGGCTTTCCTCCGCCAGCGCCACGCGGATCGGGATTTGGCGGTCCGACAGGGAGAATTTGGCGACATTCTGGTCGATGTCGCCGATTGTCGCGATGCGGATCGACTGGCTGAGCGCCGCCGTCGTCACGCCCATGCTGGCGGCCAGGTCCAGCCGCGGCTTGATGATGATTTCCGGCCGCTGCATGTCGCCTTGTACGCGCGGCGCGCGCAGTTCGGCTACGCCCTGCATCTCGCGGACCAACTGGTTGGCGGTCTTTTCCAGCAGTTCCGGGTCGTCGGACCCGAACATCAGGATGATGTCGCGACCGAAGCCGCCGCCCGACTGCGACTGGAAATTGACCCGCGCGTCGGCGATGGTCTGGAATTTGGGCGCGATCTGGCGTTCCCAATCGACCGAACTGACCGGCCGCGTCTTCTTGAGCGTCAGGAAGATGTCGGCGCTGGTCGGCTCGATATCGGCAAAGGCCGCTTCCACCACATCCTTGTCCTGCGCCAGCATGTCGGCGACCTTGCGGGTGATCGCGGTCGTCTGGTCCAGCGTGCTGCCCGGCACGGTTTCGATCTTCACCTGGCTGAAATCGGTGTTGGTGCTCGGCTGGAAAGTCATGGGCAATGTGCCGAATGCGACTAGCGTGGCGCCAAAGGCCAGGAAACCGAAGCCCAGCGTCCAGACGCGATGATCGACGAACAACGCCAGGACCCGGTTGCGCAGGCCGCCGCGCGCCCGGCGCGCCTTGGCCTTGCGGTCGTCCAGCGACCAGTGCAGCACGCTCATATAGCGGTCCATCAACCAGCCTTCGCCATGGCTTTCCTCACCATGGGCCTTCAGGAAATAGGCGGCGATCATCGGCGTGATCAGGCGCGCCACGGCCAAACTCATGAGTACCGATACGACCACGGTCATGCCGAATTGGATGAACAGCTGGCCCGAAAGGCCCGGCATCAGCGCCACGGGCAGGAACACAGCGACGATCGCCATGGTGGTAGCTAGCACGGCGAGGCCGATCTCGTCCGCCGCGTCGATCGATGCCTGATAGGCGGATTTGCCCATGCGCATGTGGCGCACGATATTCTCGATCTCCACGATCGCGTCGTCGACCAGCACGCCCGCCACCAGGCTGAGCGCTAGCAGGGAGATGCCGTTGAGCGTGAAGCCCAGCATGTCCATGAACCAGAAGGACGGGATCGCAGACAGCGGAATGGCCAGTGCGGAAATCAAGGTCGCGCGCCAGTCGCGCAGGAACAGGAAGACGATGACGACCGCCAGCACCGCGCCTTCGATCATTGCCGACATGGCGCTGTGATACTGGCCCTTGGTGTAATCGACGCTGGTATAGAGCTGCTTGAACTGGACCTTGGGATTTTCCTGCTTCAGCTTGTCCAGCACCTTCATCGCTTCGTCATAGACGGTGACGTCGGATGATCCCTTGGCCTTTTCCATGCTGAAGCTGGTCACCTGCCGCCCGTTCATCAGGGCCAGGCTGCGCTGTTCGGCATACATGTCGCGCACGTCCGCCAGGTCGGACAGCTTGACCGTACGGGCGCCGGAAATGGCGATCTGCGTTGCGCCCAGATCGCGCGCGTTGCGGGCGTTGCCCAGTACGCGGATCGACTGTTCGGCGCCGGCAATTTCGGTGCGCCCGCCTGCGGCGTTCAGGTTCATCTGGCTCAGTTGGGCATTCACCTGCGCGGCGGTGATGCCATAGGCTTGCAGCTTGGCGGGATCCAGGATGACGCGGATTTCACGGCTGACGCCGCCGCCGCGTTTGACTGCTGCCATGCCGCTGATCGATAGCAGCCGCTTGGCAACCGTATTGTCGACATACCAGGATAGTTCCTCCAGCGTCATATCGGTCGCTTCGGCGCTGAAATAGGCGATCGGGCCGCCATCTACATCGACGCGACTTACCTGAGGTTCGAGGATGCCATCAGGGAGATCACTGCGAATCTGGTCAATCGCGCTTTTCACGTCGTTGACGGCGCGATCTACCGGTGTACCAATGACGAACTGGACATTCGTAATCGACTGACCTTCCATAACGATAGATGTCAGTTCGTCGACGCCACTTACTCCACGGATGGCAGCCTCGACGCGTTGGGTGATTTGCGTTTCCAACTCTGTAGGCGCCGCGCCTGGTTGAGACACGACAACTGTGACAAATGGGAAGCTGATATCCGGCATATTGTTGACGTCCATCCGCATGAAGCTGACTACCCCAGCCAGCATCAAGGCTGCGAACAGAACGAGAGGGGCTACTGGGTTGCGTATTGCCCATGCCGAAATATTTCGGAAATTCATCTAATCCAGCCCCTCAAATCAGCCCTCGACATATGCTCATCCGTCGGAAATATGCTAAATGGCTAAGCCATTTCCGATAAGCTATGCACGGGGTGACGACAATCTAATTTGGTGTATTGCTCTGATAAATCACTTGGTTTCGAAATGTCAATCGGTGTGGCAAACGGCGGCGGACTTTCTTCCGAGGCTAACGCAGGCAAACAGTGCGCATCTGCTTGAGACGCCGGCCCATTACGGCATCTAGCTTAAGTTAGCCACCAAACTGCAAAAGAAAGCGGAATCACCTCAATTGACGGCCGTGACGTAAAGGGCCAGAACAGTGACATTGGCGGCGATAGCTACGCACTAATACAGATGAGCAATTGTGGTAATGATCGCACTCATGGTGCCAAACTCCCTCTCGATAAGTAGCTGCGTGCCACGGCGAGTGTCGAGGGGTATCACGGTAATCAGTGGGCTCGCCGGGGGCTGCAACACTTAGGCTTTTGCTTTGGAAGGCGCCGTCGAACGCTGTGCAAGATTGTAAAAATGGCTTGTGCCGAAGCTCCGCCCTTTTGTCCAAGAGGCTTGCCTGACAGATGCAGAGGAGGTCCTAGCCGGATGACGGTAGCTACGCTCAGCGATGACGATGAAGCCGCGCGTCGGACCAAAGGAGGACGTACCGAATTCTGCGCTGCCATCCGCCCTTTACTCAAAGGCGGTGTCGGATACGAGATCGACGGCAACATCGTGCGCGTGTTCCGAGAGCGGGACGTCATGCAGCTGCGCGATGCGAGGGTTGCGCCATTGATCGCGCAACTGCTTGCGGCGCTCGACGGGACGAATACGAGGGCAGAGGTGATCAAGGCGCTACCCGCCTCGCTCATGGCGCTCGGCGATCAAATTATTTCCGCGCTAGAGCGTAAGGGGATGGTGGTGGAGGGGCCGGAGCGGGAAATCCCCGAGGGCATCCCTCCAGAAGTGGCCCGCCTTTCGCAAGAATATGGCGAAGGCTGGGAGGACCGACTCATAGGCTGGTCTACGACCGACATTCGCGTCGAGGGGCCGAAAGCGATGACCGAGAGGGTCTGCGAGGTTCTGGAGGCGCAGGGCGCGAGACGGGTGCACGTTGCCCGCCGGAATACGGCTGAGATCTCCGAAGGACTTTCCATCCACATCAATTCAGGCGTATCCTTCGAACACCCGGAATGGACGATCGGCGTCGCCTTTGGTGCCGACGGCGCGACTGTCACGCGCGGCGCAGGCCAAGTCGAAAGCCCCGTTCCATGCCCAGACGCAACCATAACTCCCCTCGCGTCCGATCTGGCGATCGCCATCGCATCGCTCGAGACGCTCAAAGCGGTGCTCCTCGGTCAAGACTCCACACCCACAACACTCATCACCACGATCACGAATGAGGGTCTTATAATTCCTCACGAAAGACGCGAGCGGCCCGCTTCGGGAGGTCGTCAGCAGAAACACGATACCCCTGCAATCGCGCGCGAGGCGGTAGGGTATACCGCAGACAGGGCGGCCGCCAGGACCTACCCGGTCCAGACGAAAGGTACACCCGAGGAGCATGCGGAGGAAAATTACGCAGCAATCAACTGTGTCGACATTCCTTCAGGACAAATCGATTTTGACGACGACTGGAGCGAAGATGTTAGGTCGCTGGCAAGGCTCATCGCCATGTACTGGGGGGAGGTGCCCATCGCGGTCGTCTTGGATCATGGTGAGATAGCCATGGCCACGACCACAGCACGAGGGGAGGTCGTGACAGCGCAAGCACGAGACATGGACAGAGCTTTGCGGAATTCACTGACATTACTGGCAGCGCGGCTGCAAATGATTACTCTGTCTGAAGGCGAGCGGGCGGCAAGAACGGGGGACGCCGTTCGAAACTTCGCGGTCTTAACCTCCGAAAGGCGCTCCGAGAATATCGGGGTCATGTGGGGCAATGTTCCCGGGGCCGAGCACATGGTACAAAGCGCCGAAGATACCAGAAAGTCGTCCGCTCCGTTTCGGACTGCACGCGTCCACGACTTGCCGCCAACCACTGCGACAGCCGACCTTGACCATGGGGGGCAAGGGCTGACTTGCTACGAGAAAGTCGCTGAGATCGTGCGGCACGTGGTCCTCCCCATTTGGCTGGAGGTCGGGTACGATCTGCAGACGAGTGTGCATAGGCCTTTGCCCAGCGGAGGCAACAAGCACGAAGTCAAGCTGCTTGTCGAATGCGACCTGGGGCATGGTCGATCGATGCACGAGGTAGACCTCTACAACAGGAGATTGGTCGAGACCGACATTCCCGTTGACGAGTCGAAGGGCGCGAGGGACGTTACGTTTCACGTTGAGACCCGTGTTAGCGAAATGCTATACACCTACGGAGAATTCGGTCTGTGCTTGTTGTTGATTGAGGCGGGGGCAATGCGCGCCCAGATCGAGACGCTCGCTCGCACGCTCGGCTTAACCGCCAGTCGAACAGGTGGCACATGGACCGGGTCGCCCTGCGACCGAATATTGCGTACGATCATTTTAACGCTTTCGATGGACGCACAACCAAAGAACGATGGCGTCAGGTATGAAATCGAAGTCGCCAAGGAGTGGACGGCGAGGCCGGTGGCACCCGAACTCGACGCGATGATCGATGAGATGGTTCGCCACGGTGCAAGAACGACAGACCGGGTTGCGGCGGCCGGACGCGTGATTATCCAGGAACCGTTCAAGTGGACCAGGGAGAGGACATCGAACGGCCGTATCGCCACAGGCCGTTACGAGAAGACCTCCCAGGATGTCGTAGCCGATATCCTTCGCTCGATTGCGGAATATGAGGGCGGTCCGTACGAGATAGGGTGCGATGCCATCATGTTGGACGATCGGGGCGTCATTTCTAGATGGGCCACGGGGGGCGACGGCCTTAACTATACGCCACTCAGGCGGCGAGAGGCGGCTGCGGCGAACACCGCGCTGAGCGGAAATGCCGCAGTGCTTACCATCCACGCAAGACACGGGTTTGCGTCGGACGGAGACGTCAATTCCTACGTCGACGCGCACATGGTCGCTGGCGAGATCCTGCAAGCCGTGGGTCTCAATGCCGCCCGACACGACTGGTACGCGAGAGGCTATCGGGCGCTGCCGGACCTCATTGTTGGCGCGACCCTCACGCTGGATAGACGCCCGCTACTGCAGATTCAGATCGGACCCCGTGCCGGGCGTTTGAGATATCGACTGGCATGAACGACCCGAAGCGCGCCTGGCACTCCTTGCATCTCTTCGTGGCTGCGGAGCGGGATCTCGATGTGGTCGCCCTCGAGGTCGGATCGTGGATGGCCAACCAAAAGGTCGAGGGTTCCTGGCCATGGTTCTTTATACGATACACGGAGGGAGGGCCTCACCTGAGAGTGCGGGCGGCGGCGGGTGATCATGACGCTTGGTCCTCACTAAAGCGACACATGACTGACGTCTGCACGAAACTCGCGCTCGGCAGAGAGCCGGACCAATGGGCGCGAGTCATGACTTTTCCGACTCGGCGGGGCGATGTCTACGCCCCGGGGCAGGCCATCGACGTGGCCTACCAACCCGAGACAATCCGCTACGGCGGGGACGAAGCATTGACCGTGCATGAGAACCTATTTTCGATATCAAGCAGTATTGCGTTAGAGGTAGTGCGAAGGACAGAGCACAGCTCAGGCGAAAGGATTGGCGCGGCGATGCGGCTCACGCTCGACACCCTTGCGGGACTCTTGGGATTGGACGTGGATCCACGGCAATTCATGTCCGAATACGCAGAATCTTGGAGGGAAACCTGGCCGGACAACATTGAGACGCCCACGACGGTCGGCTTCGACCTCGAGGCATCCTACCTGAAAAGGGTATCGCGAGCCGACCGCGAACTGCCCAAAACGCTATCGGGGAAGTGGATTGCTGCTCTGCGTGAGGCGCGCAGTAGTCTGGACGACATTGCACGTCGCGGAGCAATGGTCTCGCCGATGAGCGGGGAGAGGGCAGAGGGCAATTACGCCGTAAGGGCGGCCATAGCGTCGATGACGCATTCGCAAATTCACATGTTGAACAACAGGCTTGGCCTTTGGCCGAACATCGAAATTGCTATGGCGGAAGGGCTGGCAACCTCGAAAGGGAAGTCGTGAAATCAACGTTGGTGAGTACCTCATCAACGCCAATGTTAATCGGTAATCTGCAGTTTCGGCACCGTCCATGAAAGCAAGGGCAGTCATGCGGATTCCGCGACATGGTTGCAGTTTTCGGATGAGCTAGCGCTGATGCGCGTCGTGCTTAAACGGAGAAGCGGGAAAGAACGGCCTAAAAACGGCGCGGCTTGGTTCCATGCAGTCTCTAACTCCGACGGGAGCCCTGATGCTGGTCGCGAAGCGGAAGTCCCGCGCGCCGGTCGTGGAAGGAAGAAAGATGTCGCTGATGGTGTGTGCAGACCTGTGCGAACGGACAAACGACAATTAAGAAATCCGTGACGTGTAATCACGACGAGCGGATAAGCGTGCTTGACATATGCTCGGTAAAGGATTTTAAATTATCACGATTGTAAAGGGAGGACACAGATGGTGGACCGCATTGACCTGAGCGACCTCGAGCTTGAATCGATCGATATTGAGGATATCGAGATACTTAATGCCTCCGACACAACCGGCACGTCACCCGACGGCGCGTCCACCATGGCGTGGACTTGTAGCTGTAGCTGTGTGTGTGTTGACCTGACCTGAGTTCAGGAGGGCGTAAGGCGACACAGCCGGCTCGGCGCATAAAGTTAGTGTTCTTCTAGCGACCATCCATGGCAGGGCGTGCGTGGCTTCAGGCTAATGGTTGGATGCGCAAGTAATGAAATACGTACTGCGAGCCAACTGTCACAGCGCGAGCATGACGCCTCTGGTGTTGGAAGCTTTGGCGCCATCGGTGGAAGCCATAACCGCTAAGGGGTATGGCGCCGCGGTTGCCTACCAACCCGATTGGGTCGGTGGAAGGCACATTAGGGTCGCGGTAGATGGCGAGCATCGAGACGAGGCTATTGAGTGTATAGCACAAGCGCTCCAGGACCATCTCGACGCGCATGGCGGAGGCGAAGATACAACGCAAGTTGAATACGAGAGGATTCAAATCGGGCGTGGCCGACTCACGCCCGACTCGTCTCCCCTGAGGCCGAATGGCGTTGTCGAACGCGGGGATTTCACCCCTCCGAGGCCGCGGAGCAGCGAGAAGCTTGGACACATACGCGACATTTTCAGATCAAAAACGCTGGACGTCCAGTACCGCTTGCGTCGGATTTGGGCGCATGACCATGGTGACGCCGTCGCCGAATTCGCATTACACATCATGGGGCTCGACAGGATCGAATGGGCCGACGGCATCAACCTTTGGGCGATGTCGGTCCTGGCTCACGCAGACAACTACCGCCACATTTTTGCCAGCGAGGCGAACGCGGCCATCCTCGACGAGGTCGAACTCCGGCTGCTGTCGCGTCTCGATTCTGCGGAATTCCGCGACAACGGTTCGGTGGGCGAGAGTGCGCGCGACTGGGTGCACGCATTGCAAGCGCAATACGATGCCCACGTTGCCTTTTGGCATGCGAACGAGGAACTCGTGTCGAGCTGGGGGCGCAAGGACGCCGAGGACGAGCCGCCCATTCCCGTGAGCCAAGACCGCTGGCGTCAGATTGCCAGCGCGCCCAGGCGGGTCATCTATCGACACATGGTTAACGATTTATACGATATGCAACTGACATCCGGCATGACGGTCGCTGCCAAACTTCTGGCGTGCCACATGATCGACCGAGTCCTCCGGCGGCACATGCCGGAAACTTCCAGGCGCATTCGGGACAATGCCAGTAAGATGTAGTGGCAGCCGGCGGAAACCCCGACAATCAGGAGCACTGTGTGCCAGGCGACGAAGAGACGATTTACGTATGCCCAATCGTCGTGAAGCGCTTGGCCGGGCTTCCAGTGGAGACATTAGTCACAAGTAATGCGACGCACGCCGCGCTTACGGCCCTCGCGGCGGCAGAGACGCACATGGCCCGTGCGGTGCGGCCGGCCGTAGAGGCTCTAGAGGGAGCACTTCCTCACTTGCATGCAAGATCGCGCAATGCGGCAAACGCCGCTCTTGCCGTCAAACGCGCCCTGCATAATGGCAAGCAGCCGCGCGACAAAGATATCGACAACGTGCTCGACGGGTTAGGACGTGACGCGGTGAGTTTCGTACGGCGCGCCCTTTACGCCATTGGCGAGGCGATCACGGCTAGGAACGAATACCAGACGGCCTACCGGCACGAGCTCCAGGAAATTAGCGCAAAGGCAGTCGAAACGCTCGGTCGCCCTGAACTTGTCGCTGCGATGCGCAACAGCAACCCCGAACTTGCCGCCCGAATAGACAAGGCGAGACGCAACCCCGGTGGCATGAAGACCAAAGACCTCGCCAACGCCAATATTGGCGCGGTCAGGCAGGTCGCGCGCATCTCACTCAAGACAAGCCCATTCGGCGTTTATGGAGAGGTAGAGATCGGGGGGTGGCCCAGTGATGGATCAGCAGACACCCCGCCCGAGAGAACGATACGGAATCAACCGAATTACGGCCCGATCGGACACGTCATCGAATCGCTGGCATCCGATTTCGACAAGCTAGGCGACGAGGCGCCATTAAGGCTAAATCAAAGCCTGACTTTGGATCAGGGGCTGTTGAGATGGCGCAAAATCGAGAATAGCCCCCCGTTATCGCGCGTGCGGCACGTCAAAATGACCGAGTCGACGAGTACATCGGGGGCCCTTAAGGTGGTCGTCGCGGCCATGGCGAAGATTGACCAGATGACAAAAAGTACACTGGTGTCGGTCCTCTGTCAGATGCTTCCGAGCCAAGACTGCAAGAAAATTGAAAACCTGGCGCGGTCTGCGATCGCAAGCCAGTTGATCGTTTGTGGAGCCATTTACGGACAACGCCCGCTCGATGCCGCCCGCTGGATGGCTGAAGCACTCCACGCCAGCCTTAAGGAAGAATTCGCCTCCAGCCTTGGTAAGGTGATAGAGGCGGCTGACATAGGTGATGCGGGGGGGATAGCAATCCAAATGGCCGAATTGGCCAGGGTGGCAAGCACTGAGATCAAACCGCAGGATGTGCGACCCACCATTTTCCAAGATACCTACTCAAAGGGGCGGGCTTTCACCTTAGAAACGGAGCCGGGGTTCGTCGAGGAACTCGCTACCGCCGTAGGGTTTGCGCAGGCGCTGGACCAGCCCGGGCATATCGAAAGGGCCCGCGCGCAAATCGCGGCATTTTTCGTTGAGATGCACGGGGAGGGAGCGAAAGCGCCGGCAATGCCCTTCCTGGAAAGTTGCTTAGGCTTATTGCAGGACTGGGCGACCAACTTCTCGACACCAATCACGAAAGCGGAGGATGTCCAACACCAAGCGAAGATCGCCCGAATCTCCGCCCGCTTGAATGAGGGCGGCAACGAATGCGTTCGCCTCACGACCGAATGGGCGCAAATGTTCATCAACAAGCGGACGAGACCGCGCGCAGTCTCCCAGATGTGCTTCATGCAGGAGTACAACGAGGACGGGGAAATGCGCTACGCGCTCAACCGTTGCCACGCTGGCTGGGCCAGCAGCTTTTCGCGGTTTCTAGACGCAGACTCATGGGCGATTGCACCGATCCGAGAATATCTTGACATGATATCAGAAGAAGGCGGGGTAGTGGAGATTCTCGGCTGGTTTGGCTTCAACGCCGCAGACCGGCCTGACATCCTTCCGCGCAAGGTCTTTATACCCCCGATCGACACCCCAGAGAGCAGCGCCGAAAGCATCGGGGCATACGGCCTGCGACATCGGCCAGAATTTGGCGACCTTGTGTTCACCGGAGCGGACGGCCGCGATACAACGTTGACGTTTACCTCGATCCTGGCGACCGGCGCCATGCCGCAGCTTCACCTCGTCGCGCGCATGCTTGGGGCCAATTCAGAAAGCGTGGTCGAGACATGGGCACCATTCACCGCGCTTGTTCGGGAGAACGCAGACGGCGTTAAACGATGTCCACGCGTCGACGTCGGCAGGATAACCGTTTGTCGCCGGCAGTTGATCGCGCCTTATAGCCGGACGCCCGGCTGCGACATGGACGACGTTGGATACCACCGCGCGTTCAACGACTGGATGGACGACGAGGACATGCCGAGATGGATTTATGTGACCGCGCCCGACGAGCGGGCTGGAGGTGGCGGGACGAAACGACGCCAAAAGCCGATGCCGGTCGACCGCCGCAGCCCTGCTATGGTCCTGGCGATGCGCAAGGAAATCGCTGGAACGTCGGGGGATGTAAGGTTTGTTGAGGCGTTACCGCAACCGTTCGACGTTCCGTCTGATGACAAAGGCAAAAGGACGATGACCGAACTCGGGGTAGAATTCACTACCGTGCGTGCAACACTATGAGAGCCCGCCTCGAAAGTTGTTAAGTAATACCAGTCCATCCATTGATCGCTCCATCTCTCGCAGGACGGCGTGAATCACAACATGCTGGTATTACTTAACAACTTTTGGGGTGAACCTTAAGAACTAGGAAGACGCGATGGAGCGACCAAAGGTCAAGCCCAATGTGAGATGGCGCGTAACCGAGCGCGGCCTCCTCGTCACGCATGGCGACGACGGTCTCTTGCTCCCCAGTCCCAAGGTCGCCGCTATAGCCGACAAACTCGTAGGCGAGATCGACGGACGCCGCACGGTGCCGGAGCTAGAGGCCGGCCTTCCAGCAAAAGCGCAGCCGCTAATGGCTGCGATCCTGTCACATATGACCGACAAGGGGATGCTGGTAGAAGCTCCGCGCGGTTTGGTAGCGTCTGAAGTGGTCGAATCTGATACTGGCATGCTGGCTTTGACGATTGGCGGCGACTGGGAGGAACGGCTCCATACATGGTTGGAGATCGGAATTTCCGTAAGCGGACCCGATGCATGGGAGGTCGACAACATCGCACGACAGGTGGAGGAAGCGGGGGGGCATGTAGCCAATAGGGCGCCCGCCGATAGGATCGAGATTTGTACGACTGAACGATTGGCCGTGGTTGCCGTCGAAACGAGTGCGGGGACGGTCATCGGTGCGGCGCCCCCAGGATTTGAAGCCGCATGGCCCGGGCCGCACATCCCCTTGTCGCAAGCTGAGGTCAAAGGCAAATGTCGCCATGATCTCTGGCAGCGTAACATAGTTTTGGCGACGATCGTTCGCTACGTACTGCTGTCAGTCATCGCCCCCCATATAGTTGCCGGGAAAATTATATTGGTGGATGACAGAGGCTTGACAAATGAGTTCAACCTAGAGCCGGACAACGCACTTGGCATAGCGACCGTCGAACGGTCGGACTTGTTGGCCGACACTGCCGAATGGCTGAACGAGGCCAGCCCGTTTGCGGCGGCTGTGGACGTTGAGCCTGCCTTTCCCTTGGCGCATCGGGCAATCAAGTTGAAGGGAAACGGTGACGCGCCTGACCAAATGTTCATCGAATGGGGGCTAACCCCGCAAGAAGCTGACGAGCGGGCGTTGGCGGTCGCGCTCGCGGGACTGAGTGCCAAGGACGGTATCAATTATCGACAGGAAGACGAAACTGAAAAGCAAGGAGACTGCGAAGCGCAAAACGTCGTGGCAGATGATCTCAGCAGCAAGGCAGCAGTACTGTGGCGGGTCTCTGAATTATACACGGGAGGTGCACCCAGCGTCCAGGTGATCCAACGTGACAAGAAATGGATGGCGACCGCTACGCTTGGCAAAATCAGAGGTAACGGTAGCGGTGTGGACAGGGGCGAGGCCATTGCGACCGCCATCGGCAATGCGCTGAGCACCGCGCAAATAGGGGGCGCGCCGACTGGCCACGTCAGCACGGCACGGGACGCGTTATGAGCATTGTCGAATGGAACCACGGGGCGGAAACATGGCTGCTACCGAATGGAGCTTGCCTAGAGTGCCTTAAGGCGTGGCGCGGTAATGAGCTCAGCTGCGGCTGGGGCGATCCGCCAGCCAGACACCTAAGGTCCCTCATTAACGCGCACAAGGCGGCTTTGGCGGCTACCCCTGGCGCACGGCCGCGGCGAATCGACTGGTTGACGGGTCAGGCGCGCGAGCACACGCTCAATCGGCACCCTGGATGCGACAGGCATGAAGTCAAAGCGATGGACCGGAAGCACGCGAGGGGCATGTTGGCGCGGGGTGACGACGCGCATGGCGGGATGAGGAGATTGTCTGGGGGAGAGTTAAAGCATGCGATCACGGGTCTCGTTGACAGTCACATCGGCCTCGTGCGCGGCATTACCGAGTTCCGCAACGACAGCCCCATGTCGGGAGCGAGCGCGCGTCTCAAGCCGTTCGCCGGTCCGCAGGATGTCGAATACGGCCATGGCCGCAGCGGCTTGCCTACGGCAGACCGCGTAACGGCCGTCGCCGAAGCGGTCGAGCGCTGGGGCGCACTCCGTCCTTGGCGCGGGGTCGAACTAGTCGAGGCTAGTTGGATTGACTTGGGCGACGATGCGGTCGATCCGCGCGACTTCATCCTAAACGACGAAGATCCTGACCTCGCCAATTGGCGGCCCTACGATGAGGCTGCCCATTACCAATGGGTGTGGGGGTGGTCGGTACGCAAGGGCGCGCCTGTCTTGGTTCCTCTCCAACTCGTCTACTTCGGGGTCAGCAACCCGCTCGGCGGACGCTTCGTCTACGAGATATCGAACGGGTGCGCTGGCGGCGGCAGTGTGGGCGAAGCTGCGCTCTACGGGTTGCTCGAGGTGATCGAGCGTGACGCCTTCCTGACGAGCTGGCACTCGTCCCGATTGGTCGACAAGATTTCGCTAAATGTGCTCAACGACTGGGCGCGCGGTGTCATTGCCCGCCTTTCCGGCGAGGGCGTGGAGGTCTCGCTCCTCGACATCGGCTGTGGCCTACCGGGCCACGCCGTGGCAGCGGAAATCCGCGACACGACTGGACGTTATCTGCCGTGGATCAGCCAAACGGCTGCGGCCCATCCGGACCCCGCCAAGGCCTGCGCCGCCGCGCTCCAGGAGGGCGTCGCCATGCTTGGCGTATACGACGTGGAGGAACGAGCAAAGCGGCGTCAGCAGGCTGAAGCACTGCTGATGGCCCCCGAAACCGTTTTGACGATGCAAAACCACGCCGCCCAAGGCAACTCGCCCTGGGCGTTGAACTCGAAAGCGTTTAGACGCAGCGGGCACACGATCGCCCCTGCTCGGGTCTGCGAGCGCGACGCTCACGAACTATTCGACGAATACGCATCTGCTACGCTCGCGCACGCTAAGGACGTCATCGTCGTCGACCAGAGCTACACGCCGGCGCGCGAACGGGGCCTGCACACGGTGAAGGTACTTGCGCCTGGTTTGCACAGCATGACATTCGGTCATAAACGCGCAAGACTATCGGGCGATCGGCTCAAGATATTTGCTCCGCGCCGGGAATGGCGCATGGAGCCGCACCTCTTTCCTTGAGCTATTATGAGAGGGCTCATCTTTGATATAAAGTAACCGAACGGCTGAGGCCGCCTGCCAAGATGTGAGTTGAGCGGGTAAGAGACGTCGACAAGGACGTCGATATGGACGTCCTTATCGAGAGCGAGGGACGGCGGTGGAGATATTGGGCCGGGAACGGCGTCGTCGATGGACGGACGCGGAGAAGTTGGAGATTCTCGCGGCAGTGGGGGTGAACGGTGAGACGCTGGCGCGTGTTGCGCGGCGCTACGATGTGTCGCGAAGCCAGATTTATAATTGGCGCCGAGAGTTCAAGGAGCGAGGATTGCTGCCGGCGCCGGTTGGGCCAACCTTTTTGCCGTTCGACATCGGCGCTCCTATGCTGAACGCGCAACTCGCCCTCGAGGAGCAGACGGTCTCGCCCGCCATTGTCGAGTTATGTCTGGGGCAAGGACGGCGCCTTCGTTTCGATAGTGGCATCGAAGCCGCGACCCTGACCCGCCTCATCCGGTCGGTGGAAGCTGCATGATCGGACCGGGAACCGGAGTAAGGGTATATCTCGCCTGCGGCGTCACTGACATGCGCAAAGGGATTTCGGGTCTCGCCATGCTTGCCCAGTCCGTGTTGCGGCAGCAGGCAACCAGCGGTGCCGTATTCGCCTTTCGGGGACGGCGCGGTGACAGGCTGAAGCTGCTTTATTGGGATGGTCAGGGATTTTGCCTCTATTACAAGATTCTGGAGCGCGGCCGTTTCCCTTGGCCCGGGGCGACTGACGGGACGGCGCGCCTGACATCGGCCCAGCTCGCGATGTTGTGGGAAGGGATCGACTGGAGGCGCCCGGACTGGGGCGCGCCGCCGGCCCGGGCCGGATAACTTACCTCTGCGAAAGCGTCTGTTTTTCTGTACTTTTTGGCCGTTTTCCCGTACCTAAGGCCATGCTCAACGCGGCATCCCATCTTCCCGAAGATCCGGCACTCCTCAAGGCGATGATCGCCGAGTTGCAGGACTAGAACGCGAAGCTAACGATGACGCTGCGCGCCCATGACCTGGTCGTCCAGGCTCTTCGTTTGCAGATCGCCAAGCTCAAGAAGCAGGCCTTCGGCAAGTCCTCCGAGAAGATCCAGCGCGAGATCGAGCAACTCGAACTCGCGCTCGAAGACGTTCTCGTTTCCGTCGCCCAACAGGGTCTCGTGGCAAGCGAACGGGATGATCCCGATGCGGTTGCTCCCGCCGAGGGCGGCTCCGGGTCGCGTCCGTCCCGTCGCCCGCGTGTCTCGCCGGACACGCCGCGCGAACGCCACGAACTCGATCCCGGCAGCACCTGTCCGGATTGCGGGGGCGAGCTGCGCTTCGTGGGTGAAGACGTGAGTGAGATCATCGAGATGATCACGGCAAAGCTCAAGGTCATCGAGGTCGCTCGCCCGAAGAAGTCCTGTCGCTGCTGCGAGAAGATGGTGCAGGTGCCGGCCCCCAGCCGCCCGATCCCCGGCAGCATGGCCGGCGCAAGCCTCCTCGCCTACGTGCTGGTCTCCAAGTTCGACGACCATTTGCCGTTGTACCGGCAAAACGAGATTTTCGCGCGCATGGGCGCCGATATTCCGCGCAGCACGCTCACCGACTGGTGCGGCCACTCGATGCGGATCCTGCAGCCCGTGATCGACCAGATCGAGGCATCGGTCCTGGACAGCGACATCCTGCACGCCGACGACACGCCCATCCGCGTGCTGGCACCAGAACGGCGTGCCAAAGGTATCGGCAAAGGCGTCAAGCAAGGCCGGATCTGGGCATATGTCTGTGATCAGCGCCCCTGGGCCGGTGCCGCGCCGCCCGGGGTCGTCTATCGCTATGCGCCCAACTGGAATGCGCAGCACGTCCAGGACCAACTTTGCAACGCAAACGGCATTCTCCAGGCCGACGCCTACAAAGGCTATGCGAAGCTCTACGAACCTGACGCGGATGGGAATCCACGTTTCCGGGAAGCAGCCTGCTTTGCCCATTGGCGACGCGATTTTCACGACATCTGGACGTCCCAGAAATCCGAAATAGCACACGAGGCGCTTGAGCGTATCGGGCAGCTCTATGACATCGAGCGCGAGATCGCCGGTAAGTCTGCCGATATCCGTCGGGACGTGCGTCAGGAGCTGAGCAAACCCAGGCTCGAGGCCCTGCATGCCTGGGCTGAGACGCAGCTCACCCGAATCCCGGGCAAAAGCGATCTCGCCAAGGCCTTTCGCTATGCCCTCGGCCGCTGGCACGCGTTCAGCCTGTTTCTCGACGATGACCGCGTCGCCATCGACAACAATGCCGCCGAACGCGCCGTCAGGCCCATATGTCTCGGCAAGAAAAACTGGCTGTTCGCCGGCTCCGAGGCCGGCGCCGAAACCCTCGCTCGCGCCATGACACTCATCGAAAGCGCCAAAATGAATGGACTCGATCCTCAGGCCTATATCACCGACCTGCTCAATCGCATCCATGATCACAAGATCAACAGGATCGACGAATTGTTACCTTGGAACTGGGCGCCGCTGACTCTCCTTCGAGCACTGGCCGCCTGATGGCCGCGGTCACGCACGTCCTCACCCTCGACTATGTCGCCAGGATCCTCGACGAGGACGCGGAATTGCTGAAAGCCATCATCTCAAATGATGACAATCTGACCTACGGAAACATCATCAGCGTCTACATCGGCCCCGACGAGGCCATCACCGCGCTAACCGATCACGGCATCGAAGAACTCACTGACATGCTCAGCGAGGCCCGTCTTACGACCACCTCCTGGCACCAGTTCCTCGATGACTTCGTCGATGATCCCGAACTCGCCGCCCGCTTCAAGGCACAACCTTCGCGGTAACAATCGGGCGGTTACGATATAAACCATACCATATCGAAGAAAATGACGAAGCTGGACACCTCGAAGAACCGTCGGATTATGTCCAACTGGGCGCAGGAGGAGGCGGCAGCGGGCGGGTAGTGCCGATTCCGCTGCACCGATCCGCTGATTTTCTGGACGGAGCCGATCGCTGATTCCAGTTTTCGTGTCATGCAGGCGCAGCTCGGCCTTCGAGCCATGCGAGGCGCTGGAAATTATAGACCAGGTTGGCCATGCCGATCTTGATAGTGGCGCGAGCGATGCCGATGGTGCGGACGACAAGGCCCATGCGGTGTTTCTGCCCGGCAAAAACATGCTCAACGGCGGCGCGGACCTTTGAGCGCCTTGCATTGGCTCTGGCTATCCGTTCAGGCAACGGCCGTCTGGGTAGGCGCTTCTGGTGGATGTTGCTGGTGAACATGCCCTTGGCGAGGAACGCCTCGTTCTTCTTCGATCGATAGGCGGTATCGGCCCAAACGCCCGATGCAGTGTTATCCTTGCTGATCAGATCGGGCAGTCGCGCCCCGTCATGAGCATTGGCGGCGCTCACATCCCAGGTACGGATCAGACCGTGAGCCCGATCGATGCCGATATGATTTTTATAGCCGAACATCGGAATGGCCAGATCGACCGGCTTTGCCGCCCTGGGATCGGCGCCTTCCTGGACCTTGGCCTTGCTATATTTGATCGACCAGCGCGCATCGCGGTCTTTCTGCCGGACCTTGGCAGGCGTCCATTCCTTGGGGATACGGCCTTCCTTGATCGCTGTCTTCTCCTCCTGGGTGTTGCGCTGCTTGGGTGCGGGTACAACGGTGGCATCAATGATCTGACCGCCCATGGCCAGGTATCCCTGGTCCTTGAGCGCGACATCGAAGCGCGCGAACAGCCGGTCGATCGCCTTGGCCGTCACAAGCCGTTCGCGGAACAGCCAGACCGTGGTGGCATCGGGCACGGTGCCTTCCAGCCCCACGCCCAGGAAACGCTGAAACGATAGCCGGTCCTTGATCTGAAACTCGGTCGCCTCGTCGGACAGCGAATACAACGCCTGTAGAACCAAGATTTTGAACATCAGCACCGGATCGAACGGCGGCCGTCCGCCCTTGTTACGAGGACCACGGCGCAGCGCGGCCACCAGCGGTCCCCGGAATAGCTCGAAGTCCACCACCGCCGACAACCGCTCCAGCGGATCGCCTGCCGCGCTCAGCGCCTCATATCGGTCCGAAAGATCAAAGAAACCCGGCTGTCCTGCCATTTCTGCCTCCGCCACAGCGTCGGCGAAGTGAATCAAATCTACCCCCCAAAGGCCAGCGTTTTTCGAGGCGTCCAGCTAGGGCCGGTGCGCGGGTGCGCGCAGTCCGCTGGAACTGAATCGTTTGGATAGCTCGAAGAACCGGGTTCTGATGCGGCGTGTAGGAAACGTTGAGCGCCAGTTTCGCAGTTACCGAGTTGTTCGAGACGATTTCGATCGGAAGTGGGCCGATCTTGCGGTGTGATCGGCCCTGAATTTCCTCATGCAGGCGCAGTTCGGGCGTCGAGCCAGGCGAGGCGCTGGAAGTTGTAGGCCAGGTTGGCCATACCGATCTTCGTTGTGGCGCGCGCGATGCCGATGGTGCGGACGAACAGCTTCATCCGGTGCTTTTGTCCGGCGAACACGTGTTCGATCGCCGAGCGCACTGGTGATCTCGCCGCATTGGCGCGAGCATGGTGCGACGGCAACGGCTTGCGCTTGGGCTTGCGGAAATGAACCTGTGAGATGAGGCGACGCTTGCGCATCGCCGCCTCGTTACGCTTCGATCGATACGCCGTGTCTGCCCATACCCGAGCACCGGTGTTCTTCGGATCAAGCAGGCCCTCGAACGGCCGGCTGTCGTGCGCGGCGGCGCTGGTCGCGCACCATCGTCGGATGAAGCCGAAGCGGCGATCAATGCCGGCATGGTTCTTGTAACCGAAGATCGGCACCGCAATCTCGACGCCAGCCGCCTTCATCTCGTTCGTCTCGCTACGCTTGCGGCGGCCACGCTTGATCGTCCAGCGCGCGTCGGTGTCCTTCTGGCGGCGCTTCGCCTTCGACCAGTCCGGCGGCGTACCGCCGCCCCTGATGGTCGCCTTCTCGTCATCATTGAGTTTCTGGCGCGGCGCTGCAACCACCGTCGCGTCGATGATCTGTCCTCCCGTCGCCAGATAGCCCGCAGCATGCAGCGCTTCATCGAAGCGGGCGAACAGAGGATCTATCGCCTTCGCCTGCACGAGCTGCTCGCGGAACAGCCAGACCGTTTTGGCATCCGGAACCTTGTCACCGAGCCCCAGCCCCAAAAAGCGCATGAACGATAGCCGGTCGCGGACCTGGAACTCCACCGCGTCGTCCGACAGGCTGTACAGCGCCTGCAGCACCAACACCTTGAACATCAGCACGGCGTCGTAAGGGGGCCGTCCGCCCTGGCTCCGATCCGACCGGTTCAACGCCTTGTCGAGGACATCCCGGAACAACTCGAAGTCCACCACCTTGCTCAGCCGTACCAGCGGATCTCCCGCTGCCGACAACGCCGCAAGCCGCTCATCAACATCAAAGAAACCCGGTTGCGCCATCGCTGCCTCCCGCCGTTACCACGCGGATTGAATCAGCTCAGCGCCTCATGCGCCAGTGGTTTTTAGAGGCGTCCGTTTTTCTACTTTGTGATGGCATCTTCCTAGACTGGCGGAACTTTGGTAGGATTCGGGGCAGCCTTAATGCTTGGGCATTGTGCGTTTGAGGTTATAGGCGATGGCGGTTAGGTGGACTTGCGCGACGGCCTTGGCGAGACCTCGCCATCGCATTCGCCTGAGGCCGTAGCATCGCTTCCATGTCCCGAAGATCTTCTCGATCGAACTCTGAGAAAACCGCTTACCCATTTACAGAGCATTCCGGTTCATTGTCGGTCACTGGAGAGTTGATCAAAAAATAGCGCGGTGTAAGCGCTGCGATTTCGCAGCAATTGCTCGTGTGTTCCGGATTCTACAATGTGGCCGCCACTGAATACGAAAATTTGATCCGCATGCCGTATTGCTGAAAGTCGGTGTGATACGATGATGGTAGTTGTGCCGGGGTAGTGCTTGGAGATTGATTCAATGATGTCTCGCTCTTGCCGAGAATCGATGGCCGAGGTTGCCTCGTCGAGGAGAAGCAGTGGAGCTTGGGTCATCAACGAACGCGCAAGAGCGATCCGTTGCCTTTGCCCGCTCGACAACCCTCTGGGGAACTCACGCCCGTCGCCTCCCTTGGTTAATAAATCTTCTGCCAAAGCAGTAGTGACCGCATCGTCAAATGCTGATTGAGATTTATTTCGACCGAAAGAAATGTTATCGCGAACTGACCTTGCCAAGATAGGCGCAGCTGGATCGAAGTAAGCTACTTTTGTTCGGAGAGTAGCTCGATCGAGTTCATTCAAATCATATCCGTCTAGATACAAACATCCTTTTGGAGCAATTTCTTCGCCTGCGATCAATCTCAGCAATGTGCTTTTGCCGCAGCCGCTGGCGCCTACAAATGCAACCGTGGTACCGGGGCGGATTTCGAGGTGGTCGATATGCAGTAGGAAATCTTCATCATTGCTGCTGTAGGAGAATTGGAGGCCAGCAATCCTTAATGTAGGACTTTGATTCGGGAGAAGCTCTACTCGCCTCTTAGGTAACGATGGAGATTCAAACTGCTCTGTTAATCTACGAAGTGGCTCTACTCCTGCTGCAATCGCGGCGAGGCTGTCGGTAAGCGAAGTTACGGATGTCCCCACAATTAACGCGAGTCCTACGAATGCAACGAGGTCGCCTAGGATCGCATTACCGGAATTGATGCGTGCGATTCCGATTAACGTGATTAAGCCGATGGACAAGGCCAGTGCTACAAATATTAGTGCTCTCGCAATGATCTGGCTTATTCGACGTTTATTTAGAAGATTTAGCAGGATTTTTTGAGACTCTTGAATTCGATCGCACTCGGCCTCTTCCTGCGAGAATCGTCGAATAAGTCTATTATGGGTGAGTACCTCTATCGAACTCGACATCGTAGCTTCCGTAGCTTTGATGACGCGGTGCGACATTGCAACAAGTCGACTTTCGGCTAGCGACAGGCCGCCAGCAATGGCGATCAGACAGAGCACGAAAACCAGCCCTAGTATGGGTGCTACAAGCATCATGCACGCCAGTGCCCCAACGAGTTGAAGTATGGCTAAGGGGGCGTGATGAGTGATTGCAGCAAGAGCCTTTTCGAAGGTCTGGGCATCCGAGGTAATCCGCGTCACTATGCCGTAGCTAGCTTCGTCCGCAGAGGGAGCCTTTTGTAACCAGCGTCGGCATAACTCTAGTTGTGCACGCAAGACAGTTCGCTGGTTGCTCTCCTCTTGAATAAAACTATTGATTGATGAGCTTATTAGCCATGAAATAAAAACTGCTAGTAATCCGATCAGTGAAGGATCAAAAGGAGTTAAAGTTACAGACTTTTTGGATGTCCATTGCTCGATTACGCCACTAGCCAGGATAGGAAGAATAGTGAGCGTTACAGCGCTAATCAAAAGCATGGCACCGGCGAGGAGAAGCCAAATAGGTCTTGCGATAAAATTCCCCAATATGATCGCAAGGAAATCGCGAGAATTCTTGAACATGCTTGCCCTTGTTATCTTTTGCCAATGGTCGCTAAGAAATTTTTTTGTCGTTGACGAGCAGTTTTCGAATCTCACGCGCTATTCGTACTTTTTCGTAGAAGCCATGCCAGGCAGTATATTCATTTGGGCGCTTACGTATTTCCTCTTCAACCTGTTTGCTCAACGAATTAGCGGCTAGCGTTAAATGTTCGGTTGTAGCGTCTGGAGTGAGAAGCACAGGCGAACCGAACCTGGTTACAAACTTGCCGCCTCGGCGAAATATAAATAGCGGTAGAATGGCGGCATCGGACAACTGCGCCATACGAAGGAGGCTGGCTGGAAATGCCACTTCCATGCCGAACATTTCAGTTAGCAGGAAATTGCCTGTTTCAGTCGGCAGCGAGTCAAATCGAGCCACACCAAGTCCACCGCGTTTCATGGATTTGATTGCTTTAATCATGGAATAGGGCGAGTCGGCAGGAATTGTCTCGATCGGAACAGCGCCTGCCGTTTCTAGGCGATCGTAGAAGCCAATCGCATTTAATGGTTCCAACGCAATGCTGGGTTGTAGAACGACAATCTTTGGCGCTATTTTGTGAATACGAGGAGAGGTGCTAGGGGAGACTAAGCCATAGTAATGGGATGCGAACGACGTCGACAAGATGAGCGTCGATTTGCGTTGTTCCAAGCTTTCTTCCAGCGCCTCGATGTTCTCGATTAAGGTATGATTAGCTACCCACGATACTAATTCATGTTTGGGAATGGCTTCAAATTCAGCGAACTCAATATGAGCTCTAGCTGTGTTAATCTCTGCATTTAATAATGTGAGTATAGTTTTTGGCAGGGGCAAACGCAATGCGTTCGCCATAATTTCTAGTACTTGATTGCGATCGTAAACGGTTACCCCTATCAAGAGTCGCCACGCTCCAACCACTCTTGCTGGAATGGTACGGATACTCGGAGGTAATTTTACCGTGAACACGACCCAAGTCGGAATGAGCTTGCGACGCTCAGAAATCATACACCGCTTACCCCAGTGGTGGCTCGACCGAGCCCGCTTTCCAGCACGCCCGGCCGATTTTATAGGGTGTGCGCTATTTACCCGTTTGTTACTTCGGGCGCGGTAGTCCACCATTGCACGTGATCGACGACTGGACCGCGGAAAGCGATTTGCGTGAAGCGACCGTAATCTGCTCGCCATCAATGATGCGAACACGCTTTTCCTGCTTCAAGTTATCTGCCTTCTTATTCTCAAACATAGTCATTTCTCCATAGATTTGAGAATCGACAATTTAAAATTGTCTGGGTCATGATGAGTAGATAAAAACTGAATGTCAATGCGGTTTGGGTGAAGAAGCTCTCATCGGGTAAGAAAACTAGTTATGCCTTCAATGAGGCTAGATTCTGCTGAGTTGGAGCTGTCGCTGGAAACAGCTTGAACGCGCAGCGTATCTACAGAACTCAACCTTCCTGCGGCGGTCAGCGCCGCAAACATCGCGCCGTTCTCATCTATCAAACCCAAGTCTAAGGCTTTGATGCCCGAAAATATCTGTCCTTCGGAAATTTGATCTAGCACGGCAGTATCAACGGCTCGGCGAATTCGTACGAAGGACATAAATTGTGCGAGATGATCGGAAACTAGGCCTTTGAGATCCTCCTCTTGCTGCGCCTCAAGGGCGTTAAGCGGAAATAAGTTATCCTTGAGCAAGCCACTTGTGATCGGCTGGTATGAAACCCCGATCCGAGCTAGCAGTCGGTCAATCGATAGTCGGCGCACAATTGCGCCACAGCCACCGAGGCTTGCCGCTGGGCTGGCCACAACGTGGTCGCATGCCAGGGCGGCAAAGAAGCCTGCCGATAGTGCTGTTTCGATAACCAACCCGACTATAGGGATGCCTAATTCTGTACGTAGCGTGTCCAGCCCTTCTGCGACCGCTTGAGCCGCCCCCAAAGAACCGCCTCCTATGCGTATTCTGAGTACCGCCGCTGCTAGATCCTCAACCTCACTTGGTAGGACCTTCAGTTGCGTGAGAAGCTGAAGCGCGGTGGCTTCATCGAGATGTCCATCTAACGAGAGCAAGGCTGCTGTCGGCAATGCTATAACCCCTCCTGTGCGTGACCTAGAACGTGCTGCTGGCCAAGATAGTGAATAAGACTGCATCCACGAGTGCGTGCGTCGCAGTAACCGCAGCAAGGCCACGGCAACGCAAAGCCGCCAAACCAAGGCCAATTCCGAAAATTGACGCAAGGAGCGAGCCTGCCAATCCGTTGGGGAAGCCGTTCCAATGTGCGGCACCGAAGGATACGGCTTGAAGTCCGACTGCTAAGGTAGGTGTGAACCTTTGCTTTAGCCAATGCAATAGCACTCCGCGCCATACAGTCTCTTCAAGAATGGCATTCACTATCGAGAAGCCTATTCCAGATAAGAGGAGCGTGCTTGGCGAGCGAGGCAGCATTGCTCGTGCATCTGAGAGGTCGGGCTGCGTAAAATGCAGCCATGCCAAAAGAGTGATGGCCACAACCAAGGCACTGGCGAGGGTCAATGCAAAGCCGGGCCATCCGTATGTTCCGCGGCTCAGATATTCTGGCACTTTATTCCCGACAGCTTTTCGAACCAAGAGATGCGTAGCGATAAGGGGGAGAAGCAAGTGCAGCGGCCATACGTAAATGGAGCCTGCGAAAATGTAGAACCCGAGCAGCAATCCGGCTAGCAAAACACCGGTACATAATGGGGTCTTTGCTGGCCCCAGCGACAACCACGCTGCCCCTGCCACTCCGATGGAAAATGTTCCTGTAAAAATGGCTGGTCCCGATCCATAATTAGGTGGGAAGATTTGGACGAGGGCCATGAGCGCGAGCACTGAGAGTCCGGCCCAATGCAAGCTTCCGTAAATGCGCTTCGAGGCGACATCTTGGGCTAAGATGGTGTCAACTACTCGCATCAGCACGCACCCAAACATTGCATACATATTTAATACCGGTGCGCACAGGCAATCCGGCATGCAGGGATTGAGGAAGTCGGCGGCCTTGATCATCCAGGTTGCGGAAAACGAGGCAGCTCCCTCTTTTGGGGCGTACCTCATACTTCAATTCCGGGAACAAAGTAGAGCCGCCTTCAAAGTCGTCATTAAGATACACGATGGCTGTCGCAGTCCTCGGGGCGTTCGGTCCGGCATCGAAGTGAGGTCTAAACTCCTGATCAGGAAGATAGCGGGCGCACTGAAGGGACTCGAGGTCCGAATCGGGCACGCCGAGAATATGTGCCACGACCTTACGAAGCTTTGCGATGAATCCTCTACCGTCACATTGTAATAGTGCCGACGAGCTTGTCCGGCTTTGATCGAGAGCCACCCGGTCGACAGCACTCTGACTATCGATCAAGATCTCACTTTTGTCGAAGAGTTTCATATCCTCGCAATAAGCGATGATGGCCGCACAATCTTCCATAGATACGACATTCTCGACGAGCCTCATGCTTGCACGGTAGGCTTGCGCAGCTTCGGCTTCGAGCGCCAATGTGCTTGGGGGAGAGATGATCTGTCCCGGAGATGCCTGAGCAAACAGGCCAATGCCACTCCACTCAGATTCGAACCTCGAGCGACTCAATTTGATGTCTCCAAGCAGGGGGTGAACAATACCGACCGTTTCAGGATCCGCAGAGGTAGCCAGTACGAAAAGGACATTATCTTGGAGCGCTCTATCACAGAGCGGTATAACCGCAGGCAAAGGCACTCGATCTATAAGATCGGGAGCAGTCTCGAACGCCAAGCATTCGATCCCCAAAAATTCCAAGGTGTCCATCACGTCAGCTAATGTGAGGTGTGGATAGCTTGCGTGTGATGAAAGGTGCGCCCTGATGGCGAATCGAGAAAAGGAGACGCCCAAAATTTCAAGGAGACCGATGATCGTCGATGCGACGGGATTGAGAAGAACGTCATTGCTATCTTGCGTCAGCATCAAATGAGGCCTTGTTCATTGGTCGCGACATATTCGTAAGTATGCAATACGTATCAATCTGAGGCTCATGTGAAAATCGAAATTTTGAGTTAATGGAAGGCATTTTAAAGGAGAGGTGATGGTAGAGCCAAAGGCTGGGCGGCTTCTTGATAGAATCGTTAAGGTGCTACCTGTTTCCGTAATTATCTTACTGACTTCTATCGTACCCATGGGGGGGGTGAAGTGGTTCGTTATGTGCGATCTTCTGGTAATCTATGCCGCATGGAAAAATGACAATCATACGGGATCATGCCTAATGCTTGTGATCCTTTTCAACATTGTAATTTTAGTCATTGCCCTTCTGATGGTGGCGATGGCTTTGACCGTTTATTGAGCGTATAAGGGCATCGGCCTGGCTCCCGGCCCCCTCGGATCATCAACAGTCAGCTGCATCCTGCCGCATTCCGGCCCGTTGCAGGACGGCCTGCCCCAGAGCTGTTATCCTCCACCAGGCCAGTTCATCCCCCATATCCTGAGCCTTCTCGGCAAAGCCATGGCGCGAAAGACGCATAAGAGCGCCATTGTCCTTTGCGCTTAGGCGTCCCGGCGTCTCTGGCACGACCTCAACCAAATCCAACAGCATCTCCCATTCATCCTCAGGCAATAAGCCGTTGGCCGATTGTTCGGGTTGAGTATTCGGCTGCTTCTGTTGTGTTTCCTTGCCCGTCAACGCGGACGAAATGCGGTCCGACACACGATTGGCTGCTTTGACGGATGGATCGCGGTCAACATGGGCATAGATCATCGTCGAGCGCAGATTGGCGTGGCCCAGGATCGCGCCTGTGAGGGCAAGCGCCTCGCCATTCGAGGTCGCGATTGCGCCGACAGTGTGGCGTAGCGTGTGTGGCGTGACCCCTGGCAGGTCGGCACGCTTGATGATCTTCTGCCAGATGGACTTGGTGCCTTGGAAAAAGCTGCCGCCGGTGTCGGCCGGGAAGATATAGTCCGTGCCATCGACGCGTTCGATGCTCCGCAGCAGCGCCATAGCGGCAAGCGGCAAAGGTCGCGTTGAACGGCCGGTCTTGGTATCATCAAGCGTGATGAGGCCGCTGTCGAAATCGACCTCGTTCCATTTCAGCTCGACGATCTCCTGTCGCCGGCAGCCGGTGAGTGCCCACAGTCGGGCGATGTTGAGCGCCTTGGGGTTGACGCCTTCCTTCTCGAGGGCGTCGCAGGCGGAACCGAACCGACGCAGTTCATCAAGGCTCAGGAAGCGAGTCCGGGCGTTATCGGTCTTCTTGACCACCGCCTTTTCGCATGGGTTGCTGTCGATAATGCCGAAGCGCTTGGCAAAGCTCAGAACGGCCGAAAAGTCCCGGAAGACTTTGCGCGCCGCTCCGCTTCCCCCCTTTACGATGATCCGGGTTCTAGGTCCGGTCTTCTCATTTTTCACGGTCTTGCCGTTCTCTACATCCCGGAAGAAACGCTCGATCTCCGCCGCGCTGATTTCCGTAATCCGCTTCCTGCCAAGCAGGGGCACGACATGATGGCGCAGGCGCGCCATCGTATATTTCTTGGTCAGAGGCTTCATAGGCTCGCCCTGACGTTTGCCGCGCTGAATGTAGCAGCCCTCTTTCTCGTATAGATCGATCAGTTCGGTCACGGTTCGTTCCTGACGCTTCCCATTGCGATCGAGCGCTGGATCCTGACCGTTTGCGGCGGCGCCGATGATTTCCTTTGCGCGCCGTCGAGCCTGCTCAACCGTCAGCGCGCCAACGCGGCCAATCGAATAGAAGCGCTGTGGCGCTCGCCGGCCGCCGCCTTCCGCCAGATATTTGGCGACGAAGGTCTTCACGCCTCCGGCGCCGATCCGGACGCCGAAGCCCTTCAGTTCACTATCCCACAGGGAATAGCGTCGCTCGCGAGGCTCGGCGGCGTTAATGACGGTCCTGGTAAGCTTGACCTCGGAAGCTTTCATCGCCTGCCTCAATCCGGTCGTCTCGGGCTACAACCGGGCTACAACATCTAACGACAAAAATGTCATCTTCTTGAGGTTGTCTAGCGTAGTGGAGCGGAATAAACAACATGAAAATCAACTAGTTAGTAGTATAATGGCGTAGGTTGGAAAAGCACTGAAAAGCCTATGTGCAACTTTGCCAAGGTTGGGGTCGAGGGTTCGAATCCCTTCGCCCGCTCCAGTTTTCCTAGAAATCGATGCGATAATCACCCTTCGGGGGCAGCAAGGCCGCGTTGTCACATGCGCTTTCCTTCTGCGGCCACGCGGCCCTGATCCGCCTGTGACCCGTGCTGTCGCGTGGTCCAGGGCTGCCAATGGCGATAAGTCACCGGCCCCATTCCCAACGCCTTTGTCGCACAAATGAAAGAATGCGCTTCTAGGCGCGACGCATTCCGCAATTCCCCGTGCGGTCACGACCATCAGGGGCGATCGAGGTGATCTGGACACGGGACGATGGCCGCATGCTGGCCTATGCCTCCGGCAATTTCGGCAAGGCACTGGTTTTCAGCGGTGCGGATCTGACGATATTGTTCCTGCTGAGCGACGTGCTGAACCTTGGCGCGACAACGGCGGGATGGCTGATGCTCGCCGCGCTGTGCGGCGACCTGATCTTCGATCTGCTGGCGGCGCGGCTGACGATCCGCCTGCGACATGTCGGCAAGGGCTATCGCTGGATGGTGGCGGTGGCAGCAACGCCCTGCGCGATCGCCTTCGCCCTGCTCTATGCCATGCCCTTGCTTGGCGCCCGGCAGCTATGGATGCTGGCCATGGCCTTGCTGATATTTCGGGGCGCCTATGCCATCATCGACGTGCCGCACAATGCGCTGATGGCGCAGGTGACCAGCGACAGCAGCGCGCGGGGCCGTGTTTCGGGCTATCGACTGCTGTTCAGTACGGCGAGCGCGCTGATTGTCGCGACCTTGTTGACGCCGCTGGTGCAAGATGCGGGCAATACCCGGTCCTTCGATCGGCTGGCGCTCACCGGCGCGGCGACGGGCGCCGTCTTTGCCCTGACGATGATCCTGTGCGCATGGACCTGCGGCGGCGATACAAGCGGTGGTGCCGCCCGCACCGCCCGGCAAAGCGCAAGGCAGGACGGCATCGACATCCCGTTTCGCGACCCGATGGTCGTGGCACTGGCTCTTCTGGCCCTGCTCACCGGATTTGCCGCACCGGCATTCGGACGCTCCCTGCTCTATATCGGCAGCTATGTCGTCCGCCGCCCCGATCTTGTCGCGACCTTGCTGCTGGCCGTGACGATCGGCCAATTCGCCGGCGTGATCCTGTGGACCGCGATGACCAGACGTTTCAGCAAGAGCGCCCTGCTCGCCATGGGTCATGGAGTCAGCATCATCGGGCTGGCGGGTTTCGCCGCCTGCCTGTCCTGGCCACCTGCCCTGGCCATCTGTGGGGCGGTGATCGGCGTCGGCCTCGCCAGCATGTTCATGCTGCCATGGGGGCTGCTGGCCGATGCCGTCGATGTGGTGGAATGGCGCCATGGCAGGCGCTTCGAGACAGGCCTGTTCGCCTTCTACCTCGTCGTAGTCAAGGCAAGCGGTGCCGCCTTCTCAAGTCTGACCGGCTGGACACTTGGCCTGCTGGGCTATGTGCCGGGGCAGGCACAGACTGCGGCAGTCCAGGCCGGCATGCTCGGCCTGGGACTGGGCGTTCCTGTCCTTGGCAGCCTTTGCGCGATCCTGCTGATGCGGCGCTTCGACCTTGGCCATGCCCGCCATGCCCGGCTGCTCGCAGCACTGGCACGGCGGGAAGCACGCGATCAGTCGGACGCCGATCCGGTTTCCGGATTGAAGCGCGGGTTGGAGAAATCGAGCGGCGCGGGCACGACCCTGGCCGGCGGGCTGGCGCTTTCCGCCCAGGCGCGGCAGAGCATGTCGCGCAGCATGGCAGCGCCGGCAGCGGTCCGTTCATAGACGAGGGCGCGCACATCCTTGTCGGCGAAATCGGCAAAGCCGTCCCGCTTTTCCAGCTGATAGACATATTCCATCCGATCGCCGGCCTGATCCAGGAAGGCAAGGATCGCGTCGAACATGTCGCCGTCGCGATGACCGGGCGCGCCGATGCGCGGCGCGATATCCGCCACGGTCAGCTTCATGCCATCGACGAACTGGCTTTCGAAGCGGCCATGGATACTGCGATCGCGGGTGTAGCCGCTGGGATTGTCGCCGCGCCAGCCGTCCGAATGGATCGAGTCGTGCAGCGGCTGGGCGCCGTCGCCGATATAATGGCCAAGGCGGATCGTCTGGAAGGCGCAATGCTGGGCCGGGACGGATATGTCGCCCCCTTCGGCCTGCGCCTTGCGGACATGGCGCATGCAGACGACGAGCCGGTCGTAAGCCTCGATCGCCGCATAGGGCAAAGTGCCGGTCCAGCGGACATTGGTGCGTGCGGCGGTTGCCGGATCGCTGTCCTTGATCGTCTCATAGCGCTTGTAGAGCGCCAGGATGAATTCGTAGCGCGAGCGCGGGATCGGCTTCACGAAGCGGAACTGCTCGCGGAACCAGCCATGATTGGGGTCTTCCTCCATCTTGGAGAAATTCTCCGAATCCCCGCGCCAGCTGTCGGGCAGCGAGGCGGAGGCGGCGATATAGTCGGTATAGGCCTTGAGGAAGACGGGACCGTCCTGCGGGATGGCATCGAGCGCGGCGCGATCGATCACTTCATGGGCGGTGCCGCCCCAGGCCATGGCGGCGCCGGGGCTGAACGCCAGCGCACCGAGCGCCAGGGCCAAGGTCAGTTTACGTGTCATCATGCCTCCCTTCAGGGGTCGAGCGGATCGCGCGGATCGACCCGCGCGGACAGCCGCGACGGGCGAAACAGCAATTCGGTGGGGGTCAGGCGCGCGCCGATGGCACCGGGCTGATAGCCCAGTTCCTTGTCGTTGCGCTGCGCGAACAGCGGATTTTCGATCATTGCGCTCTGCCCCGGATTGCAGACGATCAGCGTATCCTTGTCCAGCGGCGCGGCCATCGCCATCAGCAGGCGGGTGGCGTTGCGCAAATTGGTGGTGGTGTGCCGGGCATAGGGTTCGATGATGATGGCATCGGCCGGCACGCCATAGCGCTCGATCAACGCCTGGCGCATCTCTTGCGCCTCGGCAAAGCGGGTCGCGCGCGGATGGGCACGGCCGCCGGTCAGGATGAGGAAGGGTGCGTCGCCATCGGCAAAGCGGTTGGCGGCAAGACGCAGATGATATTTGCCGAAGGGGCTCAGCGGCATGCCGTCGACTTCCGCGCCGACGCCGGTGACGATCAGCGCGCTGTAGCGATAGCGTTTCCAGTCGATATTTTTGGCCCGCGCCATGGCCGGGGCGTTGAGGCCGCCGGTCAGCGGTTCGAAGCCGATCGCGTCGGTGCGGTCGCTGACGTCGAGCAGCGCAAGGGCATAGTCGATGCTGGAATCCAGCGCCTGGGCCGATCCCTTGCGCGGCGTCTGCGCGATCCAGGCGGCGGCGCGCAGCCGGGCCTGGCGCTCGCGCGGGTCGATCGTGCCGGCGCCGTCGATATCGGGATAGGCCGGCACCTGCCCCAGCGCATAGCTGCGCAGGATGGCGTTGATCCCCTCCACCTCGCGGCGGATCTGCGCACCGGCACCATCGTCCGCGACCGGCACGTCACGCAGCGATAGCGCAGCCTGCACCATCAGGGCAATTTCGGTCGGGGTCCAGATATGGGCCTGTGCTACGCAATCGACATCGCCGGCACATGCCGTGCGGCGATCTTCGCGGGCATGGAGCAGCGCATCCATGTCCGGCCGGGCGCGGAAGGCGGCAAGGGCGGCCGGATCGTGTCCAAGGGCATCCAGCACGGGAAAGAGGCGCCGGGACAGCGCCTCCGTCACGGCGTCGCGCGCCGCCCCGGCCAGAGCCGGGGCGGGCGTGATCGCCACCACCGCCATCGTCATCAACGACGCCGCAACGCGGCCGAGGCGGCGGGCCATCACCAGGACTTGCTGATGACGAGGCGGAAGTTGCGGCCGAAGATCGGGCGGCCATAGATCGCCTCGGCACTGCCCTGCCCGCTCAGCGAGTCGGTGCGGGTATTGCCTTCGGTCAGGCCATGGGCGTTGAACAGATTGTCGCCCACGATCTGAGCCTGCCAGCTGCCATGGCGCGCCGTGATGCCGGCGCCGATCGTGCCATAGGCCGGCAGCGCAGTGTTGTTGTAGAGGTCGACATAGCGCTTGCCCATATAGGTGTAGCGCCCATAGACCGACACGTCGGTGTCGCCCGTCTGGAAGTCGAAGCTGGGGCGGATATTGCCGTAGACCTTGGGCTGGCGGACGATCTGGTTGCCTTCGGCCTGTTCCGGATCGGCGCCGGTCGAACTTTCGAAATTCTTGTATTTGGGATCGCTGATAGTGAGCGCGCCGTTGAGCGAGAACCAGTTGGTCAGCGCCAGCTTGCCGTCGAATTCGACGCCCTTCACCTGGGCTTCGCCGATGAAGGGCACGTTGACATCGTTGCGGCCCGTGGTCGGATCATAGGCCAGGAAGCTGGCGTTCAAGGGATCGAAATTGGTGTAGAAGCCGGTGACGTAGAGATAGGAGCGGCCGAAGGCGAGCTTCAGCCCGGCCTCGAACTGGTCGGCCTTGGTCGTGATGATCGTCGGGTTGATGCTCATCACCGTCTGGACGTTGGGCGGTGTTTCGAGGTGCGAGGCGCGGCCATAGATGCCGACATGGCTGGAGAAGTCGTAATTGGCGCCGACCGTCCAGTTGGTGACGTTGGGCTTCAGTTTCTGGTTCAGGATCACGCCGGTGAAGGCGCGGGTGCTGTCGTCCGCCAGGGTGCTGGCGTCGCCCAGATTGGCCGCCTCGGTCAGCGCGGCCCAGCCCTTGTAGCTGTAGCGTTCGTGACGGATGCCGGCGTCGATGCGCAGGCCCGGCACGATTTCCCAGGTGTCGTTGGCGAAGACGGCGAACATCTTGGCGTCGCTGTCGCCCTGATTGAGGGTGGCGGCATAGTTGAGCACGCCATTGTCGGTGACGCGGCCGATTTCCGCGCCGGCGGCATTATAGGCGACCAGGTCCAGCGTGCGCGGCTTGCCCGCCACCTCGATCAGGTAATTCTGATAGAGGGTGCGGCTGTCCTCGCCATAGAAGCTGCCATAGAGGCCGAGCTTGAGGTCATGGGTGCCAAGGCCGGTCTCGAACTTCTTGGCGACCGACAGATTGGCCTGGGCCGAATAGAATTTCGAGTGGATGTCGCGATACTGGCCCTGCATCACCAGGCCCGACGCCGCATAGGGATCATAGACGGTGTTGGTGCCGGCCAGCGTATAGCCGAAATGGTCGACCGCGCCGAAAGCCGTCGTGGCGCGGGCCAGATAGCCGGCGGCAAAGGCGTTGCCGTCAGCCGGGTTGGTGGTCGAGTAGAAGGCGCTGAAATCGAGCTTGCCCTGGGTATAGCCGGCCTTGGCCGAGACCAGCCAGCCGTCGAAATCGCCATCATATTGGGCGCCGAAATTGACCATCTGCATATGGCGGCCATCCGACAGGTCGCCGGTGCGGCTCTGGATCTGGCCGGTGCCGTCGCGATATTTGAGGTTCACATGGCGCAGCGCCGGCGAATTCATCGTGCCATCGAAATAGTCGATATATTTGTCGAGCGAGACGCTGGGATCGCGCGGGTCGGAGATCGGGATCGGCAGATAGAAGACGTTGTGGTCGTTCACATAGTTGAGGTTCAGCTTGATCGAGCCATTGTCGAAATCATGCTTGATATTGGCGCGCAGCTGGCCGCCCTTGTCATTGGCGAAGCCATTGTCGCGATAGCCGTCATGATAGCGGATGAAGCCGCCGATCGCATAATAGGTGTCGTTGCCGAGCGGGCCGGCCTGATAGGCGTCCAGGCGATAGAGGCCGGTGTCGCCGAGCGTGACCTGTGCCTTGCCGCGCGCTTCGTCGCTGCCGGTCACGGTGATGGCGTTGATGATTGCGCCCGAATAGCTGGCATAGACCGGGGCCGGGCCGCCGCGCACGACCTCGACATGGTCGGTCATCAGATCCTGTTTCAGGATCGCATCGCCGCGGAAGAAGACGCCGTCATTCTCATGGAACAGCGGCAGGCCGTCCTGCTGGAAGCTGACGAAGCCGCCGTCGTTGGGCAGGCCGCGGATGCGGTAGATATTCTGCACTTCGCCGCCGGTGATTTCGGTCTGGAAGCCGGGCAGCTGGCCGATCAGGTCGGCGAAATTGACAGGCGCGATCTTCTCCACATCCTCGGCCGAGATGGTGTTGATCGCATAGGATACGTCGAAGCGGCGCTGGGCGCGGGTGGAGCCGGTGACGATGATGTCGTTGGGGCCGTTGCCGGCGTCGGCGGCCGCTTCGGCGGCGGGCGCGGCGTCGGTGGCGGCCTGCGCCAGGGCGGGCGTGGTGATGGTGCAAAGCGCGGCAAGCGCCGTGCCGGAGGCAAGGAAAGTCTTGAGCATGATGCGTCCCCTCTGAATTGGTCGGGGCGCCTCTGGCCGTGCGATATGACATTTTTAATTATTGTTGTGAAAATAAATAAATCGCCATAACCGGTCGTCGCTTTTCACCGATAGCGGGATCGATCATGCTATTTCCCACTCTGGACAAGGACCAGCGGCGCATCCTGCAGATGCTGCGCAAGTCCGGGCCACTGTCCCGTTCCGCGCTGGCATCCGCGCTGGAGATCAGCGGGACCGCCCTCACCCGCCTGTCGCGCGACCTGATCGGGCTCAATCTGGTGGAGGAAGTGCCGGGCGCGGAAGCACAGGGCCGCGGGCGCCCGGCCATTCCCCTGCGGCTGGCCGGCCATGGCGGCTATGCGGTCGGCGCGACGGCGCACAAGGGCTTCATCGACATCGCCCTGGTCGATTTCACCGGCGCCACCATCGCCACCCATCATGAGGCCGTTGCGCCGATCGATCCCCAGGGTTTTGCACGCAAGGTGCGGCGCATGACGCATGAACTGGTGGACCGGCACGGCCTGCTGGGACGCCGCATGCTGGGTCTGGGCGTCGCGGTGCCGGGACCATCCCTGTCGCCGGCCGGCGATCGGTGGAGCGTCGTCGACGTCCTGCCCAACTGGCGGGATGCGCCGCTGCGCGACATATTGTCCGCCGAAATGGGCTGGCCGCTGTGGATCGAGAATGACGCCAATGCCGCAGCGATCGCCGAATATTATCTGGGTGGCCTGCTGCGCGATTTCGGCACGATCGTCGTGCTGCTGCTGGGCTTCGGCATTGGCGCCGGCGTCATTGTCGACGGGCGCCTGATGCGCGGTCAATATGGCGTCGCGGGCGAGATTGGCTGCCTGTTTCCAGGGCATCTGCCGCGTCCCAGCCCGCTGGATCTGCTGGCGATGCTGCGCAGCAATGGTTGCGACCTATCCTCGGTCGCGGACATTGATTTCCATGCTGCCGACCAGGCACCGACGATCGACATCTGGCTGGACCGGGCGGCCGAGCAATTGCAGATGGTCAGCAACACCGCCTTCGCCTGGCTCGATCCAGGGGCGATCGTGCTGGCCGGCACCTTGCCATCGACCATCCTGCAGGGGCTGGCCGATCGCCTGCATCAGGCGGACCTCGTCACCACGGTCCATCGTCGCCGCCCGCCGGTCAGAATATCGAACCTGCATGGATCGCCGATCACCTTCGGCGCGGCCCTGCTGCCGATCCATGCCCTGTCGGCCGAGACATAGGATCGGCGCCGGGCCGGTGATGAACGGCAATGCCAAAAACGGGCCACGACGCGGCTCCATCGCCATGAACCACAGCATGCGCCGCCGCCGCTATTTCACCTCATTGCGCAGGCAGGGTGCCGGGCCGCAAATAGGGGAACATGTGGGCCACATAATCGACCTTGCCCAAGTCCACGCCCTGTGCCCGCAGGATCGCGTAGGCGGTCATGATGTGGAAGTAGAATTGCGGCAACGCCCAGTCGCGGACGAATTGACCGGCGGTGAGGTCGAAGATCATGCCCTGCGGCAGTGCATGGGCGATCGGCGCAGCCGGATCGATGGGCGGCGCATCCGCGGCAAGGCTTTCCACGATCGCAATCGTCTCGGCTATTCTCGCCTGCGCGTCGGCGATCGATCCGGGATGCTCGCCCGCGTTGCGGCCTTCATCGAGCAACTGCCCGACCAGCGGCGGGAAGGCTTCGCCGCGCAGCCGGTACATGCCCTCCTGCGCCTGGACGCAGGCGAAGCGGATCTGGGTCGACAGCGGGAACATGTCCGGCGCCAGCCGCGCGCCCGGCAATGTTTGCGCCGTGCCATCCTGTTTCCCGGCCTTGGCCAGCCAGGCCGACAAAGCGCCCAGCATCTGGACATAGGTGGGGGCAAGAATATCCGGCAGAATCATGATCTTCTCTCGTTCAGGCTGATGATCGACCCTAGGGCCGATCGGGTCGTCTTGCGATGCCCGGCTCAGCGATCCGGCACGACCTGCATGTCGTAGACCACGACCTTCTGCCACAGATGCTCGCAGGATTTGACGAAGGCCTGGTGGATTTCGTGGTCCTGATAGACTTTCTGGTCGACCGCATTGTCGAAGACCATCAGTTCCGACACGTCGAAGGAGGAATCGACCACGTCGCGCTTTTCGGTGCTGGCGGGCACGCCGATCTGCAGGTCGCGGATCACGGGGATGGCGCGCAGCGTGCGCAGGCCGGCGATCAACTGGTCGCGATCGGCCTGGTTGCCCGGCCGCTTCAGCCAGAAGAAGACATGATGGACCAGCTTCGCCTGAACCGGGGTCGCAGCCTGTGCGGAGGCCTGTGTCGAGGACAGGGCCATGCCTGCGCCGCCCAATGCCATCATCGCCGCCAATTCCCTTCTGCTCGTTTCCATGATGCTCTGTCCCCTGTCGCTGAAGGGGCGGCGATCCGCGCCACCCGGTGAAGCTCTAAGTGCTGGCCGGCGCGATCGACGCGCGCTGCACCAGTTGATGGTCGAATATCTCGTCGCTGACGCGCATCCCGCCCTTGCCGAGCGCGCCGATCAGGCATTGGGTGGCGCGAAAGGCCATGTCCTCGACCGGCTGGCGGATCACGGTCAGCGGCGGCCAGACGCGCGAGGCGAGGATGGTGTCGTCGAACCCGGTGACGCTCAGATCATGGGGCAGGGTCAGCCCCATCTGTCCGGCCTGGGCGATGACGCCCGCCGCCAGATCGTCGCTGCTGCACAGGATCGCGGTCGGCCGGTCGGGCCGGGCGAGCAGCGCCTGCGCCGCCGCCATGCCGGACGCATGGTCGAACGCGCTGTGCTCGACGATCAGGCTATCGTCCACGCGCAGGCCGGCATCCTGGAGGGCGGCGTAGAAGCCGTCGAGCCGGGCCGCGACCACGCTGTAATGATCGGGACCGGCGACATAGGCGATGCGGCGATGGCCATCGGCGACGACGCGCCGGGTCAGCGCCTCCATCGCCGCCTGATTGTCGATCCGCACCGTCGATATGCCCGACAGCGGCGTGCCGGTGGCGATCGCGGCAAAGGGCACGCCGAGCGCCGGCAATATCGCCGATCCGCTCAACTGTTCGGCAAAGGGCGGGATCAGCAGCAGTGCGTCGGCGCCGCTGCGCACCAGTTCCTGAGCGATGCGTTCGGCCTCGTCCAGCGTCACGCCATCGCCGTCGCGCAGGATCAGTTGCAGCCCATTGGCATTGGTCGCCCGCAGCGATCCGACCAGAACGGCATCGAGAAAGGGCGTGCGCCGGTTGCTGTAGATGAGGCCCACCGTCGTCGCCCGCGCCTTGGCCAGGCGACGGGCGGCCAGATTGGGCACATAGCCCAGTTCCGCGATCGCCGCCTGCACCGTCGCGACCGTGGTCGCGCTGGCGCGGCCGGCGCCGTTGATGACGTTGGATACCGTCATCGCCGACACGCCAGCCCGTTCCGCCACGGCGCGGATCGTCACGCCATTTTCCCGCCGCCGGGCCATCAGAAGCTCATCCTCATGGCCCCTGATAGCCGGCTTTGCGGCGCAGCACAGCGTCGGGAGTGGGCCGCCCCTGTCAGACCCGGCCTGCCTTCATTTCCTTGACCGCATGGTCGACCGCGCGGGCGGTCAGCGCCATGAAGGTCAGCGACGGATTGACGCAGGAGATGGACGCCATCTGCGCGCCGTCGGTGACGAACAGATTACTGGCATCATGCGCCTGGCTCCACTGGTTGAGCACCGATGCGCGCGGATCGGCCCCCATGCGTGCGCCGCCCATTTCGTGGATGGCGTCGCCCGGCACATGTTCGCGGACCGAACTGGTGACGTTAGTCAGACCCGCCGCACGCAGCATCTTTTCGCCCTGTTCGCGCGCGTCCGCCATCATCCGCATCTCATTGTCGCGGAAGGTGACGTTGAACTGCATCAGCGGCATGCCGAACCGGTCGGTCTTGTCGGGGCTCAGCGCGACATAATTATCCTCATAGGGCAGGCATTCGCCAAAGGCGCCCATCTGGAATTTCCAGCCGCCATATTTGCGCATGCCCTGCTTCATCGACGCGCCGAAGCCGACCGGCTTGGACGGCTCGCGATAGGCGCCGCCCTGATAGCCATAGCCGCGCTTGAAGCCGACATCTTCGCTGTCGCCATTGTTGCGGAAGCGCGGGACATAGATGGCGCCGGGGCGGCGGCCATATTCGATGAACTCCTCCATGCCGGGGATGTCGCCCTTCACGCCGACGCGGAAGATATGGTCCATGACATAGCGGCCCAGCGTCCCGCTGCTGTCGAAATGGCTCTTGCCGCTGCCCGCCGGGCGCGAGTTCATCAGGATCTGGGTCGAGGCCAGTGCCGACGCGCACAGGAACACAAGCCGCGCGGTCACGGTTTCGGCCTGTCCGGTCTTGGCATCGACGAAGCGCACGCCGCTGACCTTCTTGGTCGCCGGATCATAATCGAGGTTGGTGACGACCGCGTCGGACCGCAAGGTCAGCCGCCCGGTCGCCCGCGCAGCCGGCAGCGTGACCGCCTGGGTCGAGAAATAGGCGCCGAAGGAACAGCCATTGCCGCACTGGTTGCGCAGCTGGCATTTGGTGCGGTTCTGTTCCGGCTTGTCCTCGGTCATGTTGGACAGGCGGGCATTGATCATCTTGCGGCCGGGGAATTGCGTTTCCAGCCGCTGCTTCATCCATTTTTCCGCGATGTTCATCGGCATCGGCGGCTGGAACTCGCTGTCGGGCAGATAGGCCAGATTCTCGCGCGATCCCGATACGCCGATATATTTTTCGACATAGCTGTACCAGGGGACCAGATCCTCATAGCGGATCGGCCAGTCGCCGCCGATGCCCTCGCGCTTGTTCGCCTCGAAATCGGCCGGGCTCCAGCGGAAGCTCCAGCGGCCCCAGATCAGCGATTTGCCACCGACCGCCGCGGGGCGGATCCAGTAGAATTTGCTGCCCGCGCCATAATCATAGGGGTTCAGCCGGTCATTATTATAGAAGGCCTGGTTGCTGGGCGCGACATAGCCATGCTGGGCGATGAAATAATCGCTCTGCTTGAGCGGGTCGGGCATGATGTTGCGGGCGGGCACCTCATAGGCGGGCTTGCCGTCATAGGTATAATCCTCGCCATGTTCGACCATATGGCCGCGGTCGAGCATCAGCACCCGCAGCCCCTTTTCCGTCAATTCCTTGGCAGCCCAACCGCCGCTGATGCCCGAACCGATGACGATCGCATCGTACCTGTCTGTCGAAGCCATGATGTCCTCTCCTGGAGTTTTCTGTCTTGAGGCAGGCCAGTGGTCAGAAGCGCAGCGCGCGCAGCGTCTGGAAGCTCTTGGTGATGTCGGGAATATAGGGCGCGGGCGCCTGGTCATTCTCGACATAGAAATGCTGGACGCCGGCGATGGCGTTGAGCTTGAAGATCGCGGCGAAATCGACCGTGCCGCTGCCGACCGAGGTCATGCTGCGGTCCGCGCGCATATCCTTCACATGATAGGAATAGATGCGACCGGCCAGGCTGCGGATCAGCGTCTGCGGATCCTGCCCGGCATAGATCGCCCAGTAGAGATCCAGTTCGATCTTCACGAGGTCGGGGTCGCACGCCTTGACCAACTGGTCGAACAGGCTGACGCCGTCCGGCTTGGTGGTGAATTCGAAATCATGATTATGATAGGCAAAGCCCAGGCCCGCGGCCTTGAGCTGCGCACCGAAGCGGTTGATGTTGACCAGCGCAGCCTTCCAAGCTTCCGCATTGCGATATTTGTCGACCATATAGGGCAGGACGACGGTGCCCGCGCCCAGTGTTTTGGCCATCGCCACGCTGGCGTCGAACTTGTCGAGCAGCGCATCATAGCCGATGTGCAGCGACGGACAGGTGAGGCCCAGCCGGTCCATCGTGCTGCGGAGCAGCTTGTGGTCCATGGCGTCATAGCCGCCACCGCCAAATTCGACCTCGCGATAGCCGACCTTGGCGACCTTCTCCAAGGTGGCGACCGGATCGGCGGCGAACAGTTCGCGCACGGTGTAGAGCTGCAGGCCGACGCTGGCGATCTTGCCGGAGGCCTTGGCGGCCTGCGCGGCGAAGGGGGAGGCGGCGAGGGCGGCCAGGCCGCCGGCGCCCAGCATCATGGAACGACGGTTGAGGTTCATGCGGAATAGACCTTGTTGACCTGGGAATAGGGGAAGGCGCCGTTATATTCGCCCGGCACCGGCAGATATTCGCGTTCCTGGGTGATCCCGATCTCGGACGTGTAATAGCCCACGATCACCATCTGCCGGAACGCCTCGAAAAACTCCTCGCCCTTGGGGATCTGGTCGTTCATCGCCAGGGTCAGCAGCGCGTCGTGCTGCGCCGCCGATGCCTTGGTCGCGGGGATCTTGTAATCCTGCCAGCTGCGCGCATCGATTTCGGCAAGACCAGCGATGATCGGGTCGCGATCCTCCGCCACCGACCAGTCGGCCAGCAATTTCTCGATATAGGCGGGGACGCCGGCCTCGATCGCGCCGGGCGTGTCGGTCGCCGGCAATATGCGTTCGCACAGCGCGGTCATCAGCGCCCGCTGATCGGGCGTGAACAGTTGCAGGCTGGGCGCGCCCTGGTCGATCACGCCAGCGGCCGGCATCACCCCGGCGGCGCGCGCCAGCGGCGCGAACAGCCCGGCGCCGAACATGGCGACCATGCCCGCCAGCGCATGTCTGCGGTCCATCATTGTCCTGCTCCCTTCAGATCCTGTGCGATGGCCTCGTCCGGCAGCGGCCGGACCCAGATGTTGCGGAACGACACGGGGCTGTCATGATCCTGCAACTGGATCGGCGCCTTGTCCCCATGGGCCTGATATTGGGCGATCGACCGCCATTTGGTGGTGCCCAGCATCGCCTGATGATTTTGCACCAGCACGCCGTTCAGCAGCGCGGTGACATAGGCCGGGCGGACTAGGCTGCCGTCGGCGGCGAAGCGCGGCCGTTCGAAGATGATGTCATAGCTTTGCCATTCGCCTGGCTGGCGCGACGGGTTCACCAGCGGCGGCTTCCAGGCATAGACCGAACCGACCGTGCCGTCGGCATAGGTCGGGTTCTGATAACCGTCGAGAATCTGGACCTCGTAGCGCTGCATGAACCAGATGCCGCTATTGCCGCGATCCTGCGAGCTTTTGGTCGGCGGATTGGGCGAACGAAATTCCAGATGCAGCTGGACGTCGCCAAATTCCTGCTTCGATATCAGGTTGTTCTCGCCGCCGCTCTGGCTACGCGGCGGGATGGTCATGATCCCCTTTTCCAGCGTCCAGGGACCGCGCTCGCCGCGCCATGCGTCAAGCGACTTGCCGTCGAAGAGGATGGTTGCGTCGGACGGTGCGCCGCCGGCCTGTGCACCGCCGGCCTGTGCCGCCGGGGTGACGACGGTGGGGGCGGGGCGATCGGGATCATGGACGTGCCAGTTGCCACCGGGCAGGATCGGCGTATCCTTGAAACCCAGCTTGCCAGGCTTGTCTTGCGCCTGCGCCGCTGTGCCCACCAGCAGAGCCGTGGCCAGCGCGATACTCGTCCCTGCAAAGCCAGTCGGGATGATTTTCATCCTCGTCCTCCTCTCATCCTATATTTGGTCGATGGCGCGATAGGCGGCTACCAGCCGGTCCTCGCCCTCGCGTCCGGCCAGCGAATTGCCATGTTCCATGCCGATCACGCCGCCATAATTGCGGCCCCGCAGCCAGCGGACGATATTGGCGTAGTTGATCTCGCCGGTGCCCGGTTCCTTGCGGCCGGGATTGTCGCCGAACTGGATATAGCCGACCTCCGCCCAGCAGGCCTCCAGCGTCGGGATCAGGTTCCCGGACTGGATCTGCTCATGATAGAGGTCCGCCAATATCTTGACGCCCGGACTGTTGGCGCCGCGCGCCACCGCATAGCCCTGGGCGATCGACTGCATATAGACACCGGGATGGTTGGTCCGCGTATTGAGCGGCTCCATCACCAGCGTCAGGCCGTGCGGCGCGACGATGTCGCCGGCGCGGCGCATGCAATCGATGATCCGGCCGGTCTGGATATCGACCGGCACCTTGCGGTCCATGAAGCCGGTGACGACGGTCGCATGTTTCGCGTTCAGCCGCTTGGCGACCTCCACCGATGTGCGGACATCGGCCAGGAAGGCTTCGCGCTCGGCATCGTCATTGCTGCCCAGCAGCGGGCGGAACTCCGCCCATTTGGGCATGCTGGCGACGAACACGCCCATGGTCATGCCGCGCTGTGCCAGCGCCCTGGCCATGGCTTCCTGCTGCTCGACCGGACGCTTGCGCGCTTCATTATCCTCCCAGGCGCGAAAGCCCTGGTCGGCGGCATAGGCGATCTGCTCCAGCAATCCGCCCCGGCTGGCAAAGCTGCCTTCATGCGGGGCGTAGCCGAGCGAGAAGCGGGCGGCATTGGAGGATCCCTTGCCGGCCGCAGCGGCGATGGCGGGGCTGGCGGCTGCGGCGACGCCGGCGGCGATCAGGTTTCTGCGCGACAGCTTCATGCCACGGCCTCCGCCCGGCGACCGGCGCGCCGGTCGGACAGCCAGATCAGCCCGAACACGACCAGCAGGATCAGCGGCACGAAGGCGAGGCGGGCGAAGGATTGCGACGCCGCCGCATCCTCCACCGCGCGCAGCGCCGGTCCGGTCAGGCGGGTGAAGGCTTCCGGCCCACCGGCCAGTTCCACCTTGGCCTGGTCGAACATCTCGCCCAGCCGCGGCAGCACGAAGAAGCTGGCAAGCGCGCCGGCCGAGCCGACAAGCCCCAGCGCCCAGGCGTCACCGCGCGGATAACGTTCGGCCACCGACGCCAGCATCGTCGGCCACATCGCGCATACGCCCAGGCCCCAGACGGTGGAGGCGAGGATGGCGGAGGCGGGCGACTGCGCCTGCGACAGCATGAACAGGCCGATCGCGGCGAGCAGGCTGGACACCCAGAGCAGGCCGGGGTTGGACAGGCGGCCGGCGATCCGGCCGGCAAAATGGCGGAACACGAACATCAGCGCGCTGACATAGACCAGCAGCAAAATGCCGCGCATGCCGACCCGGTTGCTGAGCGCGACGTCGAGCCACTGGCCCGGCGCCAGTTCGGACGAGGCGGTCAGGAACATCGCACCGAACCAGATGAAGAAGCTGGGGCGGCGGACCACCTCCAGCATCATGTCCTTCATCGCCCGGCTGCCGGCGGTGGCGGGCGGCGCGGGGAAGCGGGTGGTGGAGGCGATCAATACGACGCCGATGGCGGGGATATAAGCCAGCGCCATGATCGCCTGCCAGGGAAGCGCCGAGGCGAGGAACACGCCCGCAAGGCCGCCGACGATCAGCCCGCCGGGATACCAGGCGTGCAGCACGTTGAGGCGATGGGTCGTATCCTCGGGATAGAGGCGGGCGGTCAGCGGATTGATCGACGCTTCGGCAAAGCCCCAGCCGATGCCCGACAGCAGCATGCCCAGCCATACGAGGTGATAGACGGTCATGCCGGTCGCCATGCTGCCCGCACCCACGATCAGCGTCGTGCCGATCAGGAAGGCGATGCCGCAGCCGATCAGCACGCGGCGGATGCCGATCGTGTCGAGAAAGGCGCTGACGACGAAGACGGTGATGGAAAAGCCCAGGAAGGCCGATCCCAGCGCCGCGCCGATCATCTCGCCGGCCGCGATCGGGGCGATCGGGTCGATCCATTCCGCCTTCAGGCTGCTCGCTACCGCTGCGCGGAGCGATGCGCTCATCGAGGCGGTGAACAGCGCCAGGACGCTCAGCCAGAAAAGTCTGTGCCGGTTAATCGCCGTCATGTCGGCTCCTCTCCCTTTGGTCCCGCCGGCCTTCCGGTCAGGACATGTGTCGATCGTCGGTTGCGGCGTCAGTTGAGCCCCAGCCAGCGCCGGTTGTTGGCGGGATCGCCGCCCCCTGCGAAATCGTCGAAGGCCCGTTCGGGCCGGCGGATCATGTGCGCCTCGATGAAGGGGGCGCCTTCGCGCGCGCCATCCTCGGGATGCTTCAGGCAGCATTCCCATTCCAGCACCGCCCAGCCATCATAGCCATATTGGGTCAGGCGCGAGAATATGCCGGTGAAGTCGACCTGGCCGTCGCCCAGCGAGCGGAAGCGACCGGGCCGGTCGACCCAGTCGGCATAGCCGCCATAAACGCCCGCGCGACCGGTCGGATTGAACTCCGCATCCTTGACGTGGAACATCCTGATGCGGTCATGATAGATGTCGATGAACTGCAGATAGTCCATCGCCTGCAGCACGAAATGGCTGGGATCATAGAGGATGTTGGCGCGCTTGTGGCCGCCGACCGCATCCAGGAAGCGCTCGAAGGTCAGGCCGTCATGCAGATCCTCGCCCGGATGCAGTTCGTAGCAGAGGTCGATCCCCTGTTCGTCGAACGCGTCCAGGATCGGGCGCCAGCGCTTCCCCAGTTCGGCGAACGCCTCTTCCACCAGCCCCGCCGGCCGCTGCGGCCAGGGATAGACGAAGGGCCAGGCCAGAGCGCCGGAGAAGGTCGCATGCGCCTTCAGCCCCAGTCGCCGGCTGGCCACCGCCGCCAGCTTCAGCTGCTCGACCGCCCAGGCCTGCCGCTCGGCCGGCTTGCCGCGCAGTTCGGCCGGCGCGAACGCGTCGAAGGCGGCATCATAGGCCGGGTGGACCGCGACCAACTGGCCCTGCAAATGGGTCGACAGTTCCGAAATCTCGCCCCCGGCCTCGCGGCAGCGGCCGATCAGATCGTCGCAATAATCCTGGCTTTCCGCCGCCAGCTTGAGGTCCATGCAGCGCGGATCATTGCTGGGCACCTGAATGCCCTTGTAGCCCGCCTGCGCCATCCAGCGCGCGGCATTGTCCAGATTGTCGAATGGGGCGGCATCGCCCATGAACTGCGCCAGGAAGATGGCCGGGCCGCGCATCGCGCCCTTCGCCGCCGTCATTTCACGCTCTTGAGATAGGTGATGATCGCGGCGCGCTTGGCCGGATCGGGCGTGGATATGGGCATGCGGCTACCGGGCACCTTCTTGGTCGGCGCGGCGAGATATTCGTCCAGCGCCTTCTCGTCCCATTTCAGCTTCGACGCCTTGAGCGCAGGGGAATAGTTGAAGCCGGCCAGGGTGCCGGCGGTGCGGCCGACGACGCCGACCAGATTGGGGCCAAGGCCGCTCTTGCCGCCGGGCTGCACGCTGTGGCAGGCGCGGCAGGCGTTGAAGGCCGGCGGCGCCGCTGGTGCGGTCTGCGCCTGGCTCGACATGGCGGGGATCATCACTGCGCCCGTTGCGAGCGCTACCAGGCCGAAGCCCATTACCCTTTGCACCCTCGACTCTCCGTCTTGTCTATTGGTGTTATTTACCGGTAAACTGTTCCAATATGATCGGAAGATCAAGAGGCAGAATGAACGGTCTGTCGACTAATTACGAAGGAGAAGAGGATGGCGGGAAAAGCGTTGCGTCTGGGCATGGTCGGCGGTGGCGAAGGCGCCTTTATCGGGGCGATCCACCGCGCTGCGGCGGCACTGGATGGTGATTGGCGACTGGTGGCCGGCGCCTTCAGCGGCGACCCGAATCGCAACCGGCGTTCGGGCGAGGCGCTGGGAATCGATCCGGCGCGCACCTATGATTCGCTCGATGCGCTGCTGGCGGGCGAACAGGCGCTGCCGGCGGATGAGCGGATCGATGCCCTGTCGATCGTGACACCCAATCATCTCCATGCGCCGATGGCGATTGCCGCGCTGGACGCGGGTTTTCATGTCTTCTGCGAAAAGCCGATGGCGCTCGATCTGGCCGAAGCGCGCCAGATCGCCGCCGCCGCCGAACGCTCCGGCCGGCATTTCGGCCTCGCCTTCACCTATAGCGGCTATCCGCTCGTGGAGGAGGCGCGGGCGCGCGTCGCGCGCGGTGATTTCGGCAAGATCAGGCTGGTGCAGGTCGAATATTCGCAAGGCTGGCTCAGCCAGGCGATCGACCGCGACGGCAACAAGCAGGCCGAATGGCGCACCGATCCCGCCCGTGCGGGCCTGGGCGGCTGCCTGGGCGACATCGGCACCCATGCCTTTCACCTGGCCGAACATGTGTCGGGCCTGCGCGTCAGCGAAATCTGCGCCGACCTCAGCATCCATGTCGAGGGGCGCCGGCTCGACGACGACGTCAATGTGCTGCTGCGCCTCGACAATGGCGCGCGCGGCATCCTCAAGGCGACGCAGGTCGCGGCCGGCGACGAAAATGGGCTGAAGCTGCGCATCCATGGCGAACATGGCGGGCTGGAATGGGCGCAGATGGAACCCAATACACTGACCCTGCGCTGGCTCGATCGGCCGGCCGAAGTGCTGCGCGCGGCCGGACCGGGCCTGCTACCCTCGACCCTGCCGCTGCTGCGCACGCCCAGCGGGCATCCCGAAGGCTATATCGAGGCGTTCGCCAATCTCTACCGCGCCTTCGCCACGCGCATCCGGGGCGGCGAAGCCTGGTTCCCGTCGGTCGGGGATGGCCTGCAAACCATGGGCTTTGTCGAAACCGTCATCGCCAATGCGGCGGGCGACGCCAAATGGACCACGCTGCCCGGCGCATGACATGAAAGGGGAAGCGCGACATGATCGCCGCGCTTCCCTTCGCCCTCAGTGCGCCGCGCCCTTCTTGGGCAGCAGCGGATTGATCGTCTGGATGCTGCCATCGGCATTGTAGCGCAGTTCCGTCACCTTGACGTTGCGCAGGCGAGTCTGGCCCGACAACTGGCTATCGGCATAGAAGAGCCAGGACTTGCCGCCCCATTCGACGATCGAATGGTGGGTGGTCCAGCCTTCGACCGGCTCCAGGATGCGGCCCTTGTAGGTGAAGGGGCCATAAGGGGAATCGCCGACGGCATAGACCAGATAATGGGTGTCGCCGGTCGAATAGCTGAAATAATATTTGCCATCATGCTTGTGCATCCATGACGCCTCGAAGAAGCGGCGATCATGGTCGCCACCCAGCAGCGGCTTGCCCTTGTCGTCCAGGATCTGGATCTCGCGCGGGGTTTCGGCAAATTCCAGCATGTCGCCGTTCAGCCTGGCGACGCGCGGCGCGATCGCCGGCTTGTCATCCTGCTTCAGGTCGGTCTTCGACCCGTCCGGATCATATTTCCCGCCGATATTGCGCTGCAACTGGCCGCCCCAGATGCCGCCGAAATAGATATAGCTCTGCCCGTCGGCGTCGGTGAAGACGGCCGGATCGATCGAATAGCTGCCCTTGATCGGTTGCGGCTGGGCCTTGAACGGCCCCATCGGATCCTTTGAGGTCGCCACGCCGATGCGGAAGGCGCCTTCCTTGTCCTTGGCCGGGAAGTAGAGATAATAGGTGCCATTCTTGTAGGCCGCGTCGGGCGCCCACATCTGCTTGTCGGCCCAGGGCACATCCTTCACGTCCAGCGCCACCGGCCCGACCGTCACCGGCCCGCCGATCTTGTCCATCGACAGGACATGATAGTCGCGCATTTCGAAATGGCTGCCCAGGTCATCCTCGGGCGTCGGCCCGTCAATGTCGTGGCTGGGATAGACATAGATCTTGCCGTTCCACACATGGGCGGACGGATCGGCGGTGTAGATGTCGCTGACCAGCGGCTGGGACAGATATTCGGACGCATCGCGCTTGCCGCTCGCGGCATTGTCGGCCGGCTGCTCGGTCTTCTGGTCGACCTTCTGTTCCGGTGCCTGCTGGCAGGCGGCGAGCGCCAGTCCCAGAGCCAGCGGCCATGCGTATAGGCACATTCCGCGCTTGATCGTCATATCATCCTCTCCTTGCGATTTGCGCAATTGATAGCGTTATCATAAATCGCGTGCAATGCTCGATTGGCGCCGCCCTTTCAGCGGTTGAGGCGCTGCATCACCATCGCCCGCAGGCGTCGCGCCTCCAGCGGCGTCAGCGGCGCCAACGGTCCCTGCGCATGGTCGGGCAGATGGTCGCGCGCGTCCTGCGCCGGTCCGAACAGATAATGGTCGAACAGCGCGCGCCAGGCCATGCGCTCGGGCTCCGGCCGCTCGCGGATGCTGAGCAGCCCGTGCAGCAGCGTCGCCATCGGCGTGTCGATGAAGTCGGGGACGGCGTCCCACCAATAGTTCATCATGATGTTGAAGCCGTCGCGCGCCTCGACCTGATGCCACCAGAGCGCCGGGTAGAAGAGCGCGTCGCCCGGCTCCAGTTCGGCTACCTCGCCGGCCGCCAATGCCTGCGCAAAGCGCGGATAACGGGCCAGATCGGGCGCGGCCGGATCGACCATGCTGACCACCTGGCCGCCGGGCGTCGGCGACAGCGGACCGGGATAGAGATTGCCGACCTGATCGGGCGGAAACAAAGTGAAGCGCCGCCGCCCGACCAGGCAACAGGCCAGGTTGTGCGAGCTGTCATAATGGGTCGCGGCGACCGTGCGATTGCCGATCCACAGGCTGACGGTCGGCACTGCCGCACCGAACAGGCCGGGCAGATCATGGTCGGCGCGAAGGCCGGGGAAATAGCGGTCGACATCGGTCGATCCGATATAGATGGCCGGGCCCTCGCCGTGCGCATCCGCTCGGATCCTATCGAGATAATCGGGCAGCGGCGCCTGTCCGCGATCGAAATTGAAGCCGGTCAGTTCATCATTGTAGAAGAAGCGGCCCCCAGCCTCCTGTGCCCCGACATAGCCGGTGACCGGCGCGCCGCCATAATTGGCCAGCAGTCGGTCCATCGCCGCCTGCGCCGATCGCCGCCCGGCAGCGACCAGCGGCCAGCCATCGACCAGTCCGCCGATCACGACCGGCCTCTGCGCCGCCATCAGATCGTCGAGCCAGCCAGGCGTCAGGTCGCTGGCGGCAATCCGCCGGGTCTGGCGCAGCGTCACGCCGCCTGCCGCGCCCGCTTGCGCAGGATCAGATCCTCGATATTGGCGAGCGAGGAACGGATCGCATAGGCCAGTTGCAACAGTCCCGCCTGATGCAGCGCCTGCAGCGTCGGACCATCCAGCGCCTCCAGCCGATCGGCATCGATGGTGAAGCGACCGGCAATGTCATAGCGCTGCGCGTCATCGATCGCGATGTCCAGTGCGATCGGCGCCAGCAGCCCGGCCTGTTCGAACGCGGTGAACATCGGCGCGCTCAGGCCATGGCCTTCATGGATGGTGCGCAGCGCATCGGCGACATGGTCCAGATAGGGCGCATTGCCGCCATGGGGCAGGAACAGCGCTTCGCCCGCCGCGCCGACGCGCGGATCGTCGAGGTCGACATGGATCACCGGATGATCTTCGCCGTCGCGTTGCTGCATGCCGATCAGGAAAGGGCCGCGCCGATGGACGGCGGGCACATAGCGTGCGGTCCAGCCCCCGGCGTCGAGAAACAGATTTTCGTCGCGATCGAACCCCAGCAGCGCCGTGAGCTGCCAGGCGCCCTGGCCATCGCGCTGGATCAGGATCGGATATTCCCGCTGGATCGCGTCGATCTCGGTCGGGAAGATCAGGGTCTGGTTGACGGCATCCCCAAAGGCAGCGCCATTGCCCGGTGCGACCCGAAGCGCGGCATGGGTGATGGGATCGAGTATCATCGTGCTGGTCATGGAATATCCGGCGTGCCGCATGAACGGGCGGCCATAGTAGGGCGTCGGCGGCGCAGGAAAAGCCCTTTGCGTGGCCCGCCTCGATGCAGTCCGCACGACGCAATTGTGAAAGTCGGGGCCGCCCGGCAGGACGGCCCCGGCTCACCCCCTTAGAAGCGGAAGCGCCCACCCAGCAGGAAGCGACGGTCCAGTTCCTGCGCATACCACAGGTTGCTCTTGTCGCGGCCATAGGTGCGGATGTCGCTCTCGGTCAGGTTGATCGCCTCGAACGAGACGGCAAACTGTTCCGACACATCCCAGCTGATGTTGAGATCGAGCTGGCCGAACGGGCGCACGAACACCGGGTTGCGATCGCCGCCGCCACGGTTCGCCGACTGCAGGAACTTGTCACGCCAGTTATAGGCGAGACGCGCCGACAGGCCGTTCTTGTCATAGATCAGCGTGGCGTTGGCGGTATCCGACAGGCCGACCAGCGCGAACTGGTCCTCGCTCGGATCGGCGCCGACATCGATGCCCACGTCACCCCGGACCAGCGTATAGGCCGCCGACACACCGAAACCGGTATTGCCGAAGAAATGCTGGGCCGCGAGTTCGAAGCCCCAGATCTTGCCCTGCCGGTTGTTGATCGGCTGCGTGACCTCGAAATCGTAGAGCGGGTCATTGGCGTCAGGGATCAGATCGACCGCCCCTGCCACTTCGTCGATGAACGTCTGACTGAGCGCACCGTTCGAATAGTTCGCCTGGAACTGCTGCGACGCCGCCTCGATACTGCCCTGCTGCTGCAGCAATGCCGTCATCGTGAATAGATTGACGTCGCTCGGGTCCGCATTCAACCGCCTGAGTTCGGCCAAAGCCGTGCCCGATCGCGATCCCTCCACGCCCGAACTGACGTCGCGCAGCCCGAACAGGTTGCGTGTCGTCTGGCCGGTGCCGACGAAATTCTGCACCCGCTTTTCGAACACGCCCGCCGAGATGTAGCTCGACGGCTTGTAATACCATTCGAACGACAGATCGAGATTGTCGGAAATCAGCGGAGACAGGCGGGCATTGCCGGTCGAGCCAGTGGCAAAGCCGCCGAGCGCGATCGGGCGCGGCGGCGTGCCAACCGACGTGGCCACGAACAGATTGCCATAATCGGGCCGGGCGATCGTCTTGCTGAACGAGAAGCGTCCGATGAAATTCTTCGCCAGCTCGATCTGGAAGTCCATCGCGGGCAGGAAGTTATTGTAATTGCTGCTATCTGAGAGCGGCTGAACTTCGTCCGACACGATCGGGGTGAAGTCATTGTCCGACACCCAGTTGATCGTCTGCGGCACGGCAACCAGTGAGGTCGACCGCACCTTGGTCCGTTCATAGCGCGCACCAACCACCAGCGATGCCGGACGGCCCGCCAGTTCACCCTTCCAGGTCAACTGGCCATAGGCGGACCAGATATCCTCCTTGACCCGGTTATCCTCCTGCTGGGTGACTTTGACCGCGTTGCCGAGCGAGGCATAATGAGGCGACAGCGCGTTGTAGAGATCGACGGCGCTGCCCTGGAAGGCGGTCAGCGTCGCCCCCTGGCCCTTGGCATCGAAATTGTCGAACTTGCAGACCAGGCAATATTCCTGCAGCACGCCCGGCGCGACCGATGCGATATCGCCGACATGAGTAATGCCCCAGTCACCCAGCGTCTGCTGCGTCTGGGTGCGGGTCTGGCGCATCTTGGACGTGCGGTAATTGGCGCCGACGTCGAACCGGCTGCCGCCATCATCCAGTTCCCAGCCCAGGTCGGCGCGGATCTCGTTGAGCCGCTGGCGCTGCGCCGAGGACACGGTGCGGCCCATCTGCGAACCCAGGTCACCCAGGTCCAGCACGCCATTACCGTTGCCGCGCAGGGCATCGTTGATGATGATCGACTGAACCGGGATAACGCCGCTGAAATCGGCCGACTGCGATGCCACGATCGGCGCGCCCAGGCCCACCAGCGTCGAACTCACGCCATTGGGATTGTCCGGCGAGCTTTGCGCCAGGCCGGTATGGCCGTCGATCGACAGGGTGACGCGGTCGTTGATCTCCCATTTGGCGTTCAGGCCATAATCCTGCAGCCGGTTGCGCACGCCGCGTTCGGCCTGTTCAAACGCCGCGTCCTTCACGCCGGCGATATTCTCCTGCAGATAGCTGGTCGTGGCGACCACCGGATTGCCGTCAAACTCCACCTGGGCGAAGGGCCGGTTGAACCAGTTGCCCTGGCTGGCACGCTGTTCCCGCTGCTTGTTCTGGGCGAACAAAGCGTCGGCGGTGAAGGTCAGCGTCTCGGTCGGACGGAATTGCATGACCGCCGATCCGTTGATGCGCTCGCGCGAACCCTGCGAATAATAATAGCTGCTGTCATTGGGCACCGACACCAGGGTGTTGGGGTCGGTCGGCGCGTTGCTGATCTGGGTATTGGCGTTGACGAAGCCGTTGGCCGGATCGGCGAACTGGCTGTAACGGCGGATGTTCCAGTTGTTGACGGTCGCGCCGCGGGTCGAGAAATTGCGCTTCTGATAGCTGCCGAAGATCGAAACGCCGAACACTTCATTCTCGTCGCGCCAGCTCAGCAGGCCCGATGCTTCTGGCGTGATCTTGGCCGGGTCGCTCAGGCTCTTCTCAACGCTGGTGTCATAGAGCGCCTTGACGCCGATCGTGCCGCTGAAGCCCGCCTCGCGCGCGTCGAGCGGCTTGCGGGTGACGACGTTGATCGACGCGCCGATGCCGCCCGACGGGATCGCCGCGCGACCGGTCTTGTAGACTTCCAGCGTGCTGACGCCTTCCGACGCCAGATTGCCGAAGTCGAAGGAGCGGCTGGTGCCCGACGAATAGTCGGCATTCTGGTCGCCACCGACGGAGGTGACATTAGCCGATGGCAGCGCGCGCCCGTTCAGCGTCACCAGGTTGAAGCCGCCGCCAAAGCCGCGGACCGTGACTTGCGACCCTTCGCCATTGACGCGGTCGATCGACACGCCGGTGATACGCTGCAGCGATTCCGCCAGATTGGTGTCGGGGAACTTGCCGATATCTTCGGCCGAAATGGCATCGACCACACCGCTCGAATTGCGCTTGATGTCGATCGCGCGATCAAGGCTGGCACGCACGCCGGTGACGATGATGTCGGCTTCGGCATTCTGGACGGCGGCATCCTGCGCCTGCGCCACCGTTGGTGTAACGCTATACGTTAGCGCTATCAGAGACGCGCAACGCATGAATCTGGAATATGGTAAACCCATTTCAGAATCCTCCCTTTTATAACAGCTCGCCCACATCGAGCCTTATTGGACGTTCATGCTAGCTTAATGGCCAGCGTTGTCAATTACGATGCTATGATCGGTTAAAGTCCCTAAGGGTTTGATTTACAGATTTATATTTGACTGAAAATAATGGTTTTTTATGTTTTATTGTGCATTGCAAAAAATATTCTACCGATGCGCATTTTTTGACTAGACCAATTCTGCAGGACAATAGCGGCGCAGGAATTCGCGATGGCTGGGCATCTCCGCGACGACCCCGGCAATCTCCTTGCGCATCCGCGCCAGCTCCTCGCGCAACTGCGGTTCGGGCATCATCGCCGCGACATGATGATAGCCGCGCGGGTGCATGCCCTGTCCCAGCAGCACCGATGACCAGCTGTCGACGCGGAACAGCTCATGCCCCAGTTGATAGGCGCGGCCATTTTCCTGCCACAGCGCCAGCCTTTCCTTCAGGCTGTCGGGTATCTCCATCGTCCGGCAATGATCCCAGAAGGGGGAATCATCGCGCTGGGTCACATGATAGTGAAGGATGATGAAGTCGCGGATATTCTCGAACTCCAGCCGTGACTTGCGGTTGAAATGGTCGAGCAGCGCGTCGTCGAAGCCGTGGAAGGGGAAATCCTCGATCAGCCGCGTCACCGCCGCCATCATCAGGTGGATGCTGGTCGATTCGAGCGGCTCGATGAAGCCGCCGGCCAGTCCCAGGCCAACGCAGTTCTTGTGCCACGCCTTGGTCCGCGTGCCGGTCTTGAACCGCACCAGCCACGGGTCGACGATCGGCTCCCCCTCGATTTCCGCCAGCAGCCGGGCATGCGCCTCATCGTCGGACATGAAATCGCTGGCGAAGACGAAGCCGTTGCCGTCGCGATGCTGCAGCGGGATGCGCCAGCGCCAGCCCGCCTCATGCGCGATCGCCGAAGTATAGGGCTGGGCCGGACCGTCGGAGGTGGACTGGACCGCGACCGCGCGGTCGGTGCGGATCCACTGGCCCCAATCCTCGAAGCCGACGCCCAGCGCCTCGCCCAGCAACAGCGATCGAAAACCGGTGCAGTCGATGAACAGGTCACCCTCGATCCGCGTGCCCGATTCCAGCACCAACGCCGCGATATGGCCGCTCTCGGGCGCCAGTTCGACATTGCGGATCTTGCCTTCGACCCGCTTCACCCCCGCCGGCTCGGCCAGGCTGCGCAGGAAGCGGGCATAGCGCGCCGCGTCGATATGATAGGCATAGCTGGGCGCGACCGAGCTGCTGAGCGACATGCGATTGGCCTCGCCCGCCACCCATTCCAGGCAATATTCGCCCAGTTCGCCGCCAAAGCCCTGCGCCCTGGCATGCAACCAGAAATGGTGGAAATCGGCCATCCAGCTCCATTGCAGCCCGATCGTGCCGAACGGGTGGATATAGCGGTCGCCGACCTGCCCCCAATTTTTGAACTCGATGCCCAGCTTCACCGTCGCCTGCGCCTCGGCCATGAAGCGGTCTTCGCGAATCTTCATCAGTTGGTGGAAGCCGCGGAAGGTCGGCACGGTGGATTCGCCCACGCCGATGGTGCCGATCGCGTCGGATTCGACGAGCGTGATGTCGATCAGCGGCCCCAGATGGCGGACCAGCGCGGTCGCCGTCACCCAGCCCGCGGTGCCGCCGCCGGCGACGACAACCCGCTTCACCACCCGGTCGGACGTCGGAAAATCTACATGCATGTCGGTCATTCCAGCGAAAGGGAAAACAGGGTGGGGCGCCGCATCGGTCAGGCAGCACCGGGCGTGGCGACGGCGCGCGCGGTGGGGTCATCGTCCGGCCCGTCGGCAATCGGGCCGCCCAGCCCCTTCCGGCGCGCCAGCCGGTCGATCGCCGGAACCGTCATCATCGTCGTCACGATCGTCATCAGCGCCAGCATCGCGAACAGTTCCGGCCCGATGATGCCGCGCTGCAGGCCGATATTGATGACCAGCAATTCCATCAGTCCGCGCGCATTCATCAGTGCGCCGACGGCGAGCGCGGTGACATTGTCCTGCCCGGTCAGCCGCGCCGCCGCCCAGCAGGCGCCCCCCTTGGCCAGGATCGATGCCGCCAGGATCGCCAGCGCAACCAGCGCCAGCGACAGGCTGCTGACCATCGTCACCTGCGTATTGAGGCCGGAAACGGTGAAGAAGATCGGCACCAGCAGGCCGATGGTCGTCGGCTCCAGCCTGCGGGCCAGCCCCTGCGACAGGATGCCGCGCGGCATCGCCACCCCCAGCAGGAAGCCGCCGAACACGGCATGCAGCCCGGCCATGTCCATCGCCCAGGCGCAACCGCCGAACAGCAGCAGCACGACCAGCAGCATGGCCGGCGTGACCCGCCCTTCCCGCTCTGCCCAGCGAGCCAGCGGCGCCAGCAGCCGGCTGCCCAGGAACAGCATGACGATCGCGAACAGCCCGCCGCCGCCCAGCGCCCGGACCGCGATCATTCCGTCCGCGCCGATGCAGGCGAGCAGGATCGCCAGGATCGACCAGGCGATCGCATCGTCGATCGCCCCGGCCGACAGCGCCAGCGCGGCCAGCGGCGTGTCACCCAGCCCCCGTTCGCGGATGATCCGCGCCAGCACGGGAAAGGCGGTGATGGAAATGGCGACGCCGATGAACAGGGTCGCCTCGAACGGCGTGACCGTCGGCCCGAACAGCCCCATGGCCGACAGCCAGGGCGTCAGCGCCACCGCGCCCAGGAAGGGCACGATGATGCCGCACAGCGAAACCGCAACGGCGCTGCCCGCCTGAAGATGGAAATGCGCGCGGCGAAAGCCGAGGCCGACCAGGAACATGTAGAGGCCGATGCCGGCCTGCGCGACAAATTGCAGCAGCGGCCGGGTCTCGATCGGGAAGAGCAGCGCCTGGGCCTGCGGCGCCAGCCAGCCAAGCAGAGAAGGACCAAGCAGGATGCCCGCGATCATGTCGCCGATCACCCGTGGCTGGTGCAGGAACCGGCCGACCAGCCAGCCGGACAGGCGACAGGCGCCAAGAATGACGACCATCTGCACCGCCAACGCCACGCCGACATGGACCAGATCCATGCACCCCTCCTTGCCCCTGTCCGGTGCATGGGAATCCCCGTTCCCCGCATCCGACGCGCCGGACAATGGCAGGATGGCGCGGGGGGACAAGTGGTTTTCGCATCCCGCCGCAAAAAATGGGAGCGCTACCCCCGATCGCGCCGGATCGCGGCCAGATCATCGGGCCGGTTGATATTGGGCAGGACCAGCCCCGGCAGCGTCACGGTGCGCGCACCAATCCGCGCCAGCCAGCCCCGGATCGACCGGTTATTATCCTCCGCCAGATGCGCGTCCAGTTCGGGCGCCAGCGCGGCCGGCCACCAGCCGAGCAGTTGCTGCCCATCGAGGATCGCGGCCCGCTCGCCGATCAGCAGCGCGGGCAGGTCGGCCGGATAGAAGGGCATGTCGCAGCCGCTGGTCAGCACGCCGTCAAAGCCATGGGCCTGCGCATGATGCAGCGCGGCGTTGAGGCCGCCAAGCGGCCCCATGTCCGGCCCTGGCCGGTCGGGCAGGCTGAGATAGGCTTCCTCGGTCCGGCCGCAGATCGCGATCGCGGCGACATGGGGAGAGAGCGCGTCAATCGCATGGTCGATCAGCCGCCGGCCGTCGAGCAGCGCCGCCGCCTTGTCGCTGCCGAAGCGGGTCGCGCGTCCGCCCGCCATTATCGCCCCCAACAGCCTGGCCATGCCCGCCCCTCCTGCCGATCCGGTCCATCCGCTTTGACATTGACAGGGCACAGGGGCAAGGGTTCGCGCCGATGGCAGGCGCGCCCCGCGCGCCGCCCCTTCCCGGCGAGACCCCGATGCAATTGCATGATTTCGATATCGACCTGTTCCTGCGCGACTATTGGCAGCAAAAGCCGCTGCTGATCCGCAATCCCTGGGCGCAATGGAGCAATCCACTGGCGCCCGAGGAGCTGGCGGGCCTGGCCTGCGAGGAGGGCGTCGAGTCGCGGCTGGTGGTGCAGGCGGACGGCGACTGGAAAATGGAACAGGGGCCGCTGGCGGAGGATCGCTTCGCCGCGCTCGGCGCCAGGCCCTGGACCTTGCTGGTGCAGGCGGTCGATCATCAGGTGCCCGAGGTCGCGGCGCTGATCGCCCCGTTCCGCTTCATCCCCGACTGGCGGATCGACGATGTCATGGTCAGCTATGCCAGCGACGGCGGCGGCGTCGGCCCGCATTTCGATCAATATGACGTCTTCCTGATCCAGGGCGCGGGCCGCCGCCGCTGGCGCATCGGCCAGGTGTGCGACGATAGCAGCCCGCTGCGCCCCCATGCCGATCTGCGCCTGCTCGCCACGTTCGACGCGACCGACGAATGGGTGCTGGAGCCCGGCGACATCCTCTATGTCCCGCCCGGCATTGCCCATGATGGCGTCGCGGTGGGCGATGATTGCATGACCTATTCGGTCGGCTTCCGTGCGCCGGCGCGCAGCGAACTGATCGAGGGCTGGACCGACCGGCTGCTCGAAGGGCTGGGCGAGGATGATCGCTATGCCGACCCCGCCTTGGCGCGTCAGGCCAATCCCGGCGAGATCGCGCCGGCCGCGCTGGCCCGGTTGCAGGCGATGGTGCTGGAGCAACTGGGCGACCCGGCCGGCTTTGCCCGCTGGTTCGGCGAATATAGCAGCACCCGCAAATATCCCGAGATTGACTGGGCGCCCGAGGAGGCGATCGACGCCGCATCCATGCAGGCGCTGGTGGCGGAAGGTGCACCCCTGCGCCGCAATCCGGCCAGCCGCTTCGCCTTCGTCCGGGCGGAAGACGCCATCATGCTGTTCGTCGATGGCGCGTCACATGACTGCACCGGCGCCTGTGCGGCGCTGGCGCAGCAATTGTGCGCGGACGACGCGCTGGAGCTTGATCCGGCGCTGGCGGGCGATGCCGCCGCGATCGCACTGCTGGTGCTGCTCCACAATCAGGGCAGCATCGCGTTTGAAGAAGAGGAGGACGACGCATGGGACGACTGATCCTCCTCAACAAGCCCTATGGCGTGCTCTGCCAGTTCAGCGACGAGCGCACCGGCCCGCCGCGCCCGACCCTGGCCGACTATGTCGACCAGCCCGGCGTCTATCCCGCCGGTCGGCTCGACCTCGACAGCGAGGGGCTGCTGCTGCTGACCGATGATGGCCGGTTGCAGGCGCGCATCGCCGACCCGCGCTTCAAGATGCCCAAAACCTATCTGGTCCAGGTGGAGGGCGACCCCGACGATGCGCCGCTGGCGGCGCTGCGGCGCGGCGTGCAGCTGAAGGACGGCATGACCCTGCCGGCGGAGGTCGAGCGGATCGACGATCCCGCGCTGTGGCCGCGCGACCCGCCGGTGCGCTTTCGCAAGAGCGTGCCCGATTGCTGGCTGCGCCTCACCATTCGCGAAGGGCGCAATCGCCAGGTCCGCCGCATGACCGCGGCGGTCGGCCTGCCGACCCTGCGCCTGGTCCGCTGGCGCATCGGCGACTGGACGATCGACGACATTGCGCCGGGCACATGGCGGGAGGCGCCGGCAATCCTGCGCCAGGGCCGATAGAAGACGCCTCTCCCGAAGTTCACAGTGTAAACGGGCTTTCGGGGCCTTTTGCGCCGGTTTTGCCCCCGAGACGCGCCGGCCACGCGCGGGAAACGCGTCACCTCCAACAGGGGGCGGGTCCGCGCGCACGACCGGATCGCGTCCGGCGTGACATTGCTGGGGATGAGCGGAAGCGACTATATCCCGTCATTGATGGCTGACGGCCCAATGCTGCCTTCTCCTCGTCGTCATCCCAGACTTTGATCCGGAATCCATTCAGCAATCCCTATCTGGCGCAGTGCAGAATGGATCCTGACTGTCGTCAGGATGACGCCTGTGGGGATTGGCAGGCTTCGACCAGATGCGGCTGTTCCCTACTCCCCTCCCTTCCAGGGAGGGGCCGGGGGTGGGTGCGCCGCGCAGCGGCGGTCTACGATCGATAGGGCAGAAGCTCGCTACGCTCGCAACCCACCCCAACCCCTCCCTGGAAGGGAGGGGCTATGCCTTGTTCCCACCCCTATCACCCGTCCCGTTCGCGCGCCTTAACCTTGCGGACCTCGGCCAGTTGGCCCATCAAAATCGTCAGCGCATCGCGTTCCGCCTGTGGCAGATCCCTGGTCTCGAAATGGCGGATCAGCACTTCGAGCGCATCGCCGATCCGGCCGATCTGCCGGCCATAGCTGCCGACCTCGTTCAGTACCGTGCGCTCTATGTCCGGGCGTGCCGTCTGGCCGAGCGCGATATTGATGAGGCCGACCTGGCCGCCGCTCTGCGTCCAGGTCAGGGGATTGATCGCCTGCCACAATCTTTCGGGGGCCAGCGCCACACTAAAGGGTTCCATGCCGTGCTCCTTGTCGGGGAAGGATGACGGAGGCGAAGCCTGCCATGGCCGCCGCATCGGGGCAAGATGCTGTCCTACAGCAGCCCGCTTTGCTATTCTTGCCACCCGGTTCCCGACTTTTCGATAGGATCGGCGGGGCGCAAGAAAATGTCAGAATGTGCGGGAAATGTGCGAAGTTAAGCGGATCATCTCCAACAAGGGACGCTTTTGCGTGGCCGGCCGGATGGTCGCGCCACTGGATTGCCGCCCGTCATGCCCTAAATAGCGACAAATGCCCCCAGCCACGCCCGATTCCACGCCCCTTCCGCCCGCCTGGGCCACGCTGCGGTGCTTCATCCCCTATCTCTGGCCGGCCGATGCGCCGGCGCTGCGCCGCCGTGTCGCGGTGGCGCTGGCGCTGGTCGCGCTGGCCAAGGTCGTCACCCTCGCCATGCCCTTCGCCTATAAGGGCGCGATCGACCGGATGGCGCCGGGGCTGGAGCCGGCCGCCGGCCTCGCCATGGCGCTGGTCGTCGCCTATGCTGGCGCGCGCTTTGGCGGCGTGCTGTTCGACAATCTGCGCAACGCCATTTTCGAGAAGGTCGGGCAGGAAGCCGGCCGGCGCCTGGCCGACGATGTCTTCGTCCATCTCCACCGCCTGTCGCTGCGCTTCCATCTCGACCGGCGCACCGGCGCCGTCACCAAGATCGTCGAGCGCGGCACGAAAAGCATCGACACGATGCTCTATTTCCTGCTGTTCAACATCGCGCCGACGGTGCTGGAGCTGCTCGCCGTCTGCGCCATCTTCCTGGTGAAGTTCGGCCCCGGCCTGGTCGCCGCGACGCTGGCCATGGTCGCCCTCTATATCTGGTTCACCCGGCTCGTCACCGAATGGCGCAACCAGTTGCGCCGCGACATGGTGGACATGGACACCAGCGCCGTCGCCCATGCCGTCGACAGCCTGCTGAATTTCGAGACGGTCAAATATTTCGGCGCGGAGGAGCGCGAGGCGCGGCGCTACGGCACCGCCATGCGCCGCTATGCCAAGGCGGCGGTGAAGTCGGAAAACAGCCTCGCCTGGCTCAATATCGGCCAGTCGCTGATCACCAACCTGATGATGGGCGGGGCGATGGCCTATACCGTCTGGGGCTGGAGCCGGGGGCAATTTTCCACCGGCGACGTGGTGCTGGTGAACACGCTGTTGTCGCAGCTGTTCCGCCCGCTCGACCTGCTCGGCATGGTCTATCGCACCATCCGCCAGGGCCTGATCGACATGGAGGCGATGTACAAGCTGATCGATACGGAGACGGAGGTGGCCGACGTGCCTGGTGCCCCGGCGCTGCAGGTGGCGGGCGGCGGCGTCCGTTTCGACAGCGTCCGCTTCGGCTATGATCCCGAACGCGAGATCCTCCATGGCGTCAGCTTCGCGGTGCCGGCGGGCAGGACCCTCGCCATCGTCGGTCCCTCGGGCGCGGGCAAGTCGACCATCGCCCGCATCCTGTTCCGCTTCTACGATATCCAGGGCGGCACCGTGTCGATCGACGGGCAGGATATCGCCGCCGTGACGCAGCAATCGCTGCGCGCCGCGATCGGCATCGTGCCGCAGGACATGGTCCTGTTCAACGACACGGTCGGCTATAATATCGGCTATGGCCGTGAGGGCGCGCGCCAGGAGGAGATCGAGGCGGCGGCCAGGGCGGCGTCGATCCATGATTTCATCATGAGCCTGCCCCAGGGCTATGACACCCGCGTCGGCGAGCGTGGCCTCAAGCTGTCGGGCGGCGAGAAACAGCGCGTCGCCATCGCCCGCACCCTGCTGAAAGACCCACCGCTACTGGTGCTGGACGAAGCGACCAGCGCGCTCGACAGTCGCACCGAGACCGAAATCCAGACCGTGCTGCGCGACATCAGCCGCAAGCGCACGACATTGGTGGTGGCCCATCGCCTGTCGACCGTGGTCGATGCCGACGAGATCATCGTGCTGGACGCCGGCCGCATCGTCGAGCGCGGCCGCCATGCCGATCTGGTCCGCGCCGATGGCCTCTATGCCACCATGTGGGCGCGCCAGGCGAGCGAACGCGACGACATGCCCGAGGAGCCGGGGATCGAGGACATGTTCGAGGTCGCCCCGCAATAAATGGTCAGCGCTCGCTGATCTGCGCCAGCGGATCGAGCCGGGCCTGCCAGCCCAGCCGGTCCAGCTCGGGCGTGTCGGCGACCGCTTCGGGATGGCCCAGGCATAGCAGGGCGGCGAAGGTCCAGCCGTCGGGCACCGCCAGCGTCCGCGCGACAAAGGCCGGATCGAGGATCGACACCCAGCCGAGCGCCAGCCCGCGTGCTCGCGCTGCCAGCCACAGCGTATGGATCGCCAGCACCACCGAATGGAGCCGGGTCTGCGGCATGGTCGCCGCGCCCAGCCCCGCGCCGGCCTGCGTCGCATCATCGCAGAAGACCGCGATGATCTCCGGCGCCTCGCCCAGCCCGTGCAGCTTCAGCGCGCGATAGGCGTCATGCCGGGTCGCGTCGGTGATCTGGCTGGTGGCCCGCTCCCGCTCGGCATCGACATGATCGGCCAGTGTCGCGCGCAGCGCCGGCGTCCTTACCCGGACGAAGCGCCAGGGCTGGCTGTTGCCGACCGACGGCGCCAGTTGCGCCAGCGTCAGCAGCTCCAGCACCAGTGCCTCGTCCAGCGGATCGGTGCGGAAATGGCGCACGTCGCGGCGCCAGGTCAGCAGGTCGGTCAGCGTCGCACAGAAATCGGGATTAAAGGCCTGCATCAATATTCGATGCCGGCCTGCGCCTTCACCCCGCTGCGGAAGGGATGCTTGATCATGGTCATCTCGGTGACCAGATCGGCCGCCTCGATCAGCGCCTCGGGCGCGTTGCGGCCGGTGACGACGACATGCTTCATGTCATCCTTGGCGGTCAGCACCGCCAGCACCTCGTCCAGCGGCAGATAGTCGTAGCGCAGCACGATGTTGAGTTCATCGGCCAGCACCATCGCATAGTCGGGGTCGGCGACCATGCGCTTCACCTCGTCCCACGCTTCGCGGGCCAGCGCGATGTCGCGGCTGCGATCCTGGGTGTTCCAGGTGAAGCCCTCGCCCATCGGCTTGAACTCGACCTGCTCGGGGAAAGCATCGAACACCGCCTTCTCGCCGGTGGTCATCGCGCCCTTGACGAACTGAACCACGCCGACCTTGCGGCCATGGCCGATCATGCGGACGACCATGCCCAGCGCCGCCGTGGTCTTGCCCTTGCCCTTGCCGGTATGGACGATCAGCAGGCCCTTTTCCTGGGTCTTGGTCGCCATGATCTTGTCATGGGCGGCCTGCTTCTTCTTCATCTTTTCCGCATGCTGTTCGTCGGTGCGTTCGACCATCGTCACTCTCCTGCAAGCTGGGCGAGCAGCATGCCCGCGCTGTTGGACTTGGGTTTCCACAGGCCGCGCGCCAGCGCCTCGCTCAGCCGGGCAGCGGTCTCGCGCAGGGCCGCGGGATTGGCATCGGCCATGAAGGCGCGCACGGCCTCATCCTCGATGAAGGCGGCGTGGACGGCGTCGAAATGATGGTCGCGCACCGCATGGGTGGTAGCGGCGAAGGCGAAGAGATAGTCGACCGAGGCGGCGATCTCGAACGCACCCTTATAGCCATGGCGCATGACACCGGCGATCCATTTGGGGTTGGTGACGCGGGCGCGGACGATGCGGCCGATCTCGTCCTCCAGCGTGCGGATCACCGGCCGCTCCGGGCGGCTATGGTCGTTATGATAGCTGAGCGGCTTGGCACCTTTCAGATGTTCGATGGCGGCGGCGATGCCTCCCTCGAACTGATAATAATCGTCGCTGTCGAGCAGGTCATGCTCGCGATTATCCTGATTCTGGACGACCGCGTCGGCCTGGGCCAGGCGGGTGGCGAACAGGCTGCGTTCGCGGTCGCCCTCCACCCCTGCGCCATAGGCATAGCCGCCCCAGTCGAGATAGACGTCCGCCAGATCGGCGCGGCTGTGCCAGATCTTCTCGTCGATCATCGCCTGCAGTCCCGCGCCATAGGCGCCGGGTTTCGATCCGAACACGCGGGCACCGGCGCGGCGCGCGGCCTCCGCCGCATCGGCACCGTCCGCCACCAGCGCCGCCTGTTCGGCGCGATGCCGGGCGGCGGCGGGGTTATCCTCGTCCGGCTCATCGAGCGCCATCATCGCGCGGGCGGCGCTGTCGATAAGGTCGATCTGTTCGGGAAAGGCGTCGCGGAAGAAGCCGGAGACGCGCAATGTCACGTCGACGCGCGGCCGGCCCAGCTCGGCCAGGGTCATCATCTCGAAGCCGACGACCCGCCCCGAACTCCATTCCCAGCGCGGCCGCACGCCCATCAGCGCCAGTGCCTGCGCAATATCGTCGCCGCCGGTGCGCATGTTCGCCGTGCCCCAGGCGGACAAGGCGATGGCGCGGGGATAGTCGCCTTCGCGCTGGAGATAATCGTCGACCAGCAATTGCGCCGATCGCTGGCCCAGGTCCCAGGCGACGGCCGTCGGCACGGCGCGGGTATCGACCGAGAAGAAATTGCGCCCGGTCGGCAACACGTCGGGCCGGCCGCGCGTCGGCGCACCCGATGGCCCTGGCAGCACGAAGCGCCCGTCGAGCCCGGCCAGCAGGGCCGCCGCCTCGCGCGGGCCACAGGCATCGACGCGGGGCGCCAGATCATCGGCGATCGCCGCCAGTACCGCGGCGCTGGCCGGGCCGACCGACGCCGCGCCATCGACCAGCGCCGCCGCCAGCAGTTCCAGTCGCTCGACCATGTCGCCATGGGTGCGCCAGGCATCTGTGGATAAGTCCGCCAATGCCGCCGGACGCGCCCCCTGCCACGGCGCCCCCAGCACGCAATCGAGCGGATCGAAGCCGAGCCTCAGATCATCGGCCAGCGCGCGCAGCAAGGACGCCTGCCCCGGATGATCGAGCCCGCGCGGCGTGCGCGCCAGCGCGATCAGCAGATCGCGGCGCAGCCGCCCCTGCGGCGAGGCGGTGAAGACATGCAGCCCATCGCGGATCTGCAATTCCTTGAGCTCGCACAGATAATTGTCGATCGCGGCAAGCGCGTCGTCATCATCACCGGCGGCGCCCGCATCCTTGTCCAGCCCCTGGCTGCGGGCGAGGTCGATGATATCGCGGCGCAGCCGGTCGAGCCGGCGCGGGTCCATGCCGGCGGCGAGATAATATTCGTCCACCAGCGCTTCGAGCTGCTTGAGCGGCCCATAGCTTTCCGCGCGGGTCAACGGCGGGGTCAGATGGTCGAGGATGACCGCGCCGATGCGGCGCTTGGCCTGCGTCCCCTCGCCCGGATCATTGACGATGAAGGGATAGAGTTGCGGCACCGGCCCGGCGCAGATTTCGGGGAAGCAATCGGCCGAAAGCGAAACCGCCTTGCCCGGCAGCCATTCCAGATTGCCATGCTTGCCGACATGGACCAGCGCCTGCGCGCCGAAATCCTGCTCCAGCCAGACATGGAAGGCGAGATAGGCATGCGGCGGCGGCAGCGCGGGATCATGATAGCTGCTCTTGGGATCGATATTATAGCCGCGCGCCGGCTGCACCGCGATCGCGACATGGCCGAAACGATGGACGGCGAGGCGAAAGGCGCCGTCCCGCACGAAGGGATCGGCCTCCGGCGCCCCCCAGCGATCGACCATGGCGTCACGCGCGCTGTCGGGCAGAGCGGCCAAGGCAGCGCGATAGATATCGAGCGACAGGCTGACCTCGCCCAGCCGATCGATCGACGCCCGGTCATTGGTGACGCCGCCGGTCATCAGCCGCATCAGCGCAGCGCCGTCGCGTGGGGCGTCGCCGATTGCATAGCCGGCCTCGCCCAGCCGGCGCAGGATCGCGGCGGCGCTGGCCGGCGTGTCGAGGCCGACGCCATTGCCGATCCGCCCGTCGCGATTGGGATAATTGGCCAGCACCAATGCGATCCGGCGCTCGGCAGGCGGCGTGCGGCGCAGCGCTGCCCAGTTGCGCGCCAAATCGGCGACGAAGGCGACCCGGTCGGGTGCCACGCGCGGCACGACGATGCCGCACTGGGTCCGCGCGTCGAACCGCTCGGCCGCCTTGAAGGCGACGGCGCGAGTGAACAGGCGCCCGTCCACTTCGGGCAGGGCGACATTCATCGCCAGGTCGCGCGGGCCAAGGCCACGGGCGGACCCGCGCCAGCTGCCTTCCTCGACCCCGGCAAAGGCGGTCTGCAGGATCGGGCAGTCGGCCTGTTCCAATATGCCCGGCACGCGCGGCTCGGACGAAGAGGAGGCGGCGAAGCTGGTCGCATTGACGATGATGTCGGGCGCGATGTCGGCCAGCAGCCCGCCGAGCCAGTCGCGCACGAACGGCTCGCGTAGCGCGCGGACATGCACGGCGGCGACATTGAAGCCGCGCGCGCCAAGCGCCGCGACCATCGCATCGACCGCGCTCAGCGTGCCGGCCACCACCAGCGCGCGATAGAAGATCAGCAGCGCCACCGGCCGCCCCTCGACCCAGGTTGCGCGCAATTCGGCCACGCCCGGCCGGTCATGGCCGGGCAGGTACAGGCCTGCGTCGGCGATCGGCAGCGGATGGTCGGGCTCGCCCGCATCCGCGCCGGTCAGCCGCGCGGCGCAGCGCAGGAAGGAGAGCGCATTGGCGGTGCCGCCCTGGCGCAGATAGTCGCGCAGCTGCTCGCGCATCGCCGCCGGCACGGTGGAAGCCAGATCCAGCGCGGGATCGCCCTCGCGCCCGTCGGCGATCGCGGCGAAGGCGATGCCGCGTTCGCGCGCGACCTGCGCAATCTCGTCCACGCCATAGGGCCAGTAGCTCTTGCCGCCGAGCAGGATGACGCAGACGAAGCGCGCCTTGGCGATCACCTTCTCGACATAGAGATCAACCGAATAGGGATGTTTGAGCTGTAGCAGATTGGCCAGCCGCACGCTCGGCGCATCATCGGGCAGGCGCGCGGCGGCGGCGGCGAAACAGGCCAGGTCGCTGTCCGCCACGGTCAGGATGACGATGTCGCCGGGCGGCTGGTCGAGGTCGATCGCCTCCTCGCCGTCGCTGATCGTTCCCGGCGTGGCGGACAGGAGATGCATCAGCCGAGCACGGCCTGGATGTCGGCCTCGATAGCGGCGCGGTCCAGCCCCTTCTGGCCGATCACCACCAACTGGGTGCGGCGCGCTTCCTGCGGCTGCCAGGGGCGGTCGAAGAAATGCTGGATGCGCGGGCCGACCGCCTGCACGACGAGGCGCATCGGCTTGCCCGCGACCGCGACCATGCCCTTGACGCGCAGCACGTCATGGGTGGCGATCAGCGCGGACAGCGCCTCCACCAGCGTGTCGGGATCGACAACGGCATCGCCGCCGACGACGAAGCTGTCGAAATCATCATGGTCATGATCCTCGCCCTCCGCCTCATGGTGCGAGGGCCGGGCGTCGAGATCATCCTCCGCCGCCGCGACGATGCCCAGCAGCGCGCCGATATCGACCGCACCATGGGCAGCGCGGACGATCTTCACGCCGGGCCGCGTTTCGGCATCGACCTGCGCCTCGACCGCGGCCAGCGTGTCGGCATCGACCAGGTCGCTCTTGTTCAGCACCACCATGTCGGCGCAGGCGAGCTGATCCTCGAACAATTCCTCCAACGGGCTGTCATGGTCCAGATTGGGGTCGGCGGCGCGCGCTGCGGCCAGAGCGGCCTCGTCCGTGGCAAAACGGCCGGCGGCGACCGCATCGGCGTCGATCAGCGCGACGACGCCGTCCACCGTGGCGCGGGTGCGGATGTCGGGCCACTGGAACGCCTTGACCAGCGGCTTGGGCAGGGCCAGCCCCGAGGTTTCGATGATGATATGGTCGGGCGGGCTCGGCCGGTCGAGCAGCGCGGTCATGGTCGGCAGGAAATCGTCGGCCACGGTGCAGCAGATGCAGCCATTGGCCAGTTCGACAATATCCTCTTCGGGGCAGGCGGCGTCGTTGCAGCCCTTCACCAGTTCGCCGTCGACGCCGACATCGCCAAATTCGTTGATGATGAGGGCGAGGCGGCGCCCCTTCGCATTTTCCAGCAGATGGCGGATCAGCGTGGTCTTGCCCGCGCCCAGGAAGCCGGTGATGACGGTGGTCGGAATCTTGGCAGATGCAGTGTTGGCCATGACAAATACTCGCGCGCCGGAGCAACCGGGGCGGGAGCGAACCGGGCGCGCACGCACGGCCGGCCGGCATCGCGGACGGGCGCTTGTTCGCCCGCAGATGCGTGACCGCGCGGCTCCAGCCGCCAACCTGTCGCTCAGACGGAACACCGTGCCCCGGCCATCCCCTGGACCAAAGCAAGAGCGACCTAAACGCCGGCAGGTCTCCTGGCTTGCGGGTCATAGCGGGAGGAACGGCCTTCCCAGGCCTCGCAAGATTTAGCGTCCGGCCCAGTGGCTGCCCTCCCGGCTGGGGAGGGCGCTGTTCATCACGCTCGCCGCTCACAGTTGCAGGGACAGCTGCGGACTTGGATGCCATGGCATCCGCACCGCCTTCCCATTTTAAGCCCCCGTGGGGGCACCGGCGCGATCATGTCGGGACGATGCGAAGCGCCGTCCCTGGGCCGGTTCCTAGTCGCTTTGGGCAGCGGTGACAATCCAGCCATCGGCGATGCTGAGCGGCCAGGGCGCGATGCGCTGGCCGACGCATGGCCCACCGACGCAGACGCCATCGTCGCGGCGAAACAGGGCCCCGTGCCAGCTGCATCTTATATGGCTGCCATCCGGGGTCAGATAATCGTCCAGCTGCTGCGCCAACGGCAGGCAGGCATGGGGGCATTGATCGACAAAGCCGCTGACCTGGTCACCATCCCGCACGGCAAAGCCATGGAAGCGGCCGGCGCGCATCTGCAGCACGAAATTGCGTGCCTTGCCGTCGGCAATCTGGTCGATCGGGCACAGGCGCACGCCCGCCGGCGTCGCGAACAGGCGCGTGTCGGCGTCGCTCATGCGTCCGCGTCGGGCTGGCGATCGGGGTGCGCGGCGGCAAAGGCGGGGAGCGCGCATGCCGCCGCGTCCACGGCGCACAGCCGCGGAAAGGGCGTCAGGTCGACGCCGAAGCGCCGGGCATTGTAGAGTTGGGGCACGATATGGCAGTCGGCGAAGCTGGGCGCGTCGCCGAAGGCATGGGTGCCACCATGGCGCGCGACCAATGTTTCGAGCGCGGCCAGCCCCTCGCCGGTCCAGCGGGCGATCCAGGCGCGGACCTGATCCTCGCTGGCACCAAAATCCTGCCGCAGCGCCTGCAACACGCGCAGATTGCCGAGTGGATGAATGTCGCAGGCAATGATGCCGGCCATGGCACGGACGATCGCGGCATCGCCGGGATCGGCGGGCAGCAAGGGCGGCTGCGGCCAGCGCGCCTCGATCCATTCCAGGATCGCGCCGCTCTGCGTCAGCACGCTGTCGCCATCGACCAGCGCGGGCACCAGCCCCTGCGGCGCCAGCGCCCGATAATCGGGCGCGCGCTGCGCGCCGCTGCGCAGATCATGGGTGACCTGTGTATAGTCGATGCCCTTCAGGCCAAGGGCGATCCGCACGCGATAGCTCGCGCTCGACCGCCAATAGCCATGAAGGATAAGGTCGCTCATCGCGCCGGCACGATCATCGCGCGGCATTCGCCAAAGCCGATCGACACATGGCCGGGGGCGGACGCGGTGGCGCGTAATGTCACCTCGTCGCCATCCTCCAGGAAGCAGCGCGTCTCGCCCGATGGCAGGCTGATCGGCTCGCGGCCGCCACTGCTGATTTCCATCAGGCTGCCATAGCCCTCGCGCGTCGGGGCGGAGATGGTGCCGCTGCCCAGCAAGTCGCCGGGCATCAGGTTGCAGCCATTGGAGGCATGATGGGTGACGATCTGGCTGACGGTCCAGTACATGTTGCTCGCCGGCCCCTGGCTCAGCCGCATCGGCGGCTGGCCTGCGTCGCGCATCGCCTGGGTGGAGAGATAGACTTCCAAGGTCAGCGCCAGCGCGCCATGGGCCTGGTCATCGGCATCGCTGAGGTAAGGCAGCGGCGCCGGGTCGCCTTCGGGCCGGGGCGGCTGGGCGATGCGGAACGGCGCCAGCGCCTCGGGCGTCACCACCCAGGGTGAAATGGTCGAATGGAAATTCTTGGCCAGGAAGGGCCCGAGCGGCTGATATTCCCACGCCTGGAAGTCGCGCGCCGACCAGTCGTTGAGCAGGCAGAAGCCGGCGACATGATCGGCCGCCTGGCCGATCGGGATCGGGCTACCCAGATCATTGCCGGCGCCGATCCACACGCCCAGTTCCAGCTCATAGTCGAGCCGGGCAGTCGGGCCGACCACCGGAACCTCGGCCTCGGGCGGCTTGCGCTGACCACGCGGACGGACCAGCGGATCGCCCGACGGGCGGATCGAGGAGGCCCGGCCATGATAGCCGATCGGCACATATTTATAATTGGGCAGCAGCGGATTGTCGGGCCGGAACTGGCGGCCGATATTGTTGGCGTGATGAATGCCGACATAGAAGTCGCTATAGTCGCCGATCCGCGCCGGCAGGTGCAGCGTGCAGTCCGCCGCCCGGTGCAACAGCGGTTCGACCGCCAAGCGATGCGCCGGGTTCGACAGTAGCGCGCCGATCCGGCGGCGCAGGGTGACCCGCTCCGTTACCGGCAGCGCCATCAGGGCATTGAGCTGCCCATCCAGCAGCGGCGCGCAATCGATCAGCCCGGCGCCGACACAGGCGGCCAGGTCCAATATCGCGTCGCCGATCGCGACACCGGCGCGCGGCGCAGCTCCTGCGGGCGAGAACAGGCCATAGGGCAGATTCTGGATCGGGAAGTCGCCATGATCCTGCGCGCTGTCGACCCAGCTGGTGCGGGCGGGATCATGGGTCTCGTCTATGTGCCAATAGCTCATGGGGTCTCGTTCATCGGGAGAAGCTGGGCCTTGCGGAAGCCGGACCAGCATTCATCATAATCGGGTTGCAGCAGCGGGCTTTCCATCGCCCAGCGCGTCGGGCGCAGCACCATGCGGCTTTCGAACATGAAGGCCATGGTGTCGGCGATGCGCTGCGGCGCCAGGTCCGCGGCGATCGCCCTGTCATAGCTGGCGCGGTCGGGGCCATGGCCGGCCATGCCATTGTGCAGCGACGCGCCGCCGGGCGCGAAGCCGCCCGCCTTGGCATCATATTCGCCATGGATCAGCCCCATCAGCTCGCTCATCACATTGCGGTGGAACCAGGGCGGCCGGAACGTGTCCTCCGCCACCATCCAGCGCGGCGGGAAGATGACGAAATCGATATTGGCGGTGCCCGGCGTCTCGCTGGGCGAGGTCAGCACCGTGAAGATCGAGGGATCGGGATGGTCGAAACTGACCGTGTTGATCGTGTTGAAGCGGGTGAGGTCATAGCGCAGCGGCGCGAGATTGCCGTGCCAGGCGACGACATCGAACGGGCTATGGTCCAGCATGGTTATCCACAGGCGGCCCATGAACTTCTGTATCAGGGCGAATGGCCGCTCGACATCCTCATAGGCCGCGACCGGCGCCTCGAAATCGCGGGGATTGGCGAGGCCATTGGCGCCGATCGGTCCCAGATCGGGCAGGCGGAAGGGCGCGCCGTAATTTTCGCAGACATAGCCGCGCGCCGTGCCCTCGATCAGCTCGACCCGGAAGCGGACACCGCGCGGGATCAGCGCAATCTGCAACGGCGCGACGTCGATCACGCCCAATTCGGTGACGATGCGCAGCGCGCCCTGCTGCGGCACGATCAGCATCTCGCCATCGGCGCAGACGAAGGCGCGATCGACCATCGAGGCGGTCGCGGCGTAGAGATGCACGGCGCAGCCTTGCCCGGCCGCGACATCGCCATTGCCGGCATAGCTGGTGAGGCTGTCGATGAAATCGACGTCATCCGCAGGCAGCGGCAGCGGGTTCCAGCGCAGCCGGTTGGGTGAGGGCGGCACTTCGTCGAACGGCGCGCTGCGCAGCAAGGCTGCAGCATCATAAGGCGCGAAGGATGGATGCGATGCCGCCGGCCGCATGCGATAGAGCCAGCTGCGCCGGTTCTCCGATCGTGGCGCGGTGAAGGCGGTGCCGGACAATTGCTCGGCATAGAGGCCATAGGGCACGCGCTGGGGCGAATTGCGCCCCACCGGCAGCGCGCCGGCCACCGCCTCGGTCGAAAAATGATTGCCGAAGCCGCTCATCATCCGGGGCGGCGCGTCACTCATCGACGGTGATCACGCCGCGACGGATCTGGTCCAGCTCGATCGATTCATAAAGGGCCTGGAAATTGCCATTGCCAAAGCCTTCATTGCCCTTGCGCTGGATGATTTCGAAGAAGATCGGGCCGAACATCGTCTCGGTAAAGATCTGCAGCAAGATGCCCTCCTCGCCGACATTGCCGTCGATCAGAATGCGGTTGCGCTTCAGTCGTTCCAGATCCTCGCCATGGCCCGGCACGCGCTGGTCGACCAGCTCATAATAGGTCTCGATCGTGTCCTGCAGCCGCACCCCGCGGGCGCGCAGCCGCTCGACCGTGTCATAGATATTGGCGGTGGTGAGCGCGATATGCTGGATACCCTCGCCATTATAGTCGCGGATGAACTCCTCGATCTGGCTCTTGTCGTCCTGGCTCTCGTTCAGGGGAATACGGATCGCCTTGTCCGGGGCGATCATCGCCTGGCTGAACAGGCCGGTCGCCTTGCCCTTGATATCGAAATATTTCTGCTCCTCGAAGCCGAAGAGGGTGCGGTAGAATTCGCTCCACACCCGCATCTGGCCGCGCTTCACATTGTGGGTCAGATGGTCGAGCAGGTCGAGGCCGACATTGTTGCGCGCCTCCGCTTCCCGCCAGCCGGGATATTCCGCCCAGTCGGCATAGGGATCGCCGCCATCGGGCATGAAATAGAGGTAGGAGCCGCCAATCCCCTGGATCACCGTGTCATTCTCGTCCGTCGGCTTGCCGCCATGGTCGAGCGCCCAGCGCAGCGCCGCATCGGGATCGGCGACGCGAAAGGCCATGGCGCTGGCCGAGGGGCCATGTTCGCCACGGAACGCAGCGACGCGCCCGGCATCGTCGCGATTGAGCATCAGGTTGATCCGCCCCTGCTTGTAGCGGGTGATGTTCTTGGTCGGGTGCCGGTGGGTCGCGGTGAAGCCCAGCTGCTCGAACTGGGCGGCCATCTTCTCGGGCTCGGGCGAGGTGAATTCGACGAACTCGAAGCCGTTGAGGCCCAGCGGGTTGGCGGGATCGATGGTCATGGCGGGTTCCTCAGGCAGAAGGCAGGTGCGGCGAAAGGCCGGCGACAAAGGCGGGGATGGTGTCGAGCCGCAGCCCGGCGATGTTGATGCGGCCATTGCCGGCCATGTAGATGCCATGGTCGGCGCGCATGGCGGCGACGGCGGCGGCGCTGACCGGCAGCATCGCGAACATGCCGCGCTGGCCGGCAATGGGGGCAAGCTGCGGATGGGCCGCCGCCAGCGCGGTGCGCAGCGCATTGATGCGGGTGCGCATCTGGTCGAGCTCGTCCGTCCATTGCGCGCGCATCGCCGGCCGTTCCAGGATGGTGCGCACGATCGCCGCGCCATGATCGGGCGGCATCGACCAGATGCCGCGCGCCAGCGCGACGATGTTGGAGAAGGCAAGCATGGTCAGCGCGGCATTCGCCCCCTGCACCCACAGCGCCCCCACCCGCTCGCGATAGAGGCCGAAATTCTTGTCGCAGCTATAAGCGACCAGCGCATCGGGCACGGCGGCCAGCACCTGCCGCGTCGCGGCAGCGTCCGCCTCCAGCCCGTCGCCCAGCCCCTGATAGGCAAGGTCGATGAACGGGATCAGGCCGCGCGCCGCGCACAGATCGGCGATCGCCGCCCATTGATCGGCGCTGAAATCGACGCCGGTCGGATTATGGCAGCAGCCATGGAGCAGCAACACGTCGCCGGCCTGCGCCGCGGCCAGATCAGCCAGCATCGCGTCGAAATCGACCGCGCCGGCGCCATCCAGGAAACGGTGCGAGGCCAGCGTCAGCCCGGCCTCGCGGAAGATCGGCGCATGATTGGGCCAGGTCGGATCGCCAATCCACACGGTGGCGCCGGGACGGGCGCGGGCGATCAGGTCGGCGCCCAGCCGCAGCGCGCCGGTGCCGCCCGGCGTCTGCACCCCGGCAATCCGGTCCGAACCGGCGAGCGGACCAAAGACGATGGCGGCGAGCAGATCGACAAAGCCCGTGTCGCCCTCCGGCCCGAGATAGGATTTGCTGCCCTGATCGGCCAGCAGCACCGTTTCGGCCGCCTTCACCGCGCGCATCACCGGGGTCGCGCCCGCCTCGTCGCGATAGACACCGACGCCCAGGTCAATCTTGTCGGCGCGCGGATCGGCGCGATATTGCGCGATCAGCCCCAGCAGCGCGTCGGGTGCCTGGCGATCGAGCGCACCGAACAGGGACCGGCCGGGTGCCGGGGCAAGAAGGGTCGTGTCTGTCATAGTACCTCAGAAGCGCGGGCACGGGCATAGGCCTGGGTGCCACGGGTGTAGATGATGTCGGTGTCGGCGATCGCATCGGTCGCGAAATCGGGCTGCCCCGCCAGTTGCGCATAAAGCGGGGCGAAGTCGGTCTCGACCGTCTGGCGCAGCAGATCCTCGAAACTGTCGATGACGAAATAGCTCTGCTGATAATCGTCGATGCGATAGAGGGTGCGCATCAGCCGCTTGAGATCGAAGCCGAGCCGATTGGGCGAGGGATCGTCGAGCGCAAAGACGGATTCGCCATAGGAGGAGACGATGCCCGCGCCATAGAGGCGCAGCCCCTCGGGCCGGCGAATGAGGCCGAATTCGACCGTGTACCAGTAGAGCCGGGCCAGCCGCTCGATCGCGCCCAGGTCGGCGGCGCGCAGGCCGCCCTCACCATAGGCCTCCATATAGTCGGCGAAGACCGGATTCGCGAGCAGCGGCACATGGCCGAAGACATCGTGGAAAATGTCCGGCTCCTGCAGATAGTCGATCTGGTCGGGGGTGCGGATGAAGCGGCCGGCGACGAAGCGGCGATTGGCCAGATGCTCGAAAAAGACCCGGTCGGGGACCAGTCCCGGCACGGCCACCACCTGCCAGCCGGTCGCCCGCATCAGCCGATCGGACAGTTCATCGAAATTGGGGATGCCGGGGCGGTTGATGCGCAATATATCAAGCCCGGCCATGAACTCGGGCACCACCCTGTCAGGCAACATGGCGGACTGGCGCGCGAACAATCTGTCCCACATCGCGTGCTCGGCCGCGCTGTACCGGTCCCACGCCTGCGGGATCGTCCAGTCGGCCGCAGCGCCTGCGGGTGGTTCAAGCTCCTCTACCATCACGCCAATCTCTCACAGACTGGGCGTAATTGCCTTTCAATCGGGCAGGATTTACAAGGGATTTTGCGAAATTAATTCACCGATCGGCGACATCATGAACAAATCCGTCAATCTCGATGCACTCGACCGCCGCATCGTCGCAGAGCTTCAGCGCGACGCCTCGCTCAGCAATGCGGACCTGGCCGAACGGGTCGGCAGCACCGCCCCCTCCTGCTGGCGGCGGATCAGGGCGCTGGAGGAGATGGGCGTGCTCAAGGGCGCGGTGCGGCTCGCCGATGCAGAGAAGCTGGGTCATGCCGTCAACATCTTGTGCAGCGTGCGGATGAAGAGCCACACCAGCGAAAGCGTCGACGCCTTCCACGCCTTTGTCGAGGCCCATCCGCAGATCATGGAATGCTACCTCATGTCGGGCGAATGGGACTATCTGATGCGGGTCGTGGCCTCCGACGTCGCCGATTACGAACATTTCCTGATGCGCAACCTGCTCAAACACCCCTCGGTCGGCGGCGCTTCCTCCCACTTCGCCTTGTCGGTGACGAAATTCACCACGGTGCTGCCGGTGGGGGAAGCGGGACGGTAGGAAGAAAGCGGCCGGAGCAATTGCTGCCCCGGCCGTCTTCCGATCTTCAGGCCATCAGCGCCTTGACCGCTTCGGCCACGCGCTCGGGCGAGACGATATAGGCGTCCTCCAGCACCTTGGCGAAGGGCACCGGCGACTTGGGCGCGCCCAGACGCCGGACCGGGGCCTTCAACTGGCCGAACAGTTCCTCCGCAATGGTCGAGGCGATCTCGCCGCCCGGACCGAAGTCGCGCACCGCCTCATGCACCACCAGCGCCCGGCCGGTCTTGGCGACCGAGGCCAGCACTGCTTCGCGATCCCAGGGCGATACCGTGCGCAGATCGACCAGCTCGACCGAAATGCCGGCCTCCGCCAGCGCCGGCAGCGCGGCCTGGCAGCGCAGCACCTGCGACGACCAGGAGACGATGGTGATGTCACTGCCTTCCTGCACGATCCGCGCCTTGCCCAGCGGAATCGGCGTCGCGACCTCATCCACCTCGCCCGGAATGAACAGGCTGCCGGCGGATTCGATGAAGATGCAGGGATCGGGATCCTGGATACAGGACAAGAGCAGCCCCTTGTAATCGGCCGGAGTCGAGGGCGCGACCACCTTGATGCCGGCGGTGTGGGCGAACCAGCCTTCCAGATGGTCGGCATGCTGGCCGGCGGTCTGCCAGCCCGCGCCGGTCAGGGTGCGGATGGTGATCGGCACCGTGCTCTGCCCGCCCGACATGAAGCGCAGCTTGGCGGCATGGTTGAAGATCATGTCCATGGCGACAGTGGTGAAGTTCATCAGCATGATCTCCGCCACCGGCTTGTAGCCGGCCAGCGCCGCGCCGATCGCCGCGCCGATGATCGCCTGTTCGGAAATCGGCGTCGATTTGACGCGATCGTCGCCGAAGCGGGTCGAGAGGCCAGCGGTCGCGCCGGTGACGCCGCCGCCCTCGCGGTCGGCGACATCCTCGCCCAGCACCAGCACCTTGTCATCCTCCGCCATCGCCTGGGCGAGCGCCGAATTGACGGCCTGGAGCGAGTTCATCTTCTTGGCCGTCATGCGGGCATCTCCTGGGCAAACACATCGCGGCGCAGTTCGTCGACCGACGGCAGCGGGCTGGCCAGCCCGAATTCCTGGGCATCCTCGACCTCGGCCTCGATCTTCGCCTGCATGTCGGCCAGCTGATCCTCGGTCGCGTGGCCCTGTGCCACCAGCCATGCCTTGAAGGCGGGCAGCGGATCCTTGGCGATCGCCGCGGCCTTTTCTTCCTTGGTCATGTACTTGTCGTCGTCGCCCAGGACATGGCCCAGGAAACGGAAGGTCTTGCACTCCAGCAGGGTCGGCCCCTCGCCCTCGCGGGCGCGGGTAATCGCTTCATGCGCGGCGGCATACATGGCGAGCGGATCATTGCCGTCGACCGTATGGCCGGGCATGCCGTAGCCGATCGCGCGCTTGGCGATGAAGTCGACCGAGGTGCCATTTTCGTAGCGCGTATGTTCGGCAAAGCCGTTATTCTGGCACACGAAGATCACCGGCAGCTTCCACACCGACGCCAGGTTCAGCGCCTCGTGGAAGGCGCCGATGTTCGATGCGCCATCGCCGAAATAGGCAATCGTCACCCGCTTCGATCCATCCAGCTTCGCCGCCCAGGCAAGGCCATTGGCGATCGGCATGGAGGAGCCGACGATGCCGGTCGTCACCATCACCCCGGTTTCGGGATGGGTAAGGTGCATCGGCCCGCCCTTGCCCTTGCAGGTGCCGTCGACCCGGCCGGCAATCTCCGCCCAGAGCGGGCGCAGCGGCATGTCCTTGGCCACCATGTCGTGGATGCCGCGATAGATGGTGCAGATCTTGTCGTCATCGGTCAGCAGCGACGAGATGGTCGCGGGGATCACTTCCTGCCCGCGCGCCGAATAATAGGGCATGACCAGCCGCCCCAGGCGGATGGTCTTGCGGATCGCGTCGTCGTTGCGCTCGATCCGGATCATGCGGCGGTAGATGTCCACCAGCGCTTCCTGGCTCGGCGCCGGGGCGTTGCTCAACTCTGCCATGGGTTCCTCGATGGCTATGGAATGTGCCCCCTGCATTGGCTGTCGGGCATCGGGGGTCAACTCGCCCCGGCGATATGTGCCCCCACGGCCCAAAAGGCGCGAAAATGCGTCGCTTTTCCGCGCGATTTCGCTCCACCGATATGCGGCCGGCGATGCTTGCAATGCGGTCCGATCGGCTCAAGCTGGCAGCAGGGAGAGCGCGCGATGACGAACATGCTGACCGCCGTCGCCAGGGGCGGCGAAGGGATTGAGGGGATCGCGATCCACAGCGTGCCGATCCCGGTTGCGGGCCCCGGCGAGGCGCTGGTGCGGCTCAAGGCAGCGACGCTCAATTTCCGCGACCTGATCATCGCCCGCGGCATGATGGCGGGGCTTGCCAAGGAACCCGACTATGTCCCCCTGTCCTGCGCCACCGGCGAGGTGGTCGCGGTGGGCGAGGGCGTATCGCGCGTGAAGCCGGGCGACCGGGTCAACCCGATTTTCGCGCTGGGCTGGCTGGAGGGGCGACAGCCGAGCATGGCGATGCTGGGCGGCAGCGCCGACGGCGTCGCGCGTCAATATGCGGCCTTTCCGGCCGAAAGCCTGTGCATCGTGCCGGACGCGCTCGGCGATCTGGAGGCCGCGACTTTGACCTGCGCCGGCCTCACCGCCTGGAACGCGCTGTTCCTGCCCCGCCCGATCCAGCGGGGCGAATGGATATTGTGCCAGGGCACGGGCGGCGTCTCGATCGCGGCATTGCAATTTGCCAAGGCGGCCGGTGCTCATGTCGCCATCACCTCCTCCTCCGACGCGAAGCTGGCGCGCGCCCGCGCGCTGGGCGCCGACATCAGCGTCAATTATCGCACCGATCCCGACTGGCCGGCGGCAATCCGCCAGGCGCTGGGCGGACGCGGTGTCGACATCGTGGTCGACGTGGTCGGCGCCAGCCAGGTGGAAACCGCCGCATCGCTGCTCAACCCCGGCGGGGTGATCGCCGCGATCGGCATGCTGGGGTCCGATTTCAGCTGGCACCTCGCCGATGTCGGCGGCCATCCGGTCGCCCGCATCTCGGTCGGCAACCGCGCCGAGCATGCGGCGATGCTGGCCTTTTGCGCGCAGCATCGCATCCGGCCGGTGGTCGATGCGGTCTATGATCTCACCCGTCTGGCCGATGCCTGCCGCCATCTGGAAAGCGGCCAATTCTTCGGCAAGATCGGGATAAACCTACTCTAAATTCTGGAACGGACGCATGGACAAGAATGAAAAGGCGCGCGAGGCGGCCGAGCGCGTGCTGCAACTGGAGGCCGAACTGGAGGCGGAGGGCGATGCCCGGACGGGCGGCGACGAACTCGCCCATTCGCGCGCGGTGCTGCACCAATGGGTCGATACGGTGGTCGCGGTCGTGGCCTCGCCGGGGGTCGGCCGCGTAACGCTGATCCACGCCGATGGCGGCCAGACCAAGATCGCCTCGCCCAGCCTGCCCTTCCTGCTCTCGCGTCCGGCCCGGTTCGATGCGCAGGATGAAAATTCTCCGTCCGACGCGGGTTGAAAGCGGCCAGCGGCTTCCTATCTGTAAATGGTCCCGGCCAGCCCCCTCAGGCCGAGACATCTTACCAGGCCCCCGGCGCACTCCCCCCGCGTCGGGGGCAATGGTTTTCCGGGCTATTCCCTTCCTTCGTTACTGATTTTCCAGCCCCGCCGCATGGCGCGCGGCGATATAGCCGAACACCATCGACGGCCCGATGCTGGCGCCCGCCGCGACATAGACATTGCCCATCACCGATGCGGTGGTGACGCCGGTGGCATAGAGGCCGGGGATCGGCGCGCCCGCGCCATCGACCACCCGCCCGCGTTCATCGGTGACGACGCCGCCATAGGTGCTGACATCGCCCGGCACGACCGGCACGGCGTAAAAAGGCCCCTTCTCGATCGACCCCATGGAGCGCTCCGCGGAAAAGGGATCGCCGACGAAGCCGCAATTGTCATAGGCGCGCGCGCCGCGATCGAAATCCCCATCCTTGCCGACCGCGACGAAGCCGTTCCAGCGCGCCACCGTCGCGGCCAGGGTGGCGGGATCGGCACCGATGCTGGTCGCCAGCCCCTCGATCGTGTCGGCGCTGTGCAGATAGCCGCTTTCCACCCAGCCCTCGGGAATCGCCTTGTCGATGAAGCGGCCGGCGACGGCATAAAGTTCGACATATTGACGGTCCAGGATCGCCCAGCTCGGCACCGCCGGCACCACCGCGTTCCGCCGGACCATCGTTTCGCAATACAGCTCGTAGCTGCCCCCTTCATTCATGAAGCGGGTGCCGCCCTGATCGACCAATATGGCGTGCGGCTTGCCGGTCATCGACTGGGCACCGGGCGCGACATAGCCCTTGTCCCAGCCGGGCGCGGGGGTGAGCTGATAGCCGACCATCTGGTCCATCTGTGCCAGCCGGCCGCCGATCCGCTCCAGTTCCTGCTGCATCTCGCCGGTGTCGCCCTCGGGCGTCTGCGACCATTCGGCGCGGGTGCCGGGCATGTAGCGGTCGCGCATCGCCTGGTTGCGGGCAAAGCCGCCGGCATTGACCAGCACGCCCAGCCGCGCGCCGATCCGCCAGGGCTTGCCGTCCTTCACCGTGACGACGCCGGTGGCGATCCCCTCCTGCACGACGATCTCGCTTACCGGCGTATCGGTGCGGACATCGGCGCCGGCAGCCAGCACGGCTTTCAGCATCCGTCCCTGCAGCGCGGCCCCGGCCGTGGTATATTTGCGGCCCAAAAGCTTGTCGCGAATGGTGCGCAGCGCGATCTTGGCCATCAGCTTGCCCGATGCCCTGTTGGTGCGACGATGGCCCTGCGCCTCCATCCCCTCGACCAGCGTGACGTTGAATTCGGCAAAGCCCTGACGCAGCCGGTCGGCCCAGTCGCCCAGTTCCTTGCGGTTGAAGGGCCTGGCCACCACGGTGCGCGACGTCTTGCAGCCGCCGGGCTGCTCATCATAATAATCCGGCCAGAAGGTCGAACCGCGTTGCAGCGCCACCCCCTGATCCACCAGGAAATCGACCGCGCGCGGCGCCTGCGTCACATAGGCGAGGCGCTTCTCGCGCGAGGTGCCCGGCGCCGGGTGGCCATCGAGCGCCTGCAGCGCGTCGAGATAGGTCATCGCCGCCTCGGCACTGTCCGCCTCGCCATCGGCTGCCATGAAACGGTTGGCGGGAATCCACATGACGCCGCCCGACTTGGCGGTGGTGCCGCCGATCTTGTCGGTCTTTTCCAGGATGACGACCGACTTGCCGGCCTGGCGCATGACCAGCGCCGAACTCATCGAACCGGCGCCGCTGCCCACGACCACCCAGTCGAATATCTCGTCGAACCCGTCCATGCGCCGCTCTCCCTTTTCTGTTCATCCGGGCTATCGTGCCGGGGCGATGATGGGGAGGGCGAAGCCACGCTCATCGCCACGGCGACGTTGGAGCGGCGCGGCGCCATGCTAGAGCGAGGGCCAAGGAGAGACGCATGAACCATGACCTGCCCGATTATCGCACCATCCTGCTGGAGCGGCGGGGGCGGCTATTGGTGATGACGCTCAACCGGCCGGAAGCGCTGAACGCGGTCAATCTCGACCTGCATGACGAACTGCCCGAGGCGCTGGCCTTTGCCGGCCGCGACAATGGGTCGGACGTGCTGCTGCTGACCGGCGCCGGGCGCGCTTTCTCCGCCGGTGGCGACATCGCCCATATGGAGCATAATGCCGCCAATCCGCATCTGTTCGATCATGAAGCGCGGCAGGCGAAGCGGATCGTGTCCGCCCTGCTCGACATCGAAAAGCCGGTGGTGTGCCGGATGAACGGCCATGCCGTCGGGCTGGGCGCGTCGATCGCCTTGCTGTGCGACATCATCTTTGCCGCCGAGGGGGCGAAGATCGGCGATCCGCATGTCGGCATCGGCCTGGTCGCGGGCGATGGCGGTGCAGTCATCTGGGCACAGCGGATCGGCCTGGCCAAGGCGAAGGAATATCTGCTGACCGGCGAATTGCTGAGCGCGGCCAAGGCGGCGGAGATCGGCCTGATCAACCATTGCCTGCCGGCCGATCAACTGGACGGGGCGGTCGATGCTTTTTGCGCCAAGCTGCTGGCCGGCGCGCCCAATGCGATCCGCTGGACCAAGATCCTGACCAACATGGAATTGAAGCGGATCGCCGGCGCCGTGATGGAAGCCGGCATCGCCTATGAATCGCTCAGCGTCCGCACCGCCGATCACCGCGAGGGGATCGCCGCGCTCAAGGAGAAGCGGACAGCGAAGTTTACAGGGCGATAGGGGCGATTGGACGAGCGTGATGACCGGCCCGTCTCTCATCGCCTGCTAACGAAGGTCAGATAATATCCGCCACGCGCACCCAGCGGCGTTCGGCACTGGAGATGCGAATCGCTTCCTGGATGCGTTCGACCTCGAGCGCGCGGGCGAAGTCCGGGGCGGCCACGCCGCGGCCGTGGATCGCCGCCACCATGGCCTGCATCGACAGCGCCATCGGATAGCTGGGCTGGGGCTCGCTCTGCCAGTCGAGGGCGATGCCGGGCGTCGTCTTGAACGCGTCAGGCAGCGCGACATCCTCCAGCGTGCCGCCCAGTTGCCCGGCGCGCAGCGTGCCGTCGCGCGCGGTCGGGAAAGTGGGCGAGGTCGAGACCATCCGCCCTTTGTCGCCGAACAGGTCGAGCAGGAAACCGTCATGCAGCGCCATGCTCCAGCTGATCTGCATCTGCAGCACCAGCCCGCTTTCGAAGCGCAGGATGACATTGGCGAGATCGGTGGTTTCGGGCGTGATGGTGTCGCCGTCCGGGAAGGTCCAGCGCTTGAGTATCTGACTGTCGTCGGCGACCAGTTCGGCGATCGGACCGAGCAGGTGGAGCAGCAGATAGAGCGCGTGGCTGCCATTGTTGCGCACCGCCGACACACCCTGCCCGGCCTGCGCGAACCAGTTGTATGGGAAAAGCTTGTTGGGCTGGTTGAACAGCGAGATGTTGAAATGGCAGGTGCCGCCGAGTGACGCGCCGATATGGCCGTCGTCCAGCATCGCCTTCATCTGGCGCAGGGCGGGCAGATATTGCGAGAAGGCATCGACCACGCCGATGCTGGCGCCGTCCCTCCAGGCCGTATCGATCGCCTTGGCCCCGGCCCAGTCGGGGGCGTGGGGGCTGGCATTATAGACATGTTTGCCATGGGCGAGCGCGGCCAGCACCATCGGCAGGCGGACGCTGGGCCGAGTGCCGAGGTCGACAATGTCGATGTCGGGATCGGCGCACATCTCCTGCGCATTCCAGAAGGCACGCGGCAAGCCGAGCCGCTGCTGCGCGGCGCGGGCCGTCTCCTCGCGCGAGGTGCATATCGCCGTTACCTCGACGCCGGGAATGGCGCGCCAGGCAGGCAGATGCGCGAAGGCGCCCCAGGCGGCGCTGACGATGCCGACGCGCAGCACCATCTTATTCGATCGTGCCCAGAACGGTGCCGACCTCATAGGTTTCGCCCGGCTGGGCGATGATGCGCAGCGTGCCGCTGGCCGGGGCCTCGACCTCGTTCGCCGACTTGTCAGCTTCCAGCAGATAGAGCGGCTGGCCCTCGGTAACAGTCGCGCCGTCTTCGGCCAGCCATTCGGCGATCTGCGCCTCGGTCATGGAAAAGCCGATCTTGGGCAGCAGGATGTCGGTGGCCATGGTGTGTCCCCTTTGAAACAGCGAATATCTGTTCCCCTGCTATCGCGCCTTTGGCGGCGGACAATGCGCAAAAGCGGCCCGCCGCCGCCATATCACCGGCGCGATAGGATGGCCCAGATCAATAGCCGCGCGTGTCGGTCCAATTGTCACTTTCGCCCGGCTTGAAGGTCTTGCCCGGCGTCCTGCCCGATCCGGTTTTGAGGTCGAAGCCGATCGGGTCGGCGCCGCCTTCGATACCGACGCCGAAGGAGGAGAGCGCCCAACTGGTCATGACATAATGGCCGATCGAGAAGACCAGATCCATCTTCTGCCGCGTGTCATAATGGGCGCCCAGCCCGTCCCAGGCGGCGTCGCTGATCTTGCCGTCCTCGATCAGTTCGTCGACCGAGCGCAGCACCAGCGCATCTTCCTCTGCCCAGTCGCCGCCTTCGGGAAAATCGCGGATCGCGCCGATTTCTTCCAGGGTGATGCCGGCGTTGAGCGCATAGCCGACATGATTATGCCACTCATAGGCCGAGTTCACCCGCCAGGCGACGCGTAGGATCAGCAGTTCGAGCGCGCGCGTCGACAGGCTGTTCGCCATCAGCAGATGCTTGCCCCAGATATTATAGACCTTCCCCAGCGGCGGATGGTTGGCCATCACCATCATGACATTGGTCTTGGAGCCCTCCTCCCAGGCATTGGGTTCGCCCCAGAAGGCGAAAACCTCGCGCGCGTCGTCGGTCCACTGGTCGCGCGGCAGATGGGAAATACGGGGGGTGATGTCGGTCATGATGCGTCCTTGATGGAGAATCTCAAAGTCCCTCGACCAGCAGCACGCGATAGGGCGCTGCCTTCATCCGATAGGGCAAGGCCGCCTGATATTCAGGGCTGTCATACCAGGCGCGGGCCTTGGCGGCGTCGGGAAATTCCAGGATGATCGCGCCGTCCGCACCCTCGCCCTCCAGCAATTGCTGCGCGCCATAAACGGCGAGCGGACGGATGCCGTAATGGGCAACGAAGGTCGCGGCATTGGCGCGGTTCATTGCGCTATAGGTATCCATCGCGTCCTGATCGGCGATCGGGCCTTCGCGGGTGACGATCATGTAGGCGGGCATCGGCAGCGCTCCTCGCGTCAGTGGATGGCGGCGGGCATGGTGCTGCGGTCCCAGCCGCCGGCCGCGGCGAAATCTTTGCGGCAACTGCGGCTGGAGAACCAGGCGAGGATTGTGCTGGGAATGCCGACCAGCAGCGCCCAGCGCATCGCCATGCCGAGCGAATCCTCGCCATAGACCGGGCGCAGCGCATCGCTGAGCGCGCCCACCAGCACCGGTCCGCCGCCCAGGCCCACGACCTGGATCGACACCATCAGCACCGCGATCGCCGTGGCGCGCGAGCGCGAGGGCACCAGCCCCGCCACCACCGCCATCAGCGGCGCAGCAGACAGGCCGCCCAGCAGCATGTTGAGGCCATAGAGCGGAAAGACGCGCTCGCCCGGCCCGGTCAGGATCATCCAGCCGATCGCGGTGGCGCAGGCGCCCGACAGCATCAATATCCAGACATACCAGCGCATGTCGCGGCGGCCGAGATAGTCGGCCAGCGGTCCGCCCAGCGTATGGCCGATTGCCGAACCGAAGAAGAGCGCGCCGCCCATCTGCAACCCGGCCTGGCTGGCCGGCATGCCATGGGTCCGTTCCATGAAGGCCGGCGCCCAGCTGATGAAGCCCATGGTCAGCAGCGCATTGAGCGACGCGGCGGCGATCAGCGGCGGCAGGGTGCGGATCGCCAGCAATTCGCGCGCAGTCTGGAGGAAGGGCACGGGCCGCGCCTGTTCGGCCGAGGCGCCGTCGGCCAGACCCGATCGGCTGTCGCGCAGGGTGAACCAGACGATCGGCGCCAGGATGAAGCCCGGGATGGAGGCGAAGATCAGCGTCTCGCGCCAGCCATAGGCCTGCACCGCCCAGCCGCCGACGGCAGGACCAAGGAAGGTACCGAGCGACGCGCCGAGCAGGAAGATCGACAGCGCGGTCGCGCGCTGGCGGATCGGGAAGAGGTCGGCGATCCAGGCCTGGGACGGCGGGGTGAAGCCGCCTTCGCCAAGGCCGATGCCGGCGCGGCCGATCAGGAGGATCCAGAAGCTCTTCGCCAGGCCGCAAACGATGACAGCGGCGCTCCACACGGTGGCGGCGATGGCGACGATCTTGCGCTTCGACCAGCCATCGGCCAGCCGCGCCAGCGGAATGATGGCGAGGATATAGACGATCGCGATGATCATGTCCTTGGCCATGCCGATCGCGGCGTCGGACAGGCCCAGTTCGTGGCGGATCGGCTCCACCATCACCACCATCAGATAGCGTTCGCCCTGGACCGAAGCCGACACCAGCACCATCAGCAGCAGGAAATAGGCGCGATAGGCCATGGAGGGCAGCGCTTCGGGCGGCGTGACGGCGGAAGCCGTGTCGAAATGCGGGTCGCTGTCTGCCATGCGCTTGTCCTCACCTGTTGCGGCGCGGTCGTGGCGCGCGACGATCATGCGGCTGGAGCCGTCTTGTCCGGGCAGGATTTGAAACCGGTTCGACGCGGGAGGCAATGCAGGCAGGAAAGGATCGCTTGCGCGATGGCCCCTCCCCGCCCGGCCAGATAGGATCAGGCGTCCTCGTCGCTCATCCAGTGGACGAAGCGCTGCAGCGGCAACATGCCGTCATGGGCGCCGCCCATCACATGCTTGGCCGCGCCGCCGAGCCGCACGACGCGCTGCGCCCCGGCGCTGGCGAGGCGATCGCGCAGCGCGAGTTTCCGCTCGGGCGGATAGATGCCGATCGTCTGGGTCGCGACATTCACATGGCGGACCGCCGCATCGAGCGAGGCGACATGGACGACATTGGCGGTCTTGTTGCTCGGATGGAAATCGACCGGCTCGTCGGTCAGGATGACGAGGCCCCGGCCATCGGGCTTGCCCCAGACTTTGGTGTCGTCGCCCATCAGGGTCAGCATCTCGATCTCGTCGCGCACCTCGACCGGCAGCGGATGTGCGACCGCGGACGCCGTTTCGCGATCGAGGCCGAGCTTTTCCTGCAACTTGGCGCAGAAGGCCTCCACCCCGGCCCGGTCGCCTTCGACGAAGATGAAGCGGCTGGCGAGGCAGGCTTCCTGATTCATCGTCGCGACGTCGGTTGCGGCGGCATCGGCGACATCGTCGATCACGGCGGGATCGAACCCTTCCGGCCCGATCATCGAGATCGACGTTTTGGGATCGAACGACACCATCTGGATGCCCGGCCCCAAATATTTGATGACATTCTTGATCGCGTCGCCGCCGCCCCAGGCAACGATCTTGTCGAAATATTGGGGGCGATAGAGCGTGCCTTCGATCCGCTCGTCGCCGCCGCGCCAATAGACCGCCGACATCGACCGGACGACCGGGTGATCGGGATCGACGTCGGCCATGGTGCGCAGCATCGCGACGCAGGTAAACGGGTCGCTCGACGGCATCTTGAAGACGTTGACCGCCTTCACCAACGCGCCCTGCGCGATCGAGGAGATGCAGCCGGTGGGCGAATTGCCGGCCAGCATATGCACCATGCGCGGCGGAAAGGCGCGCAGCGCGCCGCGATTGCCGTGCATGTCGGTGCGCTCCACCCAGCGGTCGAGCGCGGCAGGATTAAGGAAGCTCGATTCGATGCTGCAGCGCAGCCCCTCGGGCGTCAGGAAATGCTTGGCCCGGCGGAACAGATTTTCCACCACCCGGCGCGGCAGCGGATTGACCTTGACCGTATGCTCCAGCGCCGCCTGCAAATAGGGATTGGTCTCGAAATCCATCCGCTGTCCGGCCTCGACCAGGAAATCGATGATCTCGCTGACCGGCACGTCGAGCAGCGGCGGCAGTTCCGATCGCGGCGCGACCAGCGCATTGAGGTCGATCTGCGGCGTCGCGAAATCGACGCCCAGATCGCGCGAGCGATGGCGCACCGCCCCGCCCTCGACCAGCTTGCCGCGCACGAAATGATCGACGCGGATCGGTTCGGCCGCCGTTTCGACCGGCGCCGCCTGTTCAAGCACGCTCATGCCACACCTCGCACATAGGCATCGACGGTGCCCGCGCAACCGATCTTGTCGTCGCCGTCCAGATCGGCATAGCGGGCAATATTGTCGCGAATGGATGGCCCGCTATTGCCGCAGGCACAGGGGCTGTAGTCGACCGATATCCGGTCGCCAGTGATGACTCCGCCCCAGCGGCCGTCGAGCGACAGGTCGAAGAAGGCGGCCCGGCCTTCGACCTCGCCGTCATGGCCGTGATCGATCAGCGCGTCGCCATCCTTGTCCAGGATCATCGGCACGATCCAGGGCGACACATGATAGCGCCCGCCCTCGCGGCATTTGGGCATGCCGCTGTTGAGTTCCTGCATCGAATAATTCTGGAAGTGCCGGCCTTCGGGGATGTTGAAGGTTTCGTGCACGAACTGCTGATAGTCGTCCGGCAGTTGCGCGCGCTTGAGGCCGCCGCCGATATAGATGCAGTTGTCCGGGTTGAAATCCTTGGCGCTATAGCCGCGCTCCCGCACCGCCTTGGCGACATGGTAGAGCGCGTTCCACATGCCCGCGATATAGAGTTTGTCGGCGCGATGCTCGATCATCGCATCGGCGGCGATATGGACGGCGGCGTCCATCGCCTCCTGCCGGAAGCGGGACGTTTCCTCGAACTCGGCAATGTCGCCGGGCAGCGCGCTGCCGTCCGCCATCGCCTTGCGCAGCACGACCATGCGGGTCAGCGAGCCGACGGTGATCGGCGGCACCGGATATTGGAACATTTCCTTGGCGGGATCGCCAAATGCCGCCCGCTGGGCTTCGCCGATAATCTCGTTCTTGGGCACCTTGGCGACCGGGGCCAGGCCCATGATGCGGCGATCCTGCGCCGGCTGCACGCCCGATCCCCAGGCAAAGACATTGACGGTATCGACCTTCGACCAGTCCATGTCCGCCTGCGACGCGATCAGCATCGCCGACTTGCCGGTGGTGCCGCTGGAGCAGGAGACATAATGGCCGGCCGCCTGCAGCCGGGCGATCCAGTCGTCGACATCGGTGATGCCATCCAGGTCGATGTCGGTCACGGGATGGGCGGAAATGGTGTTGAGCCACTGGGTCAGCTTGTCCCAGCGCTGCTGCATCAGCCAGTTTTCGGGATAGCTCTTGTACGCCGTATGCGGGAACAGCAGCTTCACCGCGTCGTCGAGCGAGGTGACTTCGCTGATCCCCGCTTCCCGCGCGCGGTGGCCGAGCAGGCGGATGCCGTCCTTCTTTTCCTGGAACCGCTCGTTCAGCGCCGCGATCTGCGCGTCGCGCAATTCGGCGTAGGGAATGTTGAATCGATAGTCCGAACTGACCAGTCCGGTGAGGCGATCGGCCTGCGCGCCCATATCCTGCTCCTTGCCCTTGTGGCTTCGGTGCATTAATAGCACCTGATGCGTTTCATTATGCATGATTCGCAAAAGGCGGCAAGGGCCATAATGATGCTGGTCATGGACACACCGATTTCAGACCCCCGCCCCACCGCCGGGCGCCCGACCCGCGAGCAGGCGCAGGCGCGCCAGGCCGAAATGCTCGACGCCGCGCTCGACATGTTCCTCGACAAGGGGTTCGAGCTGACGACGATGGAGGCGGTGGCCGCCGCCGTCGGCATGACCAAGCGCACCATCTATGCCCGCTATCCCGACAAGGCGGCCCTGTTCATGGCGGCGGTCGGCCGGGCGATCGCGCGCACCGCCACGCCGCGCGCCGCGCTGGAGGCAATCACCGGCGAGGATCTGGAAACCATATTGGTCGCGATCGCCCGGCTGCGCATCGCCGACCTGTCGACGCCCGAGGGCGTCCGGCTGCGGCGGATCATCACCACCGAATCCTATCGCTTCCCCGACCTTCTGATGCTGTCCTACAGCCAGGGCGCCCAGCCGGTGCACGACCATCTGGCCGACCTGCTGCGCCGCCATGATAGCGCCGGGGCGATTTGCGTGGACCGGCCGGACATGGCAGCCAGCCTGTTCATGACGATGGTGCTGGGTGGACCGATCCGGCTGGTGGGATCACCCCAGCCGATGAGCGCCGCCGAGGTGGATGACTGGGTGCGGGCCGCCGTGCGCCTGTTCCTGAACGGCATAAGGACAAGATCGGACTAGCAACCCCCGGACGGCCCGCAAGAGGCCGCCGGAACCGGATGAGGAGAGGGATATGGGATCGGCCTATTGGGGCGAATTGCGGACGCATTGGCGCCCCCTGCTCGCCGCGACGATGGGACTGGGCTTCGGCATCGGCCTGTCCGCCTATACGATGAGCCTGTTCGCGCCGAAGATGATCGGCGAGTTCGGCTGGGAGAAATCCCAATTCGCCCTGCTCGGCAGTTTCGGCCTGCTGATGCTGATCATGCAGCCGATCACCGGGCGGCTGACCGACCGCTTCGGCGTGCGCGCGGTATCCGCCGTGGGCGTGCTGGCGGGGCCGATCGCCTATCTGGGCTTCGCCTTCCAGCCGGGCAGCATCCGCGCCTTCTTCGCCGTCGCCGTGCTGCAGATCATCCTCGGCACGCTCACCACATCGCCGGTCTATACCCGCATCGTCGCCGAACGGTTCGAGCGGGCACGCGGCCTGGCCTTCTCGATCGTGATGACCGGTCCGCCGCTGGTCGGCGCGGTGATCGCCCCGCTGCTCGGCGGCTTCATCGAAAGCCAGGGCTGGCGCAACGGCTATCTGCTGATGGGCGGCGTCACCCTGGTCTTCGGCCTGATCGCGGTGCTGCTGACGCCCGCCCATGTCGGCGTGCATCCCCATGAGGAGGTCGAGGAAGCAGGGACGCCCGCGCCCGTCGGCAGCCGCGTCATCTTTCGCAATCCCGCCTTCTGGGTGCTGATCGTCGGCATGGTGCTGGTCAATTTCCCGCAGGGCCTCGCCTCCGCCCAGATGAAGCTGGTGCTGATGGACAGCGGCGCCGCGTCGCAGACCGCTTCCTGGCTGATTTCCATCTATGCGATCGGCGTGCTGCTCGGCCGCTTCGCCTGCGGCCTGTCGCTCGACCGGATGCCGCCGCACCATGTCGCCGCGCTGGCACTGGCGATGCCGGCGATCGGCATGGCGCTGATGGCCTCGCCGCTGGATGCGACCATCGTCCTTGCCCTCTCGGTCGCGATGATGGGGCTGGCACAGGGGGCGGAGGGCGACATCGCCGCCTATCTCGTCTCGCGCCGCTTTGGCCTGGGCGTGTTCAGCCTGGTCATGGGCTTTGTCGGCGCAGCGATTGCGGGCGGCGCAGCGCTAGGATCGCTGACGCTCAGCCTCACCCTGAGCATCTGGGGCAGCTATGCGCCGTTCCTGGCGCTCAGCGCCTGCATCACTTTGGCCGGCGCTGCCCTGTTCCTGACCCTGGGGCGCCGTCCCCCCACTATGGAGCCCGTTTACGCATGAGCGACACGCAACGCACCGCGATCGTCACCGGGGCCAGCGCCGGCGTCGGCAAGGAAGCCGCCCGCGCCCTGCTGCAACAGGGCTGGCGGGTGATCGGCATCGGCCGCGACGCCACCCGTTGCGCCGAGGCGGAAGCTGACCTCAGGGCCGAGGCCGGCGGCGATTTCACGATGCTGCGCGCCGATCTTTCCTCCATGGCCGATACCGCAAGCGTCGCGCGGGAGATCGCGACGCTTGCGCCGGAGATCGACGCACTGCTCAACAATGCCGGCGGCGTGGTGGCGGAGCGGACGATCACGCCCGAAGGGTTTGAGGCAACCTTTGCCTCCAACCATCTCGCCCCCTTCCTGCTGACGCAGAAATTGCTGCCCAATCTGCGCGCCGCCGCCGCCAGGCGGGGGCCGGGCGCGGTGCGCGTGATCGCCGTGTCCTCGACCGGGCATGAGCAGAGCCAGGGCATCCAGTGGGATGATCTGAGCTTCGCCGACAATTTCGTCGGTGGCGCGGCCTATTGCCATGCGAAGCTCGCCAATATCCTGTTCACCCGCGAACTGGCCCGCCGCGTGGCCGATGACGGCATCGTCGCCCACGCCATGCATCCCGGCGTGGTCGCCAGCAATTTCGCCAGCCACTGCGACGCGCCGATGCAGGCCTATATGGAATCGATTCTCGACCGGTCGGTTACCCCGGCGCAGGCGGCCGACACATTGGTCTGGCTCGCCAGCGCAGAGGAACCGGGGCGCAGCAGCGGCGGCTATTTCCACCAGCGCGCCGAACTGACGCCATCGGCGGCCGCGCAGGATGATGCGCAGGCATTGAAGCTGTGGCAGGTGAGCGAAGCGATGGTGGCGGGTTTCTAGAGCATCCTCCGATTAGGTTGAATCGGAGGATGCTCTAATTTCCTTTGGTTTGCCGCATTCTGCGAGTCGTCGGCTGTTCCAGCCGACTTCAGAATGCTCTAGCCCCGCCCCTCGGCCACGATGCGGAACTCGTCGAAGATATCGGCCGGGATGGCATAGCCGGCGCCATCGTCGCGGATCATGTCGATATGGGCGGCGACATCCTCAGCGGTCGGCGGCGCGGCCAGCCCATGGTCCCATCCCGTGGTGGCGCCGACGAACACCCGTGCGATCCGGCCGCCGAGCGCGGAATAGATGCTGTGGGTCGAGGTGCAGCGCTTATGGGCCAGATACGCGACCAGGCCGGCGGTGAAGCGCGGATCGAAGCTGGGGCCGAGCGCCCGGCCCCAGGGATTATGCCCCAGCGTCCCCTCGCTCATGCCCGCCGACATGCGGCTGGCGGCATTGGGCATGACCGCGTTGCAGAGGATGCCATAAGGACGCCCCTCCTCCGCCAGATTGTGCATCAGCCCCATGACGCCGCCCTTGGCCGCGCCATAGGCGGACAGTTGGCCCATCCCCAGCATGCCGCCGCCCGATGTGGTGAGCACCAGCCGACCCCCGCCCTGCGCCTGCATATGCGGCCAGGCGGCGCGCGCGACATTGAAGGAGCCGCGCACATGGACGGCGAGCAGCGCATCGAGATCAGCCGCCGTCAGATCCTCGACCGGCGCAAAGCGCATATTGCCGGCATTGGCGATCACCGCGTCGATCCGGCCGAAGCGGGCGATGGCGAGGTCGATCATTGCCTGCGCGCCGTCGGGCGACGACACATCATCGCCATTGGCGATCGCGATGCCGCCGGCTGCGACGATTTCCGCCACGACGGCATCCGCCATGGTCGAGGACGCCCCCTCCCCCGTTACCGATCCGCCCAGATCATTGACGATGACCGCGCCGCCGCGCGCGGCGATGTCCAGCGCATAGGCGCGGCCCAGGCCCCCGCCCGCCCCGGTAATGAGGATGGTGCGGCCGGTGAAATCGATCCTGTCCATGCTCATCCCAGTTGCGCGATGATCTGCGGCAGGTCGGCGGTGGTGCGGATGCCCGGCGGCGCATCGCAGACCGCCGGAATGGCATTCACCGCGCGATGGGCCGTCAGGCCCGGCGTGAAGGCGGCATAATCCTCCGGCGCGACCGGGAAGCTGATGTTGACGTCGAGCGGCGTGTCGCCCTGCACCCGGATGCGCCAGCCGGACTCGCGCAATTCCCAGTCGGGGCGGTCGATGTCGCGGGTGCAATACCAGTTGGCCCGGAAGCGCAGCACGGCCTTGTCGCCCTGCATCCCCGATATGGTGATGCGCTGGGCGCCGACCGTGCCGGCGGCGATCGTGCCGGCCGCGATCGTCACGTCACGGGTCGCCGCCGCCATTTCGCCGAATGCCTCCCACCGGTCTACCGCGATGCCGGCGGCGTCGGCCAGTTGGGCGAGCGAGCCGGCGAAATCATGCTTCACATAATCGACCTTGCGCTGGTCGAACGCGGTAGGCGCGACGCCATAGCCCATGATGTTGAACAGCAAGTCGGGCGAATCCCGGCTTTCCATGTCAGCGAACTCGTCGATCGTCAGGCAGTCATGCCGGCGCGAGAGCGAGAGCAAGGGAATGGTCAGCGCCTCGGTGACGAAACCGGGGCTGGAGCCAGTGCTGTAGATCGAGCTGTTGCCGGCCTGGCAGGCCGCCTCGATCCGGGCGCGAACATCCGGGTCCATGGAGGCGGGATGATGGAAATCGCCGCGCGTGGTGACGACATTCTTGCCCGATGCCAGCAGCCGGCACAGTTCGTCCATGTCGGTCCCCTGCCGCATATAGAGGACACAGTCGGCCGGGGTGGCGACCAGCGCGTCGACATCGCTGGTGGCGATAATGTCCTGCGGCGCGGTGCCGGCGAGCGTGCCGGCGTCCTGCCCCGCCTTGGCCGCCGAACTGACCCACAGACCGGCCAGCTCCAGCCCCGGATGCTCGATCACCGCGCGCAGGGCGCGGCCGCCGATATTGCCGGTGGCCCACTGGATCACCCGATAGTGCTTGCCCATCGCCATCCTCTCCCTTGCCGCCCGGATCAGAATTTGACGCCCGCCTGGACGCCCCAGGTCGCGGGCGCACTCCAGACATTGCCGATACCGAAATTATTGCTGAGTACCTGGGTGCGGTAGCGGCTGTCGGTGACATTGTCGCCGAAGACGGCCAGCGAGAAACGGTCGCTGGCGTCGGTCCATTCCGCGCGCAGCGCCAGCACCTCATAGCCCTTCTGCGCGAACTGGGTGCCGGACGGGCCGAAATAGAATTTCGAGGTGTAATAGAGATTGCCCGACAGGGCGAGCGACCCGCCCGCCAGATCGAGCGTGTAGCGCGCCCCGACATTGCCGGTGAAGTCGGGCGTGCGCTGCATATGCACGTCGTTGAGCTGGGTCGGCACGACGACGAAGCTGATCCCCTGCGCCGCGCAACTGGCGAGCGTGCAGCGCGTATAGATCGGCGCATCCTCGAAATTGGTATAGCGCGCATGGGTATAGGCGGCGCCGACATTGAACTGGAACCGGTCGGTCAGCCGGTAGGAGAGCTGGCCTTCCAGACCATAGATTTCCGACGAGGCGGCGTTGATGATCTGGGCCGAGGGCGGGTTGCCGCGATAGAGCGACACCTGCAGATTCTTGTAATCATAATAATAGGCCGACAGATCGACCGACAGGCGGCTGTCATCATATTTGAAGCCCGCTTCAAAGGCGTCGATATCCTCCGGCGCGACCTTGTTGCCGGTATTGCCGCCGACGTCGAGAATGCCCGACTTATAGCCCTTGCTATAGGAGGCGTAGACGCTCGATTCCTCGCTGGGCTTGTAGCGCAGCACCGCGCGCGGCGTGAACTTGTTGCCCTTGAGGTCGGGCACATAGGTGCGCACGCCGGAGAAGGGGATGATGTAATAGGCGTCGCCGATCCTGTCGTGGCTGTAGCGCCCGCCCACCGTCAGGAACAGGTCGGGCGTGAAGGCATAGGTGAGGTCGGCAAAGGCGGCATAGGATTTGCTGTTGGTGCCCGAACCGCCCAGCGCAATGCTGGCGAGCGGATCGCCGGCGGTCGGCGTGCCGACCCGAGTGCCCCATCGGTCCTTGTTGTTGAAGTAGAAAAGGCCGGCGGTCCATTGCAGCGGTCCGCCCGGCTTCGAGGTGAGCAGCAATTCCTGCGAAACGGTCTGGCTGCGCACTGGAATGTGCAGCAGGAAGATATTCGCCGCCGTGCTGTCCAGATCCTCGACGATCAGCGAATTTTCGTCGCGATACTGGGTGTAGGAGGTGAGGTCGGCAAAGCCCAGGTCCGCCTTCAGCGTGGCCTGGATCACGTCATTGTTCGACAGGAATTCGGTCGGGCCGCCGGTCGCCACTTCATCATGTTTGGTCGCGTAGAGGCTGGGCGGCAGGTTGGTGCCCGCGCCGCCAATATCGTCACCGACATAGACATTGGTGTTGAGCAGGGTCGGATCATCGGTGTCGCTATGGGTGTAGCGCAGCAGCAGCGACACGGAATCGCTCAGGTCCGCCTTGATCCCGGTGCGCACCGACCAGTTGCTGTAGCGCCCGTCCCGGTCGCTGCCGGTGGTGATATTATGGACGAAGCCATTGCCGCGCCGGAACAGCCCTTCGACATCCATCGCCACATCCTGGACCACGCCGAAGGTGGCATAGCCCTGCACCGCCAGGCTGTTGAAGCGACCATAGCTGACCTTGAACTCGCCCGAGCCGTCGCTGCTGGGATCGGCCGTGGTCAGCAGGATCGCGCCGCCGGTAGTGTTGCGACCGAACAAAGTGCCCTGCGGTCCTTTCAGCACCTGCACGCTTTTCAGGCTCATCAACTGGAAATCGGCCGCCAGCGGGTTGGGCGAATAGAAGCCGTCGACATAGATGCCGACATTGGCGCCGCCGCCCGAGCTGGCGACCGCCGTGCCGACACCGCGAATGGTCGGTTGGACGAAGGCGGCCGCGCTGTCGAAGCGCAGCGCCGGGGTGACGGTGGCGATGTCGGTGAGCTGGCTGGCGCCGGCGCTGGTCAGCTGATCCTGGGTGACGGTGGTGATGCTGATCGGCACGTCGCGCGACAATTCGGCACGGCGCTGGGCGGTGACGATGATCAGATCCTGATCATTCTGGGCCGGCGGCGGCGCCGCCTCCTGCGCGACGGCCAGGTGCGACACGGTGGCCAGCAGCATGGCCGCGCCAATGCCCGACGAACGAATAAGCGTCTTCCGATGGATCATCCTTGCCTCCCATGATCGGTGCCGGTGGTCCGGCCTTCCCTATGGGCGGCATGATAAGGCCGAGAACCGCGGTCTCGCGCGCAGATAAGCGGCTGGCGGCTGACTCATCGCCTCGGCGTTGCCGCGCCGCATTCAGGGGCCAAGATATCCGATCGTATCCTGTCGCGGATCGGGCGAGTCCGCACGCCAGCGGACCGATCCGAACGGCCGCTCCAGCCGCCGCCGCACCCGCACCTCGCCCGCCTTGCGATCGAAGGCGCGCGCCACCTGCTGCGCCAGCTTGTCGGCCTGGGTGAAACGATCGCGCATATGGAGATAATCGCCCCAGGTCGGGCATTGATAGCGCTCGGTCCACAGTGCGGGATTGGCGATATCGCGCGCGATCGACCAGTTGAAGCCGCCATTGCGCATGCGGGTGCGCTGCACCTCCACCATCGCCGCATAGAAATCGCGCGCCTGGTCGGGATCGACATCATAATCGATCTCGATGATGACCGGGCCGGAGCGACGGGTGAGCGCCATGCCGACTTCCGGTTCGCCCGCAATGACGAAGGGCTCGACATCCGCCTCGCTGGTTTCGGGCAGTGGCAGCAGCCAGCCCACGAGCGGCAATATGGCCAGTGCCAGCCCCGATCCATAGAGGGCGAGGTCGACCGACCAGCTTTGCGCCACCAGCCCCCAGAGCAGCGCACCGATCGCAATGCCGCCGGTCAGTGCGGAGGAGAAAAGTGACAAGGCCCGCGCTGTCACCCAGCGCGGCGCCGATAGCTGGACTGCAACATTGAACAGGGCGATGGTCAGGATATTGGCGCCGCCCGCGACCAGCAGTGCAAGGCAGGTGAGCGGCACATGGCGGCTGACCCCGACCAGCGCCAGCGCGAGGCCGCTGACCAGCGCCAGCACGGCGGTCGTCCGCTGCGTTCCGAAGCGGTCGCGACATGGCCCGACCAGCAGCGCCCCCAGCACGGCCCCCACACCACTGGCGCCGAGCAACAGGCCATAGACGCTGGCATCGCCGCCCAGCAGATCCTTCGCCACCAGCGGCGCCAGCGCGGACGCCGACGCGCCGGCCAGTCCGAACAGGAAGGCGCGCAGCAGCACCGTGCGGATCGCCCCGGCATGCAGGGCATAGCGCATGCCCGACACCATCGCCCGGTGGAATTGTTCGGGCGGCAGGCGCGCGGGCACATGACGCCGCTGCCAGGCGAAGAAGGCGAGGAACAGCGGCAGATAGCAGATGGCGTTGATCGCGAAGGCGGCATGGGCGCCGGCGGCCAGCACGATGATGCCGCCCAGCGCCGGGCCGAAGCTGCGCGCGACATTATAGCTGATCGTGCCCAGCGCCACGGCGGCGGGCAGCAGGCGCGGCCCGACCTGTTCGCTGATCGACGCCTGCCAGGCCGGCGAATAGAGCGCGACGCCCGCACCGATCAGCGAACAGAAGGCGAGCAGCATCCAGGGCGAACTGTGGCCGGTCCAGGCCAGGAAGGTCAGCAGCGCGGCACAGGCCATGGAGAAGGCCAGGCCGCTCATTGCGATCCGGCGGCGGTCGAACATGTCGGCAAAGGCGCCGGCGGGCAATGTCACCAGCATCAGCGGCAGCATCAGGGCGGTCTGGACCAGCGCGACCATGCTGGGCGACGCGCTCATCCGCGTCATTTCCCATGCCGCGCCGACGCCCAGGATCAGCTGGCCGAAATTGGAAAGGAGGCTGGCGGTCCAGATGCGGCGGAACACCGGTTCGCGCAGCGGCGCAAAGCTGCCGCCCGTCGCCTGCGCGACTTCGCCTTGCGCCATCCGTCTCCCTCCTCATCATCTGCATACCCAGCCTGCACCAGCCGGGCAGCGCAGGCCAATCCACGCGCGATCAATCGCCTGTGCGATTGGGGGCCGTCCCGCTTCCATGCGATAGGATGCGAGAGCCGCGCCTGCGGCAAAAGAGACCGGGAGAAGATGCTTGACCGACGCCTATATCATTGATGCCGTCCGCACCCCGCGCAGCATCGGCAAGATGGGCAAGGGCGCGCTGTCGCACATGCACCCGCAGCACATTGCAGTGGCGGTGCTGAAGGCGCTCAAGGACCGCAACAATCTGAACACCGCCGATGTCGACGACATCATCTGGGGCACCAGCGCGCAGATGGGGCTGCAGGGCGGCGACCTTGGCCGGATGGCGGCGCTTGATGCGGGCTATGACGTCAAGGCTTCGGGCGTGACGCTGGATCGCTTCTGCGGCAGCGGCCTCACCGCCACCAACCTGGCCGCAGCGCAGATCATGTCGGGGATGGAGGATCTGGTGATCGCCGGCGGGACCGAGATGATGTCCTATGTCACCTGGTACGGCCAGTCGCTCCGCGAAGCGGGCGTGAAGGCCGCTGGCGGACTTGGCACCGGCAATATGCGCTTGCAGGACAAGCATCCCCAGTCGAACCAGGGCGTCGCCGCCGATGCGATCGCCGCCATGGAGGGGATCACGCGCGAAGATCTGGATGCGTTCGGCGCCGAAAGCCAGCGCAGGGCCGGCATCGCGCTCAAGGAAGGTCGCTTCGCCCGGTCGACCGTGCCGGTGCATGACGAGGATGGCAGCGTCGTGCTGGACCATGAGGAATATCCCCGCCCCGACACCACGGCCGAGCAGCTGGCCGGGCTGAAACCCGCCTTCGCCGCGTTCATGGACATGCCCTCGCGCCAGGATGGGCCGACCTTCCGCCAGCTCATCAACCAGAAATATCCCGATCTGGCGATCGAGCCGCTGCATCATGCCGGCACCTCGTCCGGCGTGGTTGATGGCGCCGCCGCGATCCTGCTGGCCTCTAAAGCCTATGCCGACGCCCATGGGCTGAAGCCCCGCGCCCGCATCGTCGCGACCGCCAATGTCGGCGACGATCCGACGCTGATGCTGAACGCCCCGGTCCCGGCCGCGCGCAAGGTGCTGGCCAAGGCCGGGCTGACCGTGGCCGACATCGACATATTCGAGGTCAATGAAGCCTTCGCCGTGGTGACGGAGAAATTCATCCGCGATCTGGGCGTCGACCGCGCCAAGCTCAATCCCAATGGCGGCGCGATCGCGCTCGGCCACCCGATCGGCGCGACCGGGGCGGTGCTGATCGGCACCGCGCTCGACGAGCTGGAGCGCAGCGGCGGCCGCTATGCCCTGATCACCATGTGCGCGGCCGGGGGCATGGCGCCCGCGATCATCATCGAACGTGTCTGATCGGATCGTCCGGCCGCCGCGCTGCGCCGAACAGGAGGAGGCTGCTTTCGTTTCGCCGCGATGGCGCTATGCTGCGCGCACAATGGAAAGCCTGCAGGACAAGACACTCGCCGACAACCCGCCGGCGCTGATGCGCAACGCGACGATGAAGCTGACGATCATCGCGCGTCAGCTGCGCGCGCATTTCGACCAGAGCGTGGTGCGGCTGGGCGTCACCCGCTCGCAATGGACGGTGATCGCGGCGGTCGCGCGCTATCCCGGCACCACCCAGCGCCATATCGCCAATCTGCTGGAAATGGCCGAGGCATCGGCTGGGCGGCTGATCGACCGGCTCTGCGCCGACGGCCTGCTGGAACGGCGGCAGAAGGATGATGATCGGCGCGCCCATGCCGTATTCCTGACCGAGCGCGGCCAGGCGATCACCATGCAGCTATCCGGCATCGCGCAGGAGAATGAGGAGGTCGCCTTTGCCGGCATATCCACCGAAGATCTCAAGCGCCTGAACAGCCTGCTCGACACGATTTCGGAAAATATCGTCAAGCCCTGAAGGCTGGCGCCATCCCGGTGCCCCTCCCTTCCCGGACATAAAAAAGGGCCGCCCTGTGATGGGGCGGCCCATTCGCTATCGGCCGGCGCAGGGGAGGCCGCGCCCGGCGATCTCTTAGTGCGCGGTCAGCAGATCCTTCTTCGACAGGCTGGTGGTCAGCTTGCCGTCGGCGGCGGTCAGGCTGGACGCCGGAACATTCACCATCTTGCCGTTGAGGATGATCTGCGCATTGCCATCGGCCGCGACGCGATAGATGGCGGCCAGACGATCGCCGCTGGCGGTGTAGAGCATCTTGCCCTTGTAGTCGGCGGCAGCGGTGGCCGCGCTGATCTGGACGGCTTCGCCAGCAGCAGCGACCTGCGGCAGGGCGGCAGCGGCGAGAGAGAGCGACAGGGCGATCTTGGCGAAACGAGTCATGGCACAACCTCTTCAACTAAAAACTGGTCGGGGAGATATATCCCCTTAACACTAAGCTAGGTTAGCTATTGCTGGCGATAATGTCAACCTAGCTTAGTATTTATTTTTGCATGTGCGAACAGCGGCTTGAGCGGGCAGACAAAAGGCCGCGTCCATATGGAACGCGGCCTCTTCGTCCCATGGACGCAGCCCCGGAGATTCAGCGCGGCGGAAAGCGAATCGCGCCGTCGATGCGGAACAGCTGGGCGTTGATGTAGCTGTTGCGCGTGATCTCCAGCGCCAGCCCGGCAAATTCCTCGGGCTTTCCAAGGCGCTTGGGGAAGGGCACGCTGTCGTTCAGGCTTTCGTACATGGCCGGATTCATATCCTTGAAGCGCAGCATCGGCGGCGTCGCAAAGATGCCCGGCATGATCGCATTGACGCGAATCCCCAGCTCCATCAGGTCGCGCGCCATCGGCAGCACCATGCCGTTGACCCCAGCTTTCAGCGAGCCATAGGCGACCTGGCCGACCTGCCCATCCTGCGCCGCAGCACTGGAGGTCAACAGGATGCTGCCCCGCTCGCCATCCTCCAGCGGGTCGAGCGCCGCCATGCCGAGCGCCGCGATCGAGGCCATGCGATAGCTGGCGACCAGCACGCCTTCGGCCGAAATCGCATAATCCTGCGTCGACATGCGCTTGAAACCGCCGGTCTCCTTGTCCTTCGACACGGTCTTGCCGCCCTTCGACACGACCGCGCAATGAACCAGGATGCGTTCCTGCCCCTGCGCCGCCCGCGCCGCGTCGAAACCGGCGAGCACGCTGTCTTCCGACATGATGTCGACCTTGCAGAAAGTCCCGCCGACCTCCGCCGCGATCGCCTGGCCGCTATCCTCGTTGATATCGAAGATCGCGACCTTCACCCCTGCCTCGCGCAGCGCCCGCACCGTCGCCAGCCCCAGGCCCGACGCGCCGCCGGTCACCACGGCGGACAGGGAAGAGTCGAGTTTCATGGCATGTCTCCCACATCTGTTTTCGGACCGGCTATGGCACAGCAACAAGGCGGCTCAACCCATGACCCCGCCGACGCCGGCAATATCGCTGCGGCGCTAGGGAGCCGGGGCGCATCGCGATAGCGATAGCAGGCCCGCCGGACTTGCGGCGACCGGCGCAGCTTCTACCCTTTCCCCAACAGGTCGCATCATGCGGCGAATGAGGGGATGGCTGATTTTATGACCCAGGTGATGAAGGGGGTGCGCGTTCTGGAAGTGGCGCAGTTCACCTATGTGCCGGCTGCCGGCGCGATCCTGGCCGACTGGGGCGCGGACGTCATCAAGATCGAGCATCCGGTGCGCGGTGACACGCAGCGCGGGTTCCTGAACATGGGCGGGGTCCAGCTCGATCCGCTGCGCCACACCCTGTTCGAGCATCCCAATCGCGGCAAGCGCAGCGTCGGCATCGACCTGTCGACCGAAGAAGGCCAAGCCGTGCTCTATGAACTCGCCAAGAGCGCCGACGTATTCCTGACCAACTATCTTCCCCAGGTGCGGCAGAAGAACAAGTTCGACGTCGAGCATATCCGCGCAGTCAATCCGAATATCATCTATGCCCGTGGCAGTGCGCTGGGCAACAAGGGGCCGGAGCGTGAGGTGGGCGGCTTCGACGGCACCTGCTTCTGGTCACGCAGCGGCGTCGCCCATGCGATGACGCCCGAGGAACTGCCCGGCCCGCTGACCCAGGGCATTCCTGCCTTTGGCGATTCCATCGGCGGCATGTTCATTGCCGGCGGCATTTCCGGCGCGCTGTTCCACCGCGAAAGGACCGGCGAAGCGGTCGAGCTGGACGTGTCGCTGCTGTCGAGCGCCTGGTGGGCGTCGGGCGCGCTGATCGCGCAGGTAATGGAGACCGACATCCTCACCCGCAACGGCATGCCGAGTTCCGGCGGATCGCTGCGCAACCCCTTCATGGGCAATTTCCGCACCTCGGACGGCGGCACGATCAACCTGTGCATGGTCAGCCCCACCGGCCTGATCGCCGACACCTTCGCCCATGTCGGCGTGCCCGAGGCAGCGGACGATCCGCGTTTCAAGGATGTGCTGTCGTTGATCGACAATGCCGGCGCGGCAAGCGACATATTGGTCAAGGCTTTCGGGGCGAAGCCCTTCGCCTATTGGCGCGAGCATCTGAAGACGATGAAGGGCCAATGGGCGCCGATCCAGAGCTTCAAGGATCTGCTGACCGACGAGCAGGCGATCGCCAACGACATGATCATCGAGGTCGAAGGCGCCGATGGCGGCGCACCGCTGCGGCTGGTGCGCGGCCCGGTGCAGTTTGACGGCCAGCCGGTGCAGACCAGCCGGTCGCCCCAGGCATCGGAACATACCGAACTGGTGCTGATGGAACTGGGCGTCGAGTGGGACCAGATTGAACAATGGAAGGCCAGCGGCGCTATCGCCTGAAGGGGCGACGTCGGGGGGCTGGAAGGCAGGAATGATATGAAACCGGGTACGAAACTGAAGAGCGCGGTGTGCGACACCGAAGTGATGGTGATCCGCAGCGGCGCCGGCACGATCGAATGCGGCGGCAGCGCCATGGGCGAGGCCAAGCCGGAGACGGTCGGCACGCCCGCCGCCGATTTCAGCGCCGGCACACTGATGGGCAAGCGCTATGTCGATCCGGCCGGCAATTTCGAATTGCTGTGCGTCAAGCCGGGCAAGGGTTCGCTGTCGGTGGACGGCGTGGCGCTGAGCCCCAAGGACGCCAAGCCCCTGCCCGCTTCGGACTGACGCGCACCTTATGAACATCGCCCTGTTCCTCGAAATGGCGGCCGATGCCGCGCCCGACCGCATCGGCCTGGTCTGTGACGGCCAGCGCTGGAGCTATGCCCGGCTGCTGGCCGGCGCGCGCGGCGCCGCCGCGCTGATCCGGGACAGTGGCTGCAGCCATGTCGCGCTGCTGGACGAGAGCAGCGAGGCGGCGGCGATGGCGCTGTTCGGCGCGGCGATCGCCGGCGTGCCCTATGTACCGCTCAACTATCGGCTGGCCGACGCGGACCTCGCCGCACTGCTGGCGCGGATCACCCCGGCGCTGATCGTCGGCGATGTCGCGCGGGTCGAACGGCTCTGCCCCTCGGCCGACAACAAGGTGCTGGCGCGCGCCGATTTCGTGACCGCCGCGCTGGACGCTGCGGCCGATGCGCCGATCGAGGCGGACGAGGGCGATGGCGTCGCCATCCAGCTTTTCACCAGCGGCACCACCGCCGCGCCCAAGGCAGCGATCCTGCGCCACGCCAATCTGGTGTCCTATATATTGGGTACGGTCGAGTTCGGCGCCGCGCCGGAAGAGGATGCCGCGCTGGTGAGCGTGCCGCCCTATCATATCGCCGGCATCGCTGCCCTGCTCAGTTCCATCTATGCGCTGCGCCGCATCCTGCTGCTCCCCGCCTTCGATCCGGCCGCCTGGCTGAACCTGGCGGCAGGCGAGCGGGCGAGCAATGCCTTCGTCGTGCCGACCATGCTCTCGCGCATCATCGAGACGGTGGACAAGGGTGTCCGCCCCGACCTCAGCAATCTGCGCGCGGTCGCCTATGGCGGCGGCAAGATGCCGCTGGAGCTGATCCAGCGCGCGCTCGACCTGTTTCCCGATACCGGCTTCACCAACGCCTATGGCCTGACCGAGACCAGCTCGACCGTCGCCCTGCTGGGACCGGACGAACATCGCGCCGCCCATGTCGCGACCGATCCCGCCGCCCGCGCCCGGCTGGCCTCGGTCGGCCGGCCGCTGCCGACGGTCGAGATCGAAATTCGCGACGAGGATGGCCGTTGCCTGCCCGCCGGCGAGCCGGGCGAAATCTATGTCCGTGGCGACCAGGTGTCGGGCGAATATCGCGAGCGCAGCGCGCTCGACGCCGATGGCTGGTTCCCGACGCGCGACGCCGGCTATATCGATGCCGAGGGCTATCTGTTCCTGTCGGGCCGCGCCGACGATGTGATCGTGCGCGGCGGTGAGAATATCTCGCCCGGCGAGATCGAGGATGTGATGCTGGCCCTGCCCGCCATCGCCGAGGCGGCGGCGGTCGCCATTCCGTCTGCCGAATGGGGCGAGGCGGTCGGCCTGATCGTGGTCGTGCGCGACGGCCATGCGGCGCCGGCCGACGAGGAACTGAAGCAGGTCATCCGCGCCCGGCTGCGTTCTTCGCGAGTGCCCGAGCGCGTGCTCTTTGCTAAGAGCCTGCCCTATAATGAAATGGGCAAGCTCCTCCGCCGGGAAATCAAGAAGCTGTTCGCAGCCTGACATGGCTCTCGCCCTGCCGCTTGCCGGCTGGGCCGAGACGCAACTGGACGCGATCCGGGCGCTGGCGGGCACGCCGACGCTGGGTGGTTTGAGCGGCGCGCAACTGCTGGGCGAGCGGGCGGCGCTGAACGGCTTTGCCATACCGGGGCGGCGCTCGGCCGGTGGCGGATGCCGGCTTTATGACACGATCGACGGGCAGATCGCGTTGACCCTGGCGCGGACCGACGACCGGGACTTGATGCCGGCGCTGTTCGGCGATGTCGGCATCGAAAGTGACAGCGATATTGTCACAGGCTTCGCTACTGCGCAGACCAGCGCGATCGTGACACAGGGACGGCAACTGGGCCTTGCGATCGCGGCGATCGACGAGGTGCCGGCCAGCCCGGCCTGCCGCCTGATGATGACAGGGGGTGCGCGACCGACGCGCGATGGGCCGCCGCTGGTGATCGACCTGTCGGCGCTGTGGGCCGGGCCGCTGGCCGGGCATCTGCTGGGGCTGGCCGGCGCGCAAGTCATCAAGGTGGAGAGCCGCAACCGGCCCGACCGGATGCGCACGGGCGATCCGCTGCTGTTCGCACGGCTGAACCAGTATAAGGCCAATGTCGCGCTCGACCTGCGTGATGCGGAGGATCGTGCGGCGCTGATCGCGCTGATCCGCCGTGCCGACATGGTGGTCGCCGCCGCGCGGCCGCGCGCGCTGGCGCAACTGGGGATCGATGCCGATGCGCTGGTGCGCGACGTGCCGGGGCTGGTCTGGGTGACGATCACCGGCCATGGCGCGGAGGGCGACGCCGCCCACTGGATCGGCTTTGGCGATGATTGCAGCGTCGCCGGCGGCCTCAGCGCCGCGCTGCGACAGGCAAGCGGACGGATCGGTTTTGGCGGCGATGCCTGCGCCGACCCGCTGACCGGGCTCCATGCTGCACACCTAGGGCTGGCACAGTGGCATGGCGGTACAGGCGCGCATCTGCTGCTGTCGATGAGTGCCGTGGTGGCGGAGGCGATCGGCTGGGAACGGGCGCGCGACGAAGCGAGCTTCACCGCGACACTGCAACGCTGGGCCGAGGCCGAGGGCGATGTCTTCCCTGCCGTTGCGCAGCGAACCGTGGGACCGGTCGCGACACTGGGACAGGATAATGGGGCCTGGCTATGCTGATCCGCGACGCCGAACTATGGGGCATGGGCCGTGCCGACCTGCGCGTCGCCAACGGACGGATCGCGGCGATCGGCACGCTTGCTCCCCTGCCCGGCGAGCCCGTGATCGAAGCACGCGGCGGCGCCCTGCTGCCCGGCCTGCACGACCATCATATCCATCTTGCGGCCTATGCCGTCGCCCGCGCCTCGCTGCCCTGCGGACCGCCGGCCGTGACCAGTGAAGCCGATCTGGCCGCCGCGCTGGCACAGCCGGGCGAGGGCTGGCTGCGCGGCATCGGCTATCATGAGAGCATCGCCGGACTGCCCGACGCGCGGACGATCGACCGGTGGCAGGCGGAACGGCCGGTGCGCATCCAGCATCGGTCGGGGCGCATGTGGCTGCTCAACAGCCGGGCGCTCGATCTGCTGCTGGCACTGGACGCGCCACCGTCGGGGCTGGAGCGGATCGACAGACGCTGGACCGGACGGCTGTTCGACGAGGATGGCTGGCTGCGCCGGGTGCTGGGCGGCACGCCGCCGGCGCTGGACGCGGTGGGGGCCGAACTGGCGCGCCATGGGGTCACCGGCGTTACCGACATGTCGCCCGGCAATGACGGCGCGAGCCTTGCCTGGTTCGCCGCCGAGCGGGCGGCCGGTCGCCTGCCGCAGCATCTGGTTGCCGCCGGCACGCTCGCATTGGGTGACTCGCCGCCCCCGCCCGGCATCGCGGTCGGCCCGGCCAAGCTGCATCTGCATGAAAATGCCCTGCCCGACTTCGACCAATGCGTCGCCTTCCTGCGCACCGCGCATGATCAGGGCCGGGCGATCGCCAGCCATTGCACGACCGAGACGGAACTGGTCTTCACCCTCGCCGCGCTGGCACAGGCCGGCGCGCGGCAGGGCGACCGGATCGAGCATGCCGGCGTCACCCCCGATGTGCTGCTGGAGCAGATGGTCGAGCTTGGCGTGCAGGTGGTGAGCCAGCCGCATTTCATCGCCGAGCGCGGCGATCAGTATCTGCGCGATGTCGAACCCCGTGAACGGCCCTTGCTCTATCGGCTGGGCGCCTTCGCCCGCGCCGGGCTGGTGCTGGCGGCGGGCAGCGACGCCCCCTATGGCGTCGCCGATCCCTGGGCGGCGATGCGCGCGGCGGTGTCGCGCAGGACGGAAAGTGGCGCGGTCATCGGGCGGGACGAGGCGCTGACGCCCGAGGCGGCGCTCGCCCTCTATCTCGCCGATCCGCTGGATTTGCGCCAGCAGCGTGCGGTCGCGGTCGGGTCGCCGGCCGACCTGTGCCTGCTAGATCGCTCCTGGGCGCAGGCACGGGACCGCCTGCGGGCGGAGGATGTGGCGATGACGTGGATCGCCGGATCAGTCGTCCATGATCGTGTCGACCAGACCCCAGCCTAGCGCCGTGCGGGCGTTGATCCGCTTACCCGACAGGATCATCAGCGCCGCGCGCTGACGCCCGATCCGGCGGCTGAGCGAGACGCAGCCGCCTGCGCCCGGAATGATTCCCATCGCCAGTTCGGGCAGATGGAACCAGGCGTCGGCGCTGGCTGTGATCTGCCCGGCAAAGGCCGCCATTTCCAGGCCCGATCCGACGCAGCCGCCCTGGACATGGACCATCAGCCGATCGGCGCAGCGCAGCAGCGCGTGGGCCGGCAGCGTCTGCATCCTTATGTCATGCGCGGTCGCCGGATCGCGCGTGGTGCCAAATTCGCTGAGGTCCGCGCCGGTGCAGAAGCTGCGGCCCGCGCCGCGCAGGCTGACATGGCTGATATCGGGATCGAGCGCGGCAATGTCGAACGCCGCGCGTAGCCCGTCGCGCAGATCGCGGTCGATGGCATTATGGGCATTGGGCCGATCGATCAGGATCGCCAGCCGGTCGCCGTCCCGATCCACCTTGATGGCGCCGGGCGACTGCACCGGCGCGGGGACTTGCGCGGCCAGCCAGCGGGCATGGCCGGCGCTGCCCTGAAGCAGGCCATAAGCAAGCGATTCCGCGACCAGCGCCTGGGCCGGGTCCAGCCCTTCGATCAGCCGCAGCAATTGCACCAGCACGCGCGCCGCTTCGGGCTGGGCCGCGATCTGCTGCGTGATCGCATTGACCGACACCGGCAGTTCGACCAGCGCATCGAGCCGGGGGGCAAGCGGATGGGTCGGATCGCCGATCCCCAGCAGAGGAAAGGGCGGCAGGTGCAACGGCGCATCGCTGCGCGGCGCACGGTCGAGATCGACCAGCCCATAGGGCTGCGCATCCCCGGTCCAGGGAAGGGTCAGGCCATCGGGGTCGATCAGGGCGGCAGGGCCGGACATGGGTGGTAGGGTAGGACCGGGCCGAAGCGCGGCAAAGGCGGACGCAGCACTGATCGCCAGGGCGTTGCGGACAATGGCTGACCAGCGCCGCGCCCTGCCGCAATATCATGCCATGGAGACGGATCACCCCAGTCTGCGCGCGCTCGCCGCCGACGCCCTGCAACGGCCCGCCGATCAGGCAGCGATCCTTTATGAGGGCGAATGGATCGCTTGGGGAGCGCTGCACGCGGTAGCCGAAGAGATTGATGCGGCACTGGATGCGAGTGGCATTGCGGCGGATGCCCCGGTCGCCTTCGTCGCGCGCAATCGGCCGGCAGCGCTCGCCGCGCTGCTGGGCCTGATTGCGCAGGGGCGAACGATCCGCATGATCTATGCCTTTCAGTCGGACGCCGCCATTGCCCGCGATCTCGCGCGCATGGCGCCCGCCGCGCTGGTCGCCTTTGCCGAGGATATCGGGCCGGAGATTCGCGCGGTGCTGACCGCCGAAGGCATGGTCGCGGTCGCGATCGACGGCATGGCCGCCGCCGCCCTGCCGGGTCATGAATATGCCTCGCCGGAAGTTCAGCAACGCCACGGCCCCGCCGCGCCACAGATCGAGATATTGACCAGCGGCACCACCGGCCCGCCGAAAAGCTTTGCCGTGCCTTATGCGCTGCTGGAACGGCATTTCCTCTCGACCCCGCTGACCCGGCAGCAGGCGGATGATCCCCAGTCCGCGGCCCCCTTCCTCCTCTATTTCCCGCTCGGCAACATCACCGGCCTCTATTCGACCTTGCCGATGCTGCTGCGCGGGCAGCGGGTCGAGCTGCTGGAGCGCTTCTCGCTCGCCGCCTGGCATGCCCATGTGCGGCGCTGGCGGCCCGGCCATGGCGGCCTGCCGCCGGCCAGCGTGCAGGCGGTGCTGGACGCCGACCTACCGGTCGAAGATCTCGCTTCCCTGCGCGCGATCGGCTGCGGCGCGGCGCCGCTCGATCCCGGCGTGCAGCAGGCGTTCGAGGCGCGCTACGGCATTCCCATCCTGCTCTCCTATGGCGCCACCGAGTTCGCCGGCCCGGTAGCGTCGATGACCGCCGCGCTCCATGCCGAATGGGGCGCCCGCAAGATCGGGTCGGTTGGCCGCGCCATGCCGGGTGTTGAGCTACGCGTCGTCGATCCAGATAGTGGCGTCCCGCTACCACCCGACACCGAAGGTCTGTTGGAAGTCATTGCGCCGCGAATCGGCCCGGACTGGATTCGCACGTCCGACATCGCCCTGATCGACGCCGATGATTTCCTGTTTCTGCGCGGCCGGGCGGACGGGGCGATCATCCGCGGCGGCTTCAAATTGCTGCCCGAGTCGATCGAACGCGCGCTGATGCTGCACCCCGCCGTCGCCGAAGCGGCGGTGACAGGCATGGCGGACCACCGGTTGGGGCAAGTGCCGGCGGCCGCCATCCGGCTGCGTGCCGATTTTGCTGCACCTGCGATCGCAGCATTGGAAACGCATGTGCGCCAGCATCTCCCTGCCACCCATGTTCCGGTAAAATGGCTGTTCGTCAGGAACTTGCCGCGCACCCCGTCGCTCAAGACCGATCGCAGCGCGCTGCAGGCGCTATTTGCGAATATGTCGCAGGAGCGGCAGAATGAGACAGAGAATATCACATAAACGAGGGTATCTCATTTTTTGTTGACAGCCTCCCGGCGTTAGTGAACAACCATGTTCAATAACGAAGGAGAGGAACCATGGCTCTGATCGAGTCCCATAAGCCGAGGGTAGCCAAGACCGAGTCCAACAAGGCGAAGATCGCCAAGCGCGTGGTCGAGGTACTGGAATTTTTCGACGAGGATCATCCGCAGGCAACGGTGATGGACATTGTCCGTCGCTTCGACCGCCCGCAGTCGAGCACGTCCGAATTGCTGTCGAGCCTGGTCGATCTGGGCCTGCTCCACAAGGATCCGGGTTCGCGCGCCTATTCGCCGACCCCGCGCGCCGCGATGCTGGGCGCCGCGATCCAGCCGCGCATGGTGCGCGATGGCGTCCTCAACGGCCTGATCGATCGCCTGTCGGCCCAGACCGGCCTTGGCATTGCCGTGTTCGGCATGGTCGGCCTCAACATTCAGATCGTTCACTGGCGCGCCGGCAAGAAGGCGCTGCGCACCTCGGCCAATAACGGCCTGGCCGGTGGCCGCCAGGAACGGCTGACCGACTCCGCCGCCGGCCTGCTGATGCTGTCGACCGTGCAGCAGCCGCGCCGCGACGGCCTGATCCGTCGCCTCAATGCCGAAGCGCCGCAGGAGCGCAAGTTCGTCTTCGCCGATGTCGCCGGCCAGGTGCAGCGCTGCCGGGACGAGGGGCATATCAGCGGCTTTGCCGGCTTCGGCTCGATCGCCGACGTCACCGCCATGCTGCTGCCCCACATGCCCGACGGCCAGCCGCTGGCGATCGGCTTCGTCTATGAACCCTCCGACCAGATCGATGCCGCCGGCCTGCAGCGCACGCTCAGCGAAGCAGTCCGCCGCTCGGTCGAGGAACAGTCGCCGGCCGCCTCCGTCCAGCCGATCTTCGAATCCGCCAGCTGGCAGGGCGCGCTGGAGGTGAAGCATGGCTGATGTGAAGGACAAGGACGTCGCCGACGCCCAGGCCGCGCGTAAATATTGGTCGGCCGAAGGCTATACCGAAGGCGGCGTCATCCGCGAGGTTGACTACAGCACCCAGTCGGGGGGGCTCGATCCGTCGCTGGCCGGCATCAAGATCGTCGATACCGACACCCATATCACCGAAGCGCCGGACCTCTTCACCTCGCGCGCGCCGGCCAAGTACAAGGCCAAGGTGCCCTATGTGAAGCAGGACGCCGACGGCGTCGAACGCTGGTATGTGGGCGACCGCAATTTCGGATCGATGGGCGGCAACGTCATCCGCGCCGACAATAACAAGCTGCTCGGCCGTCTTGCCTTCCCCAAGCTGGCGCAGGCGCATCCGGGCGGTCATCTGATCAAGGAGCGGCTGCAAGCGATGGACGATATGGGCATCTATGCCCAGATCGGCTTCCAGAATTCGGGCGTGACCCAAGCCGGGTCGCTGATGTCGCTGGGCGACCCCGACCTCGCGGTCGCGATCATCCAGATGTATAATGACGCATCGGCCGAATATCAGCAGGTGTCGGGCGAGCGCATCTTCAACATGGCCCATCTGCCCTTCTGGGACCAGAAGGCGATGGAAGCCGAAGCGCGGCGCTGCGTCGACATGGGCCTGCGCGGCTTCGTGCTGCCCGATACGCCCGAGCGCGTCGGCGTGCCCAGCTTCCTGCATGATTATTGGACGCCCTTCCTGGAAATGTGCGAGGCCGAAGGCCTGCCGCTCAATTTCCACCTCAATGCGGCGATCGACCCCAATACGCTCACTTGGGACGGCTTCGGCTTTGAACAGACGCTGTCGGTGGTCGCCACCATGTTCTCGATCGGCAATGCCGCGACACTGGGCAACTGGATGGTGTCGGGCCGGCTCGACCGCCATCCCAAGCTGAAGATCGGCCTGATCGAGAGCGGCGCGGGCTGGGTGCCCTTCGCGATCGAGGCGCTGGAGCATCAGTTCGACGAAATGCTGCCGAGCAAGGTCGGCCTGCTCAACAAGCGGCCGTGGGAATATTTCCGCGACCATTTCTGGGTCACCTTCTGGTTCGAGAAGGTCGCGCCCAAGCTGCTGCTGGAAACGATCGGCGTCGACAAGGTCATGTTCGAAACCGATTTCCCGCATCCGACCTCGCTCTATCCGGGCGTGCAGGCGCATCTGACCGATGTGCTGGGCGGCTATGACTTTGCAGTGAAGAAGAAGGTGCTGCAGGACAATGCGGTGAACCTCTACAAGCTGCCTTTCTGAGGGGCGCAATCCGGATGAAAACGGAAAGGGGCGCTCCTGCCGGGAGCGCCCCTTTCCATTGGAGGGCGGTCGTCGAAGACAGTCATTGGTGAAAATGGAGACGCGAAAGCGCTCCGCCGCCAGACAGATGGTCGGCGGCGAAGGGCCAGGAACGCGGCAATGTCGGTCAGTCCATTAACTTTGGCGCGCCCGTCCCCATGTAGCGGGACAGGTTATAATGGAGGCTGGCGACTGCCCGCTCCATATAGGGGTTGGGCTGGGTGCCGCGGAAGCCGACATTCTTCATGCCCTGCTGCACCGCCTGCATATTGGTGAAATCCTGTTGCAGCACCGGCGGCCATTGCTCCGCGCTGGTATATTCCCATTCGGTCGCGGGCGTTTCCGCGTCTGGGGAAAGTTCATAGACCGCCGCCTCGAAGATGCACTTGTCCGGGTCCGCGCCATAGGGGCGGGCGGAATAGCAGAGCATGTTGTTGACGGCATGGCCGATTTGGAAATTGGGGAAGATCTGCCAGGCGGTGCCGCTTTTCGCCGTATGGGCGGGTTCGACCACCGGCCAGAAGACGCCACGCTTCTCGTCATCGGCCCGCGCGGTGGCGAGCCAGTGCTGCAGCACCTGCGGCGCGGGCGTACCCTCGGGCAGTTCGTCCTTCAGGCGCTGGGCGGCGGCGACCAATGTCATGGTGGTGTTGGTATTGGCATTTTCCCAGGTAAAGAGCTGCATCTCGGCGGTCGACAGGCGCGGGTCTTCGCCCGATCCGATGCGCAGCTTGGCCTGATTCTCATCCATATTCTTGGGCGCTTCATAGCCGATATTGGTGTGCAGCCCATGTTTGCGCGCCCAGCCGCGAAATTCGCCGAAGGCGTTGAATTCGGGATGGGTGGTCTGGACATGATAGGTCTCGCTGAATGCCTCCATCGCGACCTTCCAGTTGCAGTCGAAGATGATCCATTTGCGCCAGCGATAGCGCATATTCTGAAGGCCAAAGGGATCGAGCATGTCGGGCACGACGCCCAGATAATCGGCGAGCGGGCCGCAATCGGGATCCAGATTGATCCACGCCCAGCCGCCCCATGTGTCGACGCTGACCTTGCCGAGCGCGGTGCGCTGCGCCGTCAGCTTGCCCTGCCAGTCATCGGCATGGTTGGCGAAGGTGCATTGGCCCTGGCGGTCGAAGGTCCAGCCATGGAAGCCGCAGATGATCGACTTGCGGTTGCCGCGCGCGTTGCGCTGGCCTGCGGGCGTATCGATCAGGCGGCGGCCGCGATGCGGGCAGACATTATGATAGGCGCTCAGTTCATCCGGCCCGGTGCGCATGATGATGACCGAGTCTTCGAGAATGTCATAGGTGACGAAATCGCCAACCTCGGGAATATCCTCCAGCCGGGCCGCCTGCAGCCAGACCTTGCGCCACAGCCGGTCCTGCTCGGCGCGGGCATAGTGTTTCGACACATAGGCTTCGACCGGGACGATGACCGGCTCGATCAGATCTTCGCCGGGCGTGCCGATGCTGCTGATCTCGTTCATGGCCTATTCCTTCTCCATTTCACCCTTTTGCCACGCCCGCGTCACCCGGACTTGACGATTTCAGACAGCCGGGCTCAGCGCCCGGTCCATTGCGGCGTGCGTTTTTCGGCAAAGGCGCGCGGTCCTTCCTGCGCGTCCTGGCTATGATAAGTATATTCGGAGGCGGCGCGGGCGGCCTGCAGCGCAGCGGCGCGGCCCATCTCGGTCGCCAGCATCACCGTGTCGCGCCCGGCCTTCACCGACAGGGGCGCGCCCTCCAAAATTTCCGCCGCCAGATCGAGCGCCGCCTGCATCAGCGCTTCGGGCTCGGCCAGGCGATTGACCAGGCCTATCTCGTAGGCTCGGCTCGCGGTGATCGGCTTTCCGGTCAGGATGATCTCCATCATGATCCGCTGCGGGATCATGTGAATGAGGGGCGCGGCCCAGGGCGAACTGCGCCCGACCTTCACCTCGGTAATGGCGAAGCGCGCGGCTGTGCTGGCAACGCACAGGTCGCAGGCCTGGGCGATCATCCAGCCGCCGGCAAAGGCGACGCCATTCACCGCCGCGATCGTCGGCTTGCTGAGTTCGATGCTGTCATAGGGCAGCGGGAACATGGCGCGCGGCGGGACGGTCATGCCGGTGTCGACCATTTCCTTGAGATCGCCGCCCGCGCAGAAGGCCTTGTCGCCCGCGCCGGTCAGGATCGCGACGCGCAGCGCCGAATCATGCTCGAACCGGTCCCAGGCGGCACGCAGCCCCTCGCGCACGTCGCGGCCCAGGGCATTGCGCTGGTCGGGGCGGTTGATGGTGAGGATGGCGATGCCGTCGGGCCGCGCCTCGAACAGGACTGCGTCGGTCTGCGCTTCGGGCATCAATACCCCCTCTGCTGGATGATATGGGCCGCCCGCTCCAGTTCCTCGCGGAAGGCAGGATCGGCAATGGCGATCAGGCGACGGGTGCGCTCGGCCAGCGTCTGCCCTTTCAGTTCCGCCGCGCCATATTCGGTGACGATGATGTCGACATCGCTGCGCGCGGTGGTGACGGGGCCGGACAAGGCTGGCACGATCTTGCTCAAACTGCCGCCCTTGGCCGAGGCGGAAAGCGCGATGATCGAGCAGCCGCCGGGCGAGCGGGCGCCGGCGCGGACGAAATCAACCTGGCCACCGGTGCCGCCGAGATAGGCCGCGCCCGACTGTTCGGCATTGACCTGGCCGGTCAGGTCCACCTCCAGCGCGCTGTTGATGGTGACGAGGCGCGAAAGCCTCCCGAGGACTGCGGCATCATGGGTGTAGCTGGTGGCGCACATGCGGATGGCCGGGTTGTTGTGCGCCCAGTCATAGAGCCGGCGGGTGCCGATCAGCGCGCCATTGATCGAGATGCCGGTGTCGATTTCCTTGCGGGCGTTGGTCAGCACGCCGGCGTCTGCCAGGTCCACCAGCCCGTCGCCCAGCATGCCCGAATGGACGCCCAGGTCTCGCCGGTCGCCCAGCAGCCGCAATATCGCGTCGGGCACCGCGCCGACCCCGGTCTGGATCACCGATCCGTCGCCGATATAGGCGGCGCAGTGGCGGGCGATCGCTTCGTCGGTCTCGCCGATCTTCGCGGGCGCCACCTCGACCGGCGGGCGCGACACGGGAATGGCGACGTCGATCGCGGATGCGGGGATCAGTTCGCCCGGTACATAGGGCACCGCTTCGTTGATCTCCGCAATCACCACCCGCGCCTTGTCCACGGCGGCGCGGACATAGTCGCCGATCAGGCCGCAGCTATGGTTGCCGTTGGCGTCGGCGGGGCTCAGCTGAATCATCGCCACGTCGCAGCCGATGAGGCCGGCCGTGATCATCGGCGCGACCTGGCTGACATGGACGGGGATGACCTGCAGCTTGCCGGTCTTGGTCATCGACCGCAGCGCGCCGATCGCGCCCATGGAGGAGAGGCGGAAGCTGTCGGCGCTGTCCGGCGTGAACAGGCCCGAGAAGCTGGTGGCGATGAAGGCGGACAGATCGCCGATCCGCGCGCCCTGTTCGATCAGCGCGCTGACCAGGCTGACCGGCTCGCCGCAGGCTTGGCCAAAGACGATGCGGTCGCCGCGCCGCAGATAGGGGGTGAGGTCGATCACAGCTTCCCGACCTGGCGCAGCAACTGCTCGGCGCGGCTGAGATAGGGCCGGTCGAGCATCCCGCCCTTGTAGCCGATCGCGCCGACGCCGGGATTGGCGGCGAAGATGTCGACGATCGCCTGCGCCTCGGCGATCTCCTCTTCGGTCGGGGTGAAGGCGGCGTTGATGACATCGACCTGCGCCGGGTGGATCGCCAGCATGCCGCGATAGCCGTCGCGCCGGACCTTTTCGGCGCGCGCCTTCAGCCCGTCGAGGTCGCGGAAATCGCCCTGGATCGTCTCGATCGCGGTGACACCGGCGGTGGCGGCGCCCAGCAGGCACATGGAGCGCGCCAGTTCATAGGTGAAGCCATAGCTGCCATCGTCATTGCGGTTGGAACTGGCGCCGATCGAGTCGGCCAGATCCTCCGCGCCCCAGGTCAGCGCCACCACGCGCGGCGCGCCCTTGTAATCGCCGGTGTGGAACATCGCCTCGGCCGTTTCGGTGACCAGCACGATCAGCGGGGTCGATCCCCGTTCGATGCCATGCGCGGCCTCGAACGCGGTCAGATAATGGTCGAGCCGTTCGACATCCTGCCGGCCATAGACTTTGGGCAGCATGATGCCGCCCGGCCGCGCCGGCATGATCGCGGCGAGATCGTCGAGCGTATAGGGGCCGTCGAGCGGATTGACCCGGACCCAGAGCCGCTCGCGGCCTTCGCTGCGGGCGGCGAGAAAGTCATGCACCATCTGGCGGGCGAGCGGCTTGTTCTCGGTGGCGACCGCATCCTCCAGGTCGAACAGCGCGATATCGGCGGCGCTGTCCGCCGCCTTGGCCATCTTCTTCTCGCTGTCGCCCGGCGCGAACAGCCAGGAGCGCATCTTGATCGGCAGCGTCATCGTCTCTCGCCTCAATAGGATTTGGGCAATTCCAGCACCTTTTCGGCGATGAAATTGAGGATCATGTGGGGGCTGACCGGGGCGGTGCGCGGGATCAGCACTTCGCGCAGCAGCCGTTCGACATGATATTCCTGGGCATAGCCCATGCCGCCCAGGGTCAGCATCGCGGTATGGCAGGCCTCGAACGCGGATTCGGCGGCGAGATATTTGCCGCTGTTCGCCTCCACGCCGCATTCCTCGCCCTTGTCGAACAGGGTGGCCGCCTTCATCACCATCAGGTTCGCCGCCTCCAGCTGCATCCAGCATTTGGCGAGCGGATGCTGAATGCCCTGATTCATGCCGATCGGCCGGTCGAAGACGATGCGTTCGCGGGCATAGCGGGCGGCGCGCTGGATCGCGTTGCGGCCGATGCCGATCGCTTCGGCGCCGAGCAATATGCGCTCCGGGTTCAGCCCCTTGAGGATGATCCTGAAGCCCTGCCCTTCCTCGCCGATCCGATCCTCCTCGGGGATGAAGAGGTCGTTGATGAACAGCATGTTGGAGCCGACCGCGTGGCGGCCCATCTTGGGGATCAGCTGATGCTCGATCCTGTCGCGATCGAGTTTGGTGAAGAAGAGCGACAGGCCCTGCGTCTTGTTCTTCACTTCATCGAGCGGGGTGGTGCGGGCGAGCAGCATCATCCGGTCGGCGACGTGGGCGTTGGTGATCCAGATCTTCTCGCCATTGACGCGGTAGCCGCCCTCGACCCGTTCGGCTCTGGTCTTGAGCTTGGTGGTGTCGAGCCCGGTATTGGGCTCGGTCACGGCAAAGCACATCTTCTCCGCGCCCGAGATGATCGGCGGGATCATGCGCTGTTGCTGTTCGGCCGTGCCGAACAGGGCGATCGGCTCCAGGCTGAAGACCGGGCCGTGGATGCTGGACGCCGCCGTCATGCCGCCGCCCGCTTCCGCCACCGCCTGCACCATGATCGCCGCTTCGGTAATGCCCAGGCCCGCGCCGCCGGTGGCTTCGGGCATGGCGATGCCCAGCCAGCCGGCATCGGCCATTGCCCGGTGGAAATCGAACGGGAAGACGGCGTCCTTGTCCCGTTCCAGCCAATAATCGTCGGGGAACTGGGCACAGAGCTGGAACACCGCGTCGCGGATGTTCCTCTGGTCTTCGGTCAGGGCAAAATCCACGTCTCTGGGGGCCTTCTGCTGGCGTCTGGATGATCGCCTGCGGGTATCATCCGGCCTCCCGCGCGCACAATCGGGCGGCCCCACATATCGGTGGGGCGAAGGGGTTGCGCGTGGATTTCGCCGCGCCCTTGGCCTAGCCCCAAGGCAGTTATGGGGAGAGGATGATGGACGCGACGCACATGCCGAAAGGGCCGCTGGCCGGGATCCGCGTGGTGGACCTGACGGCGATGGTATTCGGCCCCTATGCGACCCAGATCATGGCCGACATGGGCGCCGACGTGATCAAGATCGAGCCGCCGGCGGGCGATGCGACGCGCTATATCAATGCCGGGCCGACGCCCGAGCTGGGCGGCGTCTTCACCAACGTCAATCGCGGCAAGCGCAGCCTGGTGCTGGACCTGCGGCAGGAGGAGGACAAGGCGACGCTGCGCGCGCTGATCGCCACCGCCGATGTCTTCATCCATTCGATGCGCGGCAAGGCGATCGCCAAGCTGGGCTTCGACTATCAGGCGGTGAAGGCAATCAAATCCGACATCGTCTACACCAATTGCTATGGCTATAGCCGGCGCGGGCCGGACGGCGACAAGCCTGCCTATGACGACACGATCCAGGCCGAATGCGGCATCCCGCATTTGCAGCAGCTGATGACCGGCAAGCCCGATTTCATGGCGACGATCATCGCCGACAAGGTGGCGGGCCTCACCGGCCTCTATGCGACGATGATGGCGCTGTTCCATCGCGAGCGCACCGGCGAGGGGCAGGAGGTGGAAGTCTCCATGTTCGAGACCATGGCCTCCTTCATGCTGACCGAACATGCCAGCGGCATGCTGTTCGAGCCGCCGCTGGGGCCGGCCCATTATCACCGCGTCGTCGCCCGCAACCGCAAGCCCTATGCGACCAAGGACGGCCATGTCGCCGCGCTGGTCTATAATGACAAGCATTGGAACGCCTTCGTCGCGGCGGTGAACCCGCCCTGGGCGACCGAGGAGTTCGACACGCTGGCCAAGCGGGCGAAGCAGATCGACCGGGTCTATGGCCTGCTAGGCGAAACCTTTGCCGAGCGGACGACGCAGGAATGGCTTGAGCTGCTGGAGGTGCTGCATATCCCGGCCGCGCCGCTGCGCACCACGGACGAACTGTTCGACAATGCGCATCTCAACGCGATCGGCTTCTTCGAGACGGTGGAGACGCCGCAGGGGCCGGTGCGCTTCCCCGGCGTGCCGACCTGGTTCTCGCAAACGCCGGGCCGGGTCGCAGGCGGCGCGCCGGAACTGGGCGCGCACAGCCGGGAGGTGCTGGACGAACTGGGCGCGGCCGTCCATCGGTAGGGCGATGGGTTGGGGCGCTGCCTTGGCGCTCCCCGGCCCAGCCTTTACCACTTCATCCAAGCAAGAAATCTGGGTGAGGCATGGCATGGTTGAGGCTGCTGAAATGACGCGTGCGGGCTTCCCGCTGGAAATCAGCGATCCCGAGCGCATTCCCACGGCACGCTATTATGACGCGGATTTCTATCGCCGCGAATGCGAGGAATTGTGGCCCCATGTCTGGCAGATGGCCTGCCGCGTGGAGCAGGTGCCGGAGGTCGGCGACTGGATCGAATATAGCAATCTGGGCAAATCCGTCATCATCGTGCGGACCAAGGATGGGATCAGCGCCTATCATAATGCCTGCCGCCATCGCGGCGTGCCGCTGACCGAGGGCAGTCATGGCAATTGCAAGGGCAAAGGCTTCATCTGCCCCTTTCATGGCTGGCGCTGGAATATCGAGGGCAAGAATACCTTCGTCTATGGCCGGCACATGTTCAGCGAGCATCAGCTGGACGAGCAGGATCTGGCCCTGCGCCCGTGCCGCACCGAGATCGAGATGGGCTGCGTCTTCATCAATTTCGACGATGACGCGCCGTCGCTGCGCGAACAGCTCGGCCCGCTCGCGGTGGGGCTCGACGCCTATAATGCCGACAAGATGCGCGCCGAATGGTGTTTCGGCACGGTGCTGCCGGCCAATTGGAAGGTCGCGATGGAAGCCTTCATGGAAGGCTATCATGTCATGCGCACCCACCCGCAACTGCAGCAGAAGGTGCCGATCCTCTACAACATGATGTACGGCATGGACACGGGCGGGATCGGCGTGCCGATCAATCCCAACCGGTCGATGAAGGAAAATATCGTCGACCAGGTCGACCATATGCAGCTGCTGAGCGAGGGCATGGCCGGCATGTGCCATGCCAAGGATGTCGCGGTCGCCCGCACGCTGATCGACGTCGAACTGCCCGAAGACCCGCAACAGGCGATCATGCACTGGTTCGGCATGGTCAATCATTGCGTGACCCAGGCCGGGCAGGCGCGCGGCGAACCCACGCCCGATCTCAACAAGCTGGCGGTGGAAACCCCGGTCAAGTCGGTGGAATTCATCTTCCCCAACTATTTCCTGCTGCCTTTCCTCTCCAGCATGGCGGCCTATCGCATCCGCCCGCTCGGCCCGGAAAGCTGCATGTTCGAACTCTGGTCGCTGACCCATTTCCCCGAAGGACAGGAGCCGCCGGTGGTGATGGAGCCGGTGATGCTGCCTTATGACAGCGACCAATTCCCGATGATCCCGCGCCAGGATTATTCCAACATCCCGTTGCAGCAGAAGGGGCTGCATGCCGAGGGTTTCGACTTCATGCGCCTGTCCAAGGTGATCGAGGGGCTGATCAGCAATTATCAGCGGATCATCGACGGCTATATCCGGCATGAACCCATGGACAAGCTGAGCGCGGCGACGCAGAAGCTGGCCGGCAATTTCGACGGGCCGGTGCTCGACCTGGGCTTCTGAGCCGGCGGGAGGCGGGGTCATGAAATTCGCCTTCGGCATGCCCCGGCTGATCGAGCTGAAGGCGACGATGCAGCCCTGGGAATTGTCGGTCACGGGCGCGGACCAGACGCGGCTGGCGAAGCTGGCCGATGACCTGGGTTACGACATGATCAGCGTGCCGGAACATTTCCTGATCCCGCGCGCCCATGTCGACCTGTCGGGGCCGCATCATTTCCATGCCTATGCGGCGATGGGCTATTATGCCGGGGCGACCAGCCACATCCGCATCAACAGCTCGATCGCGATCCTGCCGCTGCAGCATCCCGCGATTACCGCCAAGGCGCTGTCGACGATCGACTGGCTGTCGGGCGGCCGGGCGATGGTGACCTTTGGCGCGGGCTGGCTGGAGCAGGAGTTCGACCTGCTCGGCGTCCCCTTTCACCAGCGCGGGCGGATGTGCGACGAATATCTGGCCGCGATCGTCGAGCTTTGGACCAGCGACGATCCGCAATTCGAGGGCGAGTTCGTCTCTTTCCGCGATGTCGCCTTTGCCCCGCGCCCGGTGCAGCAGCCGCATCTGCCGATCTGGATGGGCGGGGAGGCCGACGCGGTGCTGAAGCGCGCCGCGCGCCATGCCAGTGGCTGGTGGCCCTATCTGACGAAACCCGAGGATATTCCGGCCAAGATCGACTTCGTCAAGTCGCAGCCGGGCTATGACGGCCGTCCGTTCGACGTGATGTACGGCTTTGCCACCAGCCGGGTCGGCGAGGGGCATGCCGTGGTCGATGATCCGCGCGCCCGGCCGGGCATGACCGCACCGGAGATCATCGACCGGCTCGGCTGGTTCGCGACGCTGGGCGTCACCATGAGTTCGGTGCCGATCCCGGCGGTGCGCAGCATCAGCGAATATGAGGATTATGCCCGCTGGGTGATCGAGGAGATCAAGCCGAAGCTGGGCTAGAGCCTGATCGTCTGAGGTGAAAGCGCACCGCGCTTTCACCGATGGCGTGAATCAGGCTCTCTCAAGGATTCTAACCCCAAAGCGCGTCGGCGGCGGCGAGCGCCTGGCCGCCGCGTCCGCCGAGGTCGCCGATCAGCGCCTTGAGCCGATAGGTCCACAGGTGCAGCGGATGCTCCAGCGTCATGCCCATGGCGCCGAGGAACTGGTGGAAGTCATAGACGCAACTGCGTGCCGATTCCTGCGCATGGAGTGCCGCCAGCGCCGCGTCGCCGGCATCCAGCGTGGCCGCCGCCTTCATCGCCAGCCAGTAGAGGCCATTGGCGCGCACCTGCGCCTCGGCCAGGCGATGGCGCAGCGCCTGGAAGGTGGCGAGCGGGCGGCCGAACTGCTGGCGATCGGTGACATAGGTGGTCGTGCTGTCGAGCGCGGCGGCGAGCAGGCCCGCCGCCTCGGCCGCCAGCGCCACGCGCCAGCGGGTGCGGATGTCGTCGGCCGACACGGCGTGATTGGTGAGGTCTTCCGGCTGGGCGATCAGGCTGCCCATCGGATAGGCATAAAGCGCTTCGGGTTCGGCCCGGACATGCTCGGGGCCGGCGACGAAGCTACGCACCCGGTCAGGCCCGACCAGCAGCACCGTCGCGCCCGACGCAAGGAAGCGGACCGGGCGATGGGTCTTGCCTTCCTCCACCAGGCAGAGCGGGCGCGGCGTCGCATCACCCAGCAGCGGGCGGATAAGGGCACTGGCCGCCGCCTCCACCGTCTGGGGCAGGCGCGCCAGCCGCTCGACCACCAGGGCAGCGCTGATCGCGCCGAGATCGGGATCGAAACCGATGTCGAGGAAGCCGCCTTCGGTCAGGTCGCGGTCGAGCGCCTCGCTGGCGAGGGCAAAGCCGGCCTCATGCAGCGTCGCGCCGGCATAGGGCCGGGTCAGCGTGTCGATCGCGTCGAGGATCGCGATCTGATCGTCGGTCAGGGACAGGTTCATCAGCGCGGCTCCCGTGGCAGTTTGAGCACATCGCTGGCGATGATGTTGAGCTGGATCTCCGCCGCGCCGGCGGCGATGCCCGCGACGATCCCGCGCTGATGATGCATCTTGAGATAGGGATGGGCGTCGGCCAGTGCCTGCGGCAGATATTCGACGATGAATTCGCATACCCGCCGTTCGGCCATCACCGTGGCGAAACGGGCGGAGCTGGATTCGGCGCCGATCGCCTCGCCCCGGCAGCGGCGGTCGACGATCGCATAGCTGGCCATCCGTGCGGCTTCGCAGAGCGCAGCGGCATGGGCGGCTTCGATCCGCACCGCTTCGCCGGCAAATTCGCCCTGTGCCTGGAGCAGCGCCACCGCCCGGTCGAGCGCGGCGCGGGCGAGGGCATAGCGGGGAATGCCGAGCCGCTCATTGGTCAGCGAATAGCCGATGATTTCCCAGGCTTGGCCTTCCTCGCCGAGTCGCGCTTCCACCGGCACGACGATATCGTCGAAGAAGACTTCGTGAATGTCGCCCTCGCCGATCAGCGAGGGGATTTGCCGTACGGTGATGCCGGGCGTGTCCATCGGCACCAGCAGGATGGAAATGCCCTGCTTGCGATCGTCGCTGGTGCGGCAGACCAGGAAACAGGTGTCGGCCAGGCCCGCATAGCTGGTCCAGATCTTCTGCCCCGACACGCGATAGACATCGCCGTCGCGGGTCGCGCGGGTGCGCAGCGAGGCGAGGTCGGAACCGGAACCGGGTTCGGAAAAGCCCTGGCACCAGAGCGCCTGGCCGCCGGTGATGGCGGGCAAATACTGGGCTTTCTGCGCCTCCGATCCGTAGCGGATCAGCGTCGGCCCGACCCAGTTGACGTTCATATATTGGCCGCCGCGCGGTTCGCCGGCGATCCACATTTCCTCGGCCAATATGGTCTGGTGCCAGGGATCGAGCCCCTGGCCGCCAATCTCCCTGGCCCAGTGCGGGGTCAGCAGCCCTTCGTCGGCCAGGCGCCCGCAAAAGGTGCGGGCATAGTCGGTCAGTGCCGGGGAAGCCGGGCCATGTTGCGAGAAACGCTCCCAATCCTGCGGCAGCGTCGCGGCGAGAAAGTCGCGCAACCGCTGGCGAAAAGCCTCTTCATCCTGCGTCCATTCAAAATTCATTGGTCCACGCATCCCCTGCCGAACAGGGATGCGATACTGAAGAGCGGCGCGGCGCGACAGGGCGGCGGGCAAGAGAACGCCCCGGTGATGGGCATGGGCCGGGCCTTGCCGCGCTCCACGAGCTTGGGCAGCTTTCGGGCATGAGCGAGCGCGATTTCAAAATGGCAGCCTCCCTGGATGAGGTGCCGCTGGGCAAGACCAGGGCCGTAACCATCGACGGCCAGACTATCCTGTTGTGCAACAGCGACGGACAGATTCACGCCATCGCCGCGCTCTGCTCCCATGCCGACGAACCGCTCGCCTGCGGTCGCATCCGCCTGGGCTGGATTGCCTGCCCGGCCCATGGTGCCCGGTTCGACCTGGAGACCGGCGCGCCGCTGACCGGCCCGGCGAGCGAACCGATCGCCACCTATCCCGTCCGCATCGTCGACGACATGATCGAGGTGGGGATCTAGTCCCGTTTCCCTTCTCGTCATCCTGACGGATGTCAGGATCCATTCGGCGCTACGGTTGAGAGCAAGCGCTGAATGGATCCCGGATCAAGTCCGGGATGACGGAGGAGGTGGTTGCGTCGTTGCGTGTCCGATCGAAGGAAGGGCCTCCCAGCCATCGCCTTGGGGATATCGCCTGCCGCCATCTTGCGGGGGGCGGCGCAATTGGGCCTAGCGTCGGGGATGAGAGGAACCGGAACGGGATGGAGGGGCAGGCTTTGACCGACGCGCTCGACGGGCTGCGGCTGGAGGTGCGCCAGTGGCTGGCCGACAATGCGCCGCACGGCTGGCGCGAGCGCAGCAGCAGCGAGGCCGCCTTCCTGCAAATCCAGCGCGACTGGTTCGCGAAGCTGGTCGAGGGCGGCTATGCCGTGCCGCACTGGCCGGCCCAATGGCCCGGCGGCGGCCGCTCGCTTGCCGAACAGAAGATCCTCTACGAGGAACTGGCCCGCGCCGACACGCCGCGGCTGCTGCTGTCCTTCATGTCGACCTATCATGCCGCCTGCACCCTGTTCGAATGGGCGAGCGAGGCGCAGCAGGCGCTACTGATCCCGCGCATCCTGGCCGGCGAAATCTGGTGCCAGGGCTTTTCCGAGCCCAATGCCGGGTCCGACCTCGCCAATGTCCGCACCCGCGCCGAGCGGGTCGGCGACCATTATGTCGTCAACGGGCAGAAGCTGTGGTCGACCATGGGCCAGTTCGCGGACAAATGCCTGTTGCTGGTGCGCACCAGCAATGATGGACCGAAACAGGCGGGCCTCACCTATCTGCTGCTCGACCTCAAGGCGTCGGGCGTTACCGCGCGGCCGATTCATCAGATTCATGGCGACGAGGAATTTGCCGAGCTGTTCCTCGACAATGTCGAGATTCCCGTCAGCGACCGGTTGGGTGCAGAGGGGCAGGGTTGGGCCGTGGCGCAATCCACCCTCTCGTCCGAACGTGGCCTGACCCTGCTGGAACTGAGCGCCCGGCTGCGTGGCGCCTTGTGGCGGCTAGGCGACCTGATCCGCGCGCAGGGCCGGCAGGACGATCAGGGCATAGTGCGGGACTTTGGCCGGCTGAGCGCCAAGGTGGACGCGACCTGTGCCGTCGCCGACCAGTTCCTCGCCAACCGCATTGCCGGGATCGAGCGGGTCGGCGATGCGTCGATCGTCAAGCTGTCCTATTCGCGCACGCTGCGGGAATTCACATCGCTCGGGATTCGGCTGGGCGGCATCGACGCGCAATATCACAGCCCGATCACCTTTGGCGGCGGCATGGAAACCGGCAACTGGATGGCGGATTTCATGAACAGCTATGCCTGGACCATCGCCGGCGGCAGTGACGAGGTGCAACGCAACATCATCGCCGAACGGCTGGTGGGCATGCCGCGCGAACCCAAAAGCTGGACGCTGAAGGAGGGCGCGGCATGACCATGACCCGCGCGGAAGTGCAGGACGCGGCCGACAAGGCGTTCGGCCAGAGCGATCTGGCCCCGGATGCGGCGCAGAGCTGGGCGCTGATCGCCGAGATGGGCTGGCTGATGATGGGCGTGCCGGAGGAACTGGGCGGCCTGGGCCTCGGCCGCGAGGCGGCGGGCGTCATCCATCAGGGCGTGGGCAAGGCACTGGTGCCCGGCCCCGTGCTGGCGCAGATGCTGACGATCGAGGCGCTGGCGGCGGCCCATGACCTGCCCGAGCGCGACGCGCTGATCGCCGACGCCATGGCCGGCGAGGTGATGACCGCGTCGCTGGCGGGCGGGCTGGACGGCGCCGACCGGCTGACCTGCGTGCCCGATGCCGATACCGCCAGCCATGTTTTGCACGTCACCGACGATCGGGTGGCACTGGTGCCGGCCGAGCAGGTTTCCGTCACCTATCGTGCCGGATGGGACAAGAGCCGGCGCCTGTTCGATGTCGTCCTTGAAGGCCCCGGCCTTACTCTGGCGCAGGGCGGTGCCGCCAGCGCGCTGGCCGATCGGATCGAGGCGCTGCGCCTCTTCTGTCTGGCGGGCGACAGCCTGGGCGGCGCGGAGGCGGCGCTGGCGATGACCGTCGCCTATCTCGAAACCCGGCAGCAGTTCGACCGGCCGCTGGCGCTGTTCCAGGCGCTCAAGCATCGCGTCGCCGACATGCGGACGCAACTGACCGCCGCCGATGCCCTGTTCTGGAGCCGGGCGCAGCAGGCTGACGTCGATATCATCGCCCTGGGCGCGCTCAAGGCGCTGGCCTGCGCCGTCTATCGGCTGGTCGCGGAAGAGGCGATCCAGCTCCACGGCGGCATCGGCCTCACCATGGAACATCCCTGTCACCTGTTCCTGAAGCGCGCGATGCTCAATTGCGCGCTCGGCGGCGATGCGGATCATTGGGACGAACGGACCGGCAGGGCGGCGCTGGAGGCCGCAGCCTGAACCGGCAAAAGGGAGAGGAAGCGATGCGTCGATCGATTGCAATGGGCATGACAGCCCTGTCAGCGGTGCTGATGGCCGGCATGGGCAGCATGGCCGGGGCACAGCAGGGTAGCGCGCCTGCAAGCGCAGCCGAAGACCCGCTCTTCACCCAGCCCTATATCGACATCGACGAATGGCGCGATGCGCCGGTGCGGCACCGCTATGTCCATGGCGGGTTCAAGGGCACGGAGACCCGCTTCTCCTTCTATTTCCCCGACAAGGCGCACTATCAGGGCCGCTTCTTCCAGCATATCACGCCGGTCCCGGATGACGAGAATCTGGCGCAGAAGCTGACCGATGGCGAGGAAAATTATATCGGCTTCTCGATCGCGTCGGGCGGCTATTATGTCGAGACCAATGGCGGCGGCCGCGACCAGGTGGGCATGCCGGGCAAGCCCAATGACTTCACCATCGCCGCCTATCGCGCCAATGCGGCATCGGCCCGCTATTCGCGCGTGGTCGCGCAACAGATGTACGGCGGCAAGCGCCCTTATGGCTATGCCTTTGGCGGCAGCGGCGGCGGGTTCCGCACGGTCGGGTCGATCGAGAATACCACCGGCGTGTGGGACGGTGTCGTCCCCTATGTGCTGGGATCGCCGATGGCGCCGCCCAACATGTTCTCCGTGCGAATGCGCGCAATGCGGGTGCTCAATGACAAATTCCCGCAGATATTGGACGCGGTGGAGCCGGGCGGCAGCGGCGATCCCTATGCCGGGCTGACGCCGCAGCAGGCGTCGGTGTTGCGCGAAGTGACGGCGATGGGTTTCCCGACGCCCAGCTGGTTTGGCTGGAAGACGATGGGCATCCATGGCTTTGCCGCCCTTTATGGCGGGATGGTGATGGCCGATGCCGGCTATTTTACCGATTTCTGGACCAAGCCGGGCTATCTTGGCCATGATAATCCCAAGAGTTTCGAGCGCTATCGGTTGCAGCATGACGCGACCATCGCCGCGCCGATCAGCGCGGCGCAGGCGGCGGACCTGAAGCTCGACACCCGCATCACCGATGGCGCGGCCAATGTCGACAATGCCTTTGCCGCGCTGCAGGGCCGGGCGGCACAGCGCATCGTCGCCTTCCGCCTATCGAGCCCGCCACCCGCCACCTATTTCGTCGGCGGTGACCTGATCGTCGGGTCGGGCGCGGCGCAGGGCAAGCGGCTGACGATCAACCGCATCGCCGGCAATGTCGTGATCCTGGGCGTGGTCGATGACGCCACCGTCGACCAGTTGAAGGCCGGCGACAAGGTGCGGGTCGACAACAGCAATTTCCTCGCCGCCGAAACCTATCACTGGCATCAGGTGCCGCCGGTCGATGCCGGCTATCCGGTCTGGGACCAATTTCGCGGGGCCGACGGCAAGCCGCTCTATCCGCAGCGCCCCTTCCTGCTCGGCCCGCTTTTCACCGCCGCGACCACTGGCAAGCCGATGGGCCAGCCGCCGATGACCGGGCAGTTCCAGGGCAAGATGATCCTGGTCGAAAATCTGTGGGATCGCGAAGCCATGCCCTGGCAGGGTGACTGGTATCGCCAGCGGGTGATCGCTGCGCAGGGCGCGGGCGCAGACCAGAATTTCCGCATCTGGTTCACCGACCATGCGCTGCATGGCGACAGCAGCAAGCAGGAAGACCCGACCCGCACGGTCAGCTATCTGGGCGTGCTGGAACAGGCGCTGCGCGACCTGTCCGCCTGGGTGGAAAAGGGCATCACCCCGCCCGCCAACACCGCCTATCGCATCGATCATGGCCAGGTGATCGTGCCGGCCGATGCGGCGGCACGGGGCGGCATCCAGCCGGTCGCCAGCGTCACCGCCAATGGCGCGGCCAAGGCGGTGGTGAAGCCCGGCACGGCCGTGACCTTCCGTGCGACCATCAGCGTACCGCCGGGCACCGGCCGGATCGTGTCGGCGGAATGGGATTTCGACGGCAGCGGCGCCTTTGCCGAGAAGGCGAAGCTGCCCGGCGGTTCGGGCAGCAGCCTGACCCTGACCACGCGCCACAGCTTCGCCGCGCCAGGCACCTATTTCCCCGCGCTGCGCATCGCGTCGGAGCGCAAGGGCGACGCCGCCACACCCTATGCCCGCATCCAGAATCTGGGCCGGGTGCGGGTCGTCGTCCAATAGCGGCAGAGGCGGCGCCGCATCATGTGGCGCCCCTGTCCCGTCAGTTCGACACGTCAGGGCATTGGCCCGGACGCTTTTCTTCCTTGCCGGCCTTGAACCAGCGGGTCGATTGGGCATCGACGGCCTCGTCATAATAGCAGACCTCGGCCGTGCCGCTGGCCGGATCAACCAGGGTCAGCCATTGGTGCGGGCCGCAATTATGGGTTTCGCACGACCAGGCCGCGACCTTGCCATCCACGGTCGTGATCGGCGAGGACGGGCCGCCATCCTCCAGCACCCATTTGCGCACCGCCTTGTCCGCGACCGCCGCCTTTACCGCCGCGACCACGGCGGGATCGTCATTCCAGCTATGGGCGCCGACCTTGTCGAAGGGATATTTGCCGACATAGGGGCTGAAGGCGTCCCCTTTGGAAGCGGCGGCATTGGTCGCGTTGGCGGCGTTGGCCATGGCATTTTCGACCGCGTTGACCGCATTGTCGGCGGCATTTTCCGCCGGGCTGCTCTTCTCGCCGCTGCAGGCGGCCAGCGCGGCAGACAGGAGGACGGGCAGGGTCAGGACGGTCCAGAGGCGGTGGCGGGTCATCGGCGGTCCTTTGCGCGAGGAGAATGCCCCCATGGTGGGGCGGGACGCGGCAGCGAGCAAGCGCGATTGCGCCACGGGCGCGGAAATTGGCGGCTGATCCGTCTGTAGGGGCAGATGATCTTCGATTGCGAAAGGCCCCTTGCCCGATGCGTTTCCCCCGTGCCCTAATCCTGCTCGCCGGCCTGGCCGCCGCGCCCGCCACCGCCCAGACCGCGGCACCCGCCGACGGCCCGCTGAAGGTGGAAAATTACTACCGCGTCAAATGGGGCGGGATGGGCCAGTTCCTGACCACCTATCACAAGCAGCATGAAGCGTTGCTGCGCGAGATGATGCGGCAGGGCTATATCAGCGAAGTCACGGTCGAGATGCCCTTCACCCATATGGGCGGCAGCACGCGGTGGGACGTGCGCACCACCATCGTCTACAAGCATGGCGCCGACGGCGTGGGCGCGGGCGAAGCATACAAGGCGGCGATGGCGGCGGCCAAGGCACGGATGTTCCCCGACAAGGCGGCGTTCGATGCCGAGGAGGCGAAGCGCATGGCGGTGACCGAGGATCATTGGGACGTGGTGCTGGAACCCGCGCCATAAGGATCGGCAGGCCATTTGGGGGCATCGCTGCGGCGGACCGTGAAGCTGTCGCGATTCATGGGTCAATTGCCCCCTTTTCCTTTGCCCGAAGCCACGCCATGTTGGAGCCGAGTAAAGTGCATCGCGGGAGGCAGGCAAACGCATGTTCGGCGCATTGTGGAAACGAATCTTCGGCAAGACCAACGCTCCCGAGCAAGAACCAGCCCTTCCCCCCTATGATCCGCTCGCGGCGCTGCGCGACCAGGTGTGGCGCGACGTCGCCGGGGGATTTCATGACGATGACGCGATCCTGACCGCCGCCCACGACACATTCGTCGAGGAACTGCCCGGCCCGACCCTGCGCCGCGAGGCATCGGCCGCGCTGCGCCAGGCGCTGGCCGAACATAATGCCGCCGAAAAGGCCTGGCCCGACATGACCGATTGCGACCGGCTGGACGCGGCCTTTGCCGCGCTGGAGGCGGAGGGCGTGATCGCGCGGCAGAATTTCACCTGCTGCGGCAGTTGCGGCGCGATCGAGATCTGGGACGAGATCGAGGAAGCGATCGGCGAAGGGCGCCCGGCCGAGGGTTATGCCTTTTTCCACATGCAGGACACCGAGGCGGCGGTGGAGGGCGAAGCGCTCTACCTCAATTACGGCGCCTGCGCAGCCGGCGAGGCGGCGGCGCTCGACATCGGCCGGCGGATCGCCGCCCAACTCGACGCGCATGACCTGGCGGTCGATTGGGACGGCAGCTGGAGCATGCGCATCCAGGTTGTGCTCGACTGGAAGAAGCGCCGCACCCTGCGCATGCTGGAGGCCTGAACCCCAGCGCCCCGGTGGCGGGGGGCCGTCACCATATCTCGACGCTCGGGTGGAAACCGCCCTCCTGCCCGCTATGGGTGGCATGCATGTTGATGCGCGTCGGCACGAAGCTGGTGCCGCGATATTCGGGTTCGATGGTCAGCCGGTCGACCAGCCCTTCGCGAGTGAAACGCTGCAACGTACCGGTGATCTGGTCGAGCGCCGCGCCAGCCTCCGGCGGGACATAGCTGATATTCGCCTTGCGCCTCGGCCCGCCCAGACGGATCGGGAAGAGATAGATGCGCACCAGCGCCCCGGTCGCCACCAGCGCCTCCGCCTGTTCGCGCGAGGTGACATGAGAAAAATCGGGCTTGGCCGCTGCCGGATCGGGCGCGCCGACGATGATCGCGGCGAGCAGCAGCGGCAATAACGAAGCGAGACGATGAACCATGGACTTCCTCCTCTGAGGACGAATCATGTTCGTTATTTGTTCTCATATTTTCGGCGATCCTGCAAGCCCGCACGGACGAAGGGCGCAGGGTCACACCCGAAGTTCACAGCGTTATCGACCTTTCCGGGGCATTTGCGCCCGTTTTGCACCGGCCGCGCGTCACCCACGCGCCTGCTCTGCATCAGAACGCGCCACCGGGGCGACGCATGTTGCGTCCATGATGCCCCGGTGACGCGACAGCTTTGCACCTGTTTTGCACCGATATGCCTCAGCGCCGCGTCGCGGTCTGCGGGCGAAGCTGGGTGGCGATCGGGTCGGCCATCGCCTGGGCATGGAGCGTCAGCGCGTTGCTCCAGTCCCGGTCGAAGGCAGTGCCGGCGAGGCGGCGGCGCAGGCGATGCGCGCTGGAGGGCGAGCGGGGAGGTTCTGTGTCATTCCCCAGGGTAGATCAGAGGATCGCCGTGTAGGACAGGGGATATTGGCGCCGGCGTGTCAGGGGGCGAGATGGTGGATATCTTGCGATTTTGTACATAATTTAGTACATATCCTTCATGCAGACCGTCAGCGTTTCCGAAACCCGCGCCAATCTCAAGGCCGTGCTCGACCGTGTCGTCGCCGACAAGGCGCCGATCCAGATCGTGCGGCCCAAGGGCGAAGGCGTGGTGATGATTTCGCAAAGCGAATGGGAGGGCATGCAGGAGACGCTGCACCTGTTGGCGTCGCCCGCCAATGCCCAGCATCTGCTGGAGGGCATCGGGCAACTGGATGCCGGGCTCGGCGAGGAGCATGAGCTGATCGCGCCGTGAAGATCGTCTTCGGGGGCCAGGCCTGGCGCGACTATGTCGCCTGGGCAGCGGATGATCCCAAGGTGTTGGCGCGGATCAACGCGCTGATCGAGGAATGCCGCCGCGATCCGTTTCGCGGCACGGGCAAGCCGGAGCCATTGCGGCAGAATCTGGCCGGCTGGTGGTCAAGGCGCATCACCGGCGAGCATCGGCTGGTCTATCGGGTCAGCGGATCAGGGGAGACGCAGGCGCTGGAAGTGCTGAGTTGCCGCTATCATTATTGAAGCATTGCAACCTATCAATAACTGCGCAAAATATCCTTATGCGTCCGCAAAAACCCAGTATCCGATCATCACTGATACGCATCCATCAGGTAATTTTGAAGATCGATTTAGAGCGTTGGGGGATCAACCAACAACCGCGCCTGACTAAATTGGAGAAGATGGTTCTGCTGTTGGAAGACAGACGGTTTTTCGAGCATGCAGGTGTGGACTGGTTGTCAGTTATAAGGGAAACGCAGCGCCTACTTACCCGCAAACGACACGGCGGCGCCAGCACCATCGACATGCAGCTTTTTCGGACAATTTCAGATCGCTATGAGCGAACGATACGTCGCAAAGTGAGGGAATGGTTCGGCACTGTGCTATTACAGCGCAAATTTACTAAGCTTGAGATATTACGAATATATTTGGGAGTCGCATATTTTGGCACGGGCCTCCGAGGGGCATTAGATGCTGCAAAAGCCCTATTTCCTGACGCCATCGATCCTTACGCTTGGCAGCTGGAGGATGAGGATTTAACGTTGGATCAAGCCGCACAGATTGCCGCCCTACTCGTGTATCCCAAACCGCGCATCCCCGACATTAACTGGCAGTCCAAAGTCCGTCGGCGAGCGAACTATGGATTGGCTCTCTATGCGAGACGTGAAAAGAAGCTTGATCAGATTTTGCGTTGACATCTTATCAAGCGCTTCAGCTTCGTAAGGTACTTTAACACCAAAATGCATCTGGCGATGCAAAATTTGCGCCTCCTTCATCATAGATTGTGTGAATTGAAAAAATTTTGCTCGCACGATTTTTACGTCGTTCAAAATTCTGTTCTTACTTCTTGATGAATTTCTAGAAATAAAACTTTCTATATTCCTATTTATTTCGGACAGTTCATTTTGCAAATTTTCAAATTCATACAATGATGCATTTCTAAATTTAGTACGAATAGAAAGCTCAATCGTGAGCAACCTCTCATTCCATTCAAGAACAATAGCTTTATACCGCTCTACCGCCTCACGGTGCAACGCACCGTCACTGGAAACAAGGCATAGTCTCTGGGATGCATAAAGGCGTCGACCAGCTAAATCTGATAATTGATCTGCGGCAGCTACCATCTGCTGATACATATCTTTGGAGGCTTCGAAAAACCTGGTTTCTTTCGACGCGCGCGCTTGCCAGCCGTGAGCTAATTTGGCGCCGACAATGCCGGTAAGCACAAACGCGAACAGAGCTTGGACAAGCGCGCTAAACATAAAAACCCCTAGCTGATCAGCTACCCATTAGTACTATCTCAATCATGCTCCCGACCGCCAGCGCCCATATAGAGTTCGCTGCCGGTTTCCTTGAAGAGTTTGCTCATCTCTTCCATGCCTTTCAAGGCCGCCGCCTTGCTGGCTTCGGCGACTTCGGCGCCGGTCAGGCCCGCCGCCAGGAAGCCGTCGGCGGGCTGGTTCTTCTTTGCCGCGAAATCCCTGACTTCCTGCGTGATTTTCATCGAGCAGAATTTGGGGCCGCACATGGAGCAGAAATGCGCCGACTTGGCGCCTTCGGCCGGCAGGGTCTGGTCGTGATATTGTTCGGCGGTGTCGGGATCGAGCGACAGGTTGAACTGGTCGCGCCAGCGGAACTCGAAACGGGCGCGGCTGAGCGCGTCGTCGCGGACCTTGGCGGCCGGATGCCCCTTGGCAAGATCGGCGGCGTGGGCGGCGAGCTTGTAGGTGACGACGCCGACCTTCACATCGTCGCGGTCGGGCAGGCCCAGATGCTCCTTGGGGGTGACGTAGCAGAGCATCGCCGTGCCATACCAGCCGATCTGTGCCGCGCCGATGCCTGACGTGATATGGTCATAGCCCGGCGCGATGTCGGTGGTGAGCGGCCCCAAGGTGTAGAAGGGCGCTTCACCGCAGACCTGCAGCTGCTTTTCCATATTCTCCTTGATCTTGTGCATGGGGACATGCCCCGGCCCTTCGATCATCACCTGCACATCCTGCTTCCAGGCGCGGTGGGTCAGTTCGCCCAGCGTGTAGAGTTCGGAGAATTGCGCTTCGTCATTGGCGTCGGCAATCGAGCCGGGGCGCAGGCCGTCGCCCAAGGAATAGGCGATGTCATAGGCCTTCATGATCTCCGTGATCTCGTCGAAATGATCGTAGAGGAAGCTCTCCTTGTGGTGCGCCAGGCACCATTTCGCCATGATCGAGCCGCCGCGCGAGACGATGCCGGTGACGCGCCTGGCCGCCATCGGGATGTAAGCCAGGCGTACGCCGGCATGGATGGTGAAATAGTCGACGCCCTGTTCGGCCTGTTCGATCAGCGTGTCGCGGAAGATGTCCCAGGTCAGTTCCTCGGCGATGCCGCCGACCTTTTCGAGCGCCTGATAGATGGGGACGGTGCCGATCGGCACGGGCGAGTTTCGGATGATCCATTCGCGGGTGTCGTGGATGTTGCGGCCGGTCGACAGGTCCATCACCGTGTCCGCGCCCCAGCGGATCGACCAGACCAGCTTGTCGACTTCGGACGCGACGTCGGAGGCGACCGCCGAATTGCCGATATTGGCGTTGATCTTCACCAGGAAATTGCGGCCGATCGCCATCGGCTCGGATTCCGGGTGGTTGATGTTCGACGGGATGATCGCGCGGCCACGGGCGACTTCATCGCGCACGAATTCCGGCGTTACATAGTCGGGGATCGATGCCCCCCAGCTTTCGCCGTCGCGGACATATTCGGCGAGGCGGGCACGGCCCAGATTTTCGCGCTCCGCGACATATTCCATTTCCGGGGTGATGATGCCGCGGCGGGCATAGTGCATCTGGGAGACGTTCTGGCCGGACTTGGCGCGCAGCGGGCGCTTCACCACGTTCGGGAAGGGCTGGACGCCGCCCGAACGGTCCGGCCCTTTCAGGCCATTATCCTCCGGCTTGATCGCGCGCGCGTCATATTCCTCGACATCGCCGCGCTCGCGGATCCAGTCGCGGCGCAACTGCTGCAGGCCCGCCATGATATCGATATGCGCGTCCGGATCGGTGTAGGGACCGGACGTGTCATAGACGCGGACCGGCGGCTCGCCGCTGCCCGGTTCCAGATGGATCTCGCGCATGGCGACCTTGCGCGGGCCGACATGGATCTTCTTCGAGCCGCGAATGGGCCCGGTGGTGACGCGCATTTCGGTGCGGGCGGGGACGTCTGCCATAACTTCTCTCTCCTTCAGGCGGAAAGAGAGTGCGGGCGGTGTCACGGGACGAGTGGCACGACGCGCTTCCCTCCCTACGCCAGTGTCAACTGGATCAGGTTCAGCGGGTCGCGGCCACAAAGCCGCCTCTCAACCGTCTGCGGACGGTCCCCCGGGGATATGGGCATTGGATAGCGCAAGCACAGCGGCAGGGGAAGCCCCTCGCGAGCCGATCGCCTTGCGCCGGGGCGATGGAGACCATAATTGGAAGGAGATCCAGCAAGAGGCCGATCGTGCAGAACAGCGCCCCACCCCATCCCGATTCCGAGAAGGCCCGGCGCAAGGCGTTGCGGCACGAGATGCGGATGGTGGCGGTGCGGCCGCGGCGCTGGGGGCTGTGGCTGCTGACGCTGGGTGCGCTGCTGCTGATCCTGCCGTCGGCCTTTGGCGTTCATAGCCTGATGGGCTGGTCGCCGATGCTGCTGGGGCTGGTCGCCTGTGCCGCGTCGCTGCCCTTGCTGGTGGCGGGGGCGGTGCTGCGGCGGCGCTATCTGAAGGGACAGTTCGCGCGGGATTGAGGACAACAAAAGGGGGGCGCAATGAAGAGGTTTTTGACGATGGTTTCTGCTGCCTTGCTGACCGGCGCTGCTGCGCCCGCCCCTGCTCCGGCGGACGATCCGTTCGTCTGGCTGGAGGACTGGACCGGGCCGCGCGCGATGCAGTGGGTGGAGGCGGAGAACAAGGCGACCGTCGCCACGCTGCAAGGCGATCCGCGCTATGCCGGCTATTACAAAGACGCGCTGGCGATCGCATCGGCCAAGGACCGGATCGCGATGCCGATGCTGATCCATGGCCGCATCTATAATTTCTGGCGCGATGCCGACCATCCGCAGGGCGTGTGGCGCTACACGTCCGAGGCCGATTATGCGTCGGCGTCGCCGAGCTGGACGACCGTGCTGGACCTGGATGCGCTGTCCAGGGCCGAGGGCAAGAAATGGGTGTGGAAGGGCGCGACCATCCTCGATCCCGAGGAGCGGATCGCGCTGCTGGCGCTGTCGGACGGCGGCGAGGATGCGGTGCGGCTGCGCGAGTTCGACCTGGTCGACGGCCGGTTCGTGCCGGGCGGGTTCGACATTCCCAATGCCAAGCAGAATGCGGTTTGGCTGGACAAGGACAGCCTGCTGCTGTCGCGCGACTGGGGCGCGGACAGCCTGACCAAGTCGGGCTATCCCTTCATCATCAAGACGCTGAAGCGCGGGCAGAAGCTGGACGAGGCACAAGAAGTGTTTCGCGGCGCGGCCGACGACCAGCTCATGTCGATGCCGATCCTGCTGAGCGATGGACAGGGCAATCGGGCGGCTTTCCTGTTTCGCGGCGTCACCTTCTTCGGCAACAAGACCTGGCTGCTGACGGCGCAGGGGACGAAACGGCTGGCGCTGCCGACCAAGAGCCAGTTGCAGGGCATGGTCGACGGGCAGGTGCTGATCCAGACCAGCGAAGCCTGGACCAGCGGCGGCGTGACCGTGCCGGCCGGCGCGCTGGCGAGCGTGGCGCTGAAAGCCCTGCAGGATGGTGGCGTGCTGACGCCCGAAATCCTGTTCGCGCCGACGCCGCGCCAGTCGATCGACGGGGTGGTGGCGACGCAGAATCGGGTCGTGCTGAGCCTCAACGACAATGTGCGCGGGCGGGTGCGGGTCTATGCGCGCGGGGCCAGGGGCTGGAGCGCGCAGCCGGTCGACCTGCCCGACAATGCGACGATCAGCACGGTCGCCGCATCCGACAAGAGCGACAAGGCCTATCTGGCGGTGGCTGGTTTCCTGGCGCCGACGACGCTGTGGGCGATGGATGCGGCCGACCCCAAGCCGGTGCAGGTGAAAGCGATGCCGGCGCGCTTCGATGCGGCAAGCCTTGTGGTCGAACAGTTCGAGGCGGTGTCGAGCGACGGGACCAAGATTCCCTATTTCATCGTCCACAAGAAGGGGATGACGCCCGACGGCAGCACGCCGGCGATCATGACCGCCTATGGCGGCTTCGAGGTGCCGATGACGCCCAGCTATGCCGCGATCACCGGCAAGCTGTGGCTGGAGCGGGGCAATAGTTTCGTGCTGGCCAATATCCGCGGCGGCGGCGAGTTCGGCCCGGCCTGGCATGAGGCGGGCCTGAAGACCAAGCGCCAGATCATCTATGATGATTTCGCGGCGGTGGCGCAGGATATATTCGCCCGCAAATTATCCAGCCCCAGGAAGTTCGGCATCTATGGCGGGTCCAATGGCGGGCTGTTGATGGGGGTGGAGTTCAACCAGCATCCTGACCTCTGGAACGGGGTGGTGATCCAGGTGCCTTTGCTCGACATGATCCGATACGAGCAGATCGCCGCCGGCGCATCCTGGGTCGATGAATATGGCAGCGTGTCGGTGCCGGAGGAGAAGGCGTTTCTCGAGAAGATCTCGCCCTATGCCAATATCCGCAAGGGGGTGGCCTATCCCACGCCCTATATCTGGACCACGACCAAGGACGACCGGGTCGGGCCGCAGCATGCGCGCAAGTTCGCCGCGCGGCTGAAGGACTATGGCCTGCCCTATCTTTTCTACGAGGACACCGCCGGCGGCCATTCGGGCGACGCCGATATCGAACAGGGCGCGCGGTTGCAGGCGATGCAGATGGTCTATTTCAGCCAAAGGCTGGAGGGGAAATAGGGGTTCGGCCGCGTGGACAAATTCAGTGCGGACCGAATGGCCGGGATGGGTGGATTGCGGACTGCCCGAAAATCCTCCCTAAGCTTGCTTGGGGAGGGGGACCGCCGAAGGCGGTGGAGGGGCAATAGCGTTGCGTTTACGCCATTCCCCTCCGTCAGCGCTTCGCGCTGCCACCTCCCCAAGACAAGCTTGGGGAGGAATGAGAAACGTCAGCTTCTGGTCGCTGTCAGACCATCCTCCCCTGCAAGGAGGATTTTACAGCCGCTTTTGGTGGCTCCCTGCCAATAACGACCTGCGCTATCCTGACGGAAGTCAGGACCAACTCCGGGATGACGTCGGTTAAATGAGGGGATGGCCGGGGCTGACGCGAACGGAAATTGCGAGAATCTTTGGCGAGGCGACAGTTTCGCATTGCATTGCAGCAAAGCGTGGTTTCTGATCGCATCATGCTCAAGGCCGCGCTGCACCACCTGACCGCCTATCGCTATAGCCGCCCGATCCGTCTGGGTCCGCAAGTGATAAGATTGCGGCCCGCGCCGCACAGTCGCACCAAGATTCCCAATTATGCGCTGAAGATCGAGCCGGCGAACCATTTCCTCAACTGGCAGCAGGACCCGCACGGCAACTGGCTGGCGCGGATCGTCTTTCCCGATCCGGTCGATCATTTCAGTATCGAGGTCGACCTGCTGGCCGATCTGGATATCATCAACCCGTTCGACTTCTTCGTCGAACCCTATGCGGAAAATTACCCTTTCAGCTATGACGAGCAGCTGGAGACCGATCTGGCGGCCTATTATGACGTCGAGGCGCAGGGGCCGCTGTTCGAGGAACTGGTCGCGCAGCATGCCGCGTTCGAGGGACGGACGATCGACTTCCTGGTCGATGTGAACAGCAAGCTGCAGCAGCGCATCGGCTATGTCATCCGCATGGAAACCGGGGTGCAGACGCCCGAGGAGACGCTGGACATCGGCACCGGATCGTGCCGCGATTCCGCCTGGCTGCTGGTGCAACTGCTGCGCCGGCTGGGCTTTGCCGCGCGCTTCGTGTCGGGCTATTCGATTCAACTTGTTGCCGACGTCGAGCCGATCGAGGGGCCCAAGGGCGTCACCCAGGATGTGGTCGACCTGCATGCCTGGGCCGAAGCCTATGTGCCTGGCGCCGGCTGGATCGCGCTTGATGCGACCAGCGGCATGTTTGCGGGCGAAGGGCATATCCCGCTCTGCGCCACGCCCCATTATCGGTCCGCAGCGCCGATCAGCGGCATGGCCGAGCCGGCCGAGGTCGATTTCAATTTCGCCATGAATGTCAGCCGCATTGCCGAGGCGGTGCGGATCACCAAGCCCTTTACCGAGGGGCGCTGGGCGTCGCTAATGGCGCTGGGCGAGCAGGTGGACGCCGACCTGATCGCGCAGGATGTGCGGCTGACCACCGGCGGCGAGCCGACCTTCGTCGCGGTCGATGATCCGCAGGCGGGCGAATGGAATGGCGATGCGGTCGGGCCGACCAAGGCGGGCTATGCCGACCGGCTGATCCGGCGGCTGCGTGATCGCTTCGCGCCGGGCGCGCTGCTGCACCATGGCCAGGGCAAATGGTATCCGGGCGAAAGCCTGCCGCGCTGGGGCTATTCAATCTACTGGCGGGCGGACGGCGTGCCGATCTGGCGCGATGCCGGGCTGATCGCGGGCGAGCCGGAGGCGGGCGATACGACCATTACCGCCGAGGATGCCGGCCGCTTCCTGACCGCCATGGCGGACGGGCTGGGGGTCGAGACGGACTTCGTCCAGCCGGTGTTCGAGGATGCGCTGGCCTGGTCGGTGAAGGAGGCGGAACTGCCCGCCAATACCGAGCCGGGCGACCCCAAGTTCGACAATCCCGAGGAGCGCAGCCGGATGGTGCGCGCGTTCGAGGGCGGCCTTAGCAAGACGGTCGGCTATGTGCTGCCGATCCAGCGCTGGCAGACACAGGCGAGTGCGCCGCGCTGGCAGAGCGAGGTGTGGAAGGTGCGGCGCAAGGCGCTGTTCGCGGTGCCGGGGGATTCGGCGCTGGGCTATCGCCTGCCGCTGGGCACACTGCCCTATGTGCCGCCGTCCGATTTCCCCTATATCCACCCGCAGGATACGAGCGAACCGCGTGAACCGCTGGCCGATTATCGTGCCGAGGCGGAAGCGCCGGTAGAACGGTTCGAGCGGTCCGAAATCGCCGCCGCCGAGCATCAGGACCGGCAGGAACAGGTGTTCATCGAAGGCGCCGTGCGCACCGCCGTCACGGTCGAGCCGCGCGGCAATTTCCTGTCGGTATTTATCCCGCCGGTGAAGACGCTGGACGATTATCTGGAGTTGATTGCGCAGGTCGAGAAGGTGGCCGAGGCGACCCGCATCCCGGTGCGGATCGAGGGCTATGCGCCGCCGTCCGACCCGCGCGTCAACGTGCTGAAGGTGACGCCCGACCCCGGCGTGGTCGAGGTGAATATCCAGCCGGCGACAAGCTGGGCCGAGACGGTGGCGATTACCCAGGGTGTCTATGAGGATGCCCGCGACGTGAAGATGACCGCCGACAAGTTCATGGTCGATGGCCGGTCGGTCGGCACCGGTGGCGGCAATCATCTGGTGCTGGGCGGGGCGAGCGTGAACGACAGCCCGTTCATCCGCCGGCCGGACTTGCTCAAGAGCTTCGTCCTCTATTGGCAGCGGCACCCCGCGCTCTCCTATCTCTTCTCCGGCCTGTTCATCGGCCCGACCAGCCAGGCGCCGCGCATCGACGAAGCGCGGCACGACAGCCTGTATGAGCTGGAGATCGCGCTGGCGCAGGTGCCCAATCCGGTGCGCGATGGCGAGGACAAGCTGCCGCCGCCCTGGCTGGTCGACCGATTGTTCCGCAACCTGCTGGTCGACGTGACCGGCAACACCCATCGCACCGAAATCTGCATCGACAAGCTGTTCTCGCCCGATGGCCCGACCGGGCGCCTGGGCCTGGTCGAGTTTCGCGGGTTCGAGATGCCGCCAGACCCGCAGATGAGCCTGGCCCAGCAATTGCTGCTGCGCGCGCTGACCGCCTGGTTCTGGCGCGAGCCGCAGCAGGGCAATCTGGTGCGCTGGGGCACGGCGCTGCACGACCGTTTCTTCCTGGGCCATTTCGTCTGGGCCGATTTCCTGGAGGTGCTGAACGATCTCCGCCAGGCGGGCTATGATTTCGATCCCAACTGGTTCGAGGCACAGCGCCAGTTCCGCTTCCCGGTGCATGGCAGCGTGGAGGCCGGCGGCGTCGGGCTGGAGATCAGCCATGCGCTGGAGCCGTGGAACGTGCTGGGCGAGACCGGCGCGATCGGCGGCACGGTACGCTATGTCGACAGTTCGACCGAGCGGTTGCAGGTCCGCGTGTCCGGCCTGGTCGCCGGGCGCCATATCGTCAGCTGTAACGGCCGGCGCGTGCCGATGACGCCAACCGGCGTGCCGGGCGAGGCGGTGGGCGGCGTCCGCTACAAGGCGTGGGCGCCGGCCAATTGCCTGCACCCCAACCTGCCCGCCAATGCGCCGCTGACCTTCGATATCTTCGATAGCTGGAGCGGGCGGTCGCTGGGCGGCTGCGTCTATCATGTCGCCCATCCGGGCGGGCGCAATTATGACGATGTGCCGATCAACAGCTATGAGGCGGAGGCGCGGCGCAAGGCGCGGTTCCAGGATCATGGCCATACGCCCGGCCCGGTCGACATGCCGCCGGCCGAACCCCCGAGCGAATTTCCGATGACGCTGGACCTTCGGTTCAGGCATCCCGAATATTAGACGATGACCGACTCGCCTGTCCTGCCGGGTCTCGAAGCGTCCGGCTGGGCCGGCGACTATCTGGCGCGCGCGTCGGGCGGCGACCTGTTCGCCGGGGCGCTGGCGGAGATGGCGCCACGCTGGCGGGCGATGCTGGATCGATTGTCGGAACAGGGACAGGGTGATCCCGCAACGCTGGCCGGCAATGTCGAGCGGCAGGCGCAGGATCTGGGCCTGGCGTTCCGTCTGACCGGCGACGAGCAGGAGCGGCCCTGGCCGCTGAGCCCGATCCCGATGCTGATCGGCGCTGGCGAATGGACCCGGATCGAGCAGGGGCTGATGCAGCGGGCCGAGCTGCTGGAGCGGGTGATCAGCGACATCTATAGCGGCCAGAGCCTGGTGCGCGAGGGCAAGCTGCCCGCCGCGGTGGTGACCGGCAGCCCGCATTATTGGCGGGTGATGACCGGGGCGGCGCCGCCGCGCGGCCATTATCTCCATTTCTATGCCGCCGATCTGGGACGCGGGCCGGACGGCGAATGGCGCGTGCTGGCCGACCGGGTGCGCACGCCCGTGGGTGTCGGCTATGCGCTGGAGAACAGGCTGGCGCTGTCGCGCGCGACCGGCGACCTGCTGGGCGCGATGAACACGCGGCGGCTGGCGCCCTTCTTCGCCGATCTGCGCCGGGGTCTCGCGGTCGACTGCCAGCGCGCCGATCCGCGCATCGGCCTGCTGACGCCGGGCCGGTTCAACCAGAGCTATGCCGAACAGGCGCATCTGGCCCGTTATCTGGGCCTGATGCTGGTCGAGGGCGATGACCTGATCGTCAGCGATGGGCGCTTGTTCGTGCGCACGATCGAGGGGCTGAAGCGGATCGACGGGCTGTGGCGCTGGATGGACAGCCGCTTCCTCGATCCGCTGGCGTTCGACGGGGAATCGCGGATCGGCGTGCCCGACCTGTATGATGCCTGCGCGCGCGGCGGACTGATGGTCAGCAACTGGCCGGGCGCGGGCGTGATCGAGGCGCGCGCCTTTGCCGCCTTCCTGCCGCAACTGGCCAAAGCCCTGCTCGGTACCGAATTGCTGCTGCCCAATATCGCTACCTGGTGGTGCGGGCAGGAGCGCGAGCGCGGCCATGTGACCGGCCATCTGGACGAATTGCTGGTGGCATCGGCGTTCGACCGGGATGCGGCAGGGCTTGGTCCGGCGCGATCGGTGCAGGGATCGACGCTGGATGCGGACCAGCGCATGACCTTGCTGGAGGCGATGGCGCGGCGGCCGATGGACTATGTCGGGCAGGAGGTGGTGAAGCTGTCCACCACCCCGGCGATCGTCGGTGGGCGGCTAACGCCCCTGCCCTTCACCCTGCGCGTGTTCGTGGCGCGCGATGGGCTGGGGCAATGGCGGATCATGCCCGGCGCCTTCGCCCGGCTGGCCGCGCATGGCGATATCCGTGCCGCCTTGATGGGCGAGGGCGACATGTCGGCCGACATGTGCGTGATCGACAGCCAGCCGGTGCCGCCCGATACGCTGCTCGGCGATGGCGGCGCGCCGGCGATCCGGCGGATCGGCGGGCTGTTGCCGACCAAGGCGGCGGACAATCTCTATTGGCTGGGCCGCTATATCGAGCGGACCGAAATGACGCTGCGGGTGATCCGCGCGGTCATCGGCGAGTCGATCGAGGTCGATATGGGGCCATCGTCGGATTCGCCGACCATGGCGCGGCTGGCGGGACAGCTGGCGCTGTGGGGCGCGACCGGAAACGCGGCGCAGCCGGTCGGCGCGCTATGTGCGCAGGCGCTGGGCGATGCGCGCCAGCCGGGCAGCGTGCGCGCGCTGATGGGCGTCGTCGCCAATATCGGCGAAGGGCTGCGCGATCGGCTGGCGACCGATTTCTGGCGGCTGGTGCGCCTGCCCCTGCCCGCGTTCGACGGGGCGGTGACCGAGACGCTGCTGGACGCGGCATCGCGCATGATCGAGCGGATTTCGGCGCTGTCGGGTCTGGCGGCGGAGAATATGGCGCGCACCGAGGGGTGGCGCTTCCATGATATGGGGCGGCGGATCGAGCGGGCGATCACCGGATGCCGGCTGACCTTGCTGCTGGGCAGCGACTGGGCGTCGGCCGACGACCTGACCGTCCTGCTCGACCTGCATGACAGCCAGATCAGCTATCGCAACCGCTATCTGACCGGCCCGTCGCTGCCGCCGGTGCGCGATCTGGTGGCGCTGGAGCCGCAGAACCCCCGATCGATCGCCTATCAGGCACTGTGCATTGCCGAGCATGTCGCTGCCCTGCCCACGCTGCGCGGCGACGGCATGCCGGAGGAGCCGCAGCGGCTGGCCGGCGCGCTGGCGGCGACGCTGGCGCCGCTGACCGGCGACATGCTGACCATGGCGGCGCTGACCGATATCGAAAGCCGGCTGCTCGCCTTGTCCGACGCGATCGGCCAGCGCTATTTCCTGCAGGTCCGCAAGACCGAAAAGGTCGAGGGCGCAGAGCTGCTGTCATGATCTACCATGTCCGTCACAGAAGCATATTGCGCTATGGCGCGCCGGTGCGGGTCGCCCGTTTCAATGTGCGGCTGCGGCCGATGGCCTGGGCCGGGCAATGGACCGCCGACTATAGCCTGAGCGTCGATCCCGCGCCGCTGTCGATCGAGGCGCGGCCGGGCGCCTGGCCGGTGCATGTCGAACGGCTGGTGATCGACCAGCCATTACGGCAATTGACGATCGAGAGCCGGTTCCGCGCCGGGGTGGCGGGCGGCGCGCCGATCCTGCCGCAGGATGACGACCCCAGCATCGCCATGGTCGCGCGCGCGGCGCTGGCCGACCGCGACATCAGCGCCTCTGCCCCCGCCCAATTCCTCTATGCCTCGCCCCGCGCGCCGATGCTGGACGCGATCGGCAGCTGGTCGGGCGACATGCTGGCGCCCGACCGGCCGATCGTCGCGGCGGCATGGGAACTGGCGCAGCGGATCAAGGCGGAATTTGCCTATGATCCCAGCGCCACCGATGCCGGCACGCCGGTGGCCGACGCCTTTGCCGCGCGCCATGGCGTGTGTCAGGATTTCGCCCATGTGATGGTGGTGGCGCTGCGCCTCGTCGGCCTGCCCGCCGCCTATGTCAGCGGATACCTCCGCACCTATCCGCCGCCGGGTATGCCGCGGCTGGTCGGCGCCGACGCCATGCATGCCTGGGTGATGCTGTGGTGCGGGCCGACGCGCGGATGGATCGGCTTCGATCCCACCAATGGCGTCATCACCGGCGAGGATCATCTGTTCATCGCCATGGGCCGCGACTATGCCGATGTCGCGCCGATGGACGGGCTGTTCGTCGGCGGATCGGGCCAGAGCATCAGCGTCGCCGTCGATGTCGTGCCCGAGGACGAGACCGCAAATGAGGAAGTCGCATGATCGCCGCCATCATCCTGGTCCTGGCCGGCCTTTACTGCCTGGCGCGCGGCGTCATGGACCTGCGCGCGAAACGCTGGGTGTGGGGCGTACTGGGCATCGTCGCGGGAATCGCGATCATGGCGGCACCGATCCCGACGCAGGTGCAGGTGGAACTGCCGGCAGCGCAGGGCCGATAGGGCACAGCTCAAATCCATCCTCCCCTGCAAGGGGAGGTGGCAGCGCGCAGCGCTGACGGAGGGGTATCCCCCTATCGAGAGCGTGACACCCCTCCACCATTTGCGATGCAAATGGTCCCCCTCCCCTTGCAGGGGAGGATCTGCGAGTGTCGGGTTACCCCACCCGCTCGAACAGCAGCTTCATGCCGGTCCTGGGGCGGATGGTGAGGCGGCTGATGGGTTCGGGTTTGAAGCCGGCGGGGATGGTGAGGCGGTAGCGGCGGATGACCGAGGCGATCACGGTCATCACCTCCTGCTGGGCGAAGCCGGCGCCGACGCAGACGCGCGGGCCGCGGCCGAAGGGGAACCAGGCCTGTTTCACCATGTCGGCATTGGCGGGATCATCGAACCGGTCGGGGTCGAAGGCGTGCGGGCAGGCCCAATTATCCTTGTTACGTTGGGTCAGCCAGGGCGCGACGACCAGCATCGATCCTTCTTCAAGGCTCTTGTCGCGCATCTCCATCGGGCAGGTGACTTCGCGCGGGAAGAAGGCGACCGGCGGATAGAGGCGCAGCGTTTCGCGGAAGATGTTGCGGACATGGCCCATATCCTTGAGCATCGGCGCGGTCAGCACTGCGTCGCCGGCGGTGCCGGCCACTTCGGCGCGGACCCGATCCTGGATATGGGCGCATTCGGCGAGCATATAGAGCGCCCAGGTCATGGTGCTGGCCGAGGTTTCATGGCCGGCGAGGAAGATGGTCGAGACCTGTTCCATCACTTGGTTACAGGTGAAATGGGCGCCGGTCTGCGCGTCCTGCACCTCGATCAGCGACTGGAGAATGTCGCGATGGGGCGCCTCGCCCCGGCCATGATAGCCTTCGTAGCGGGCCTCGACGATCGGACGGAATACGTCATGGATGGCGCGGGCCGGCCCTTTCGAGCGCTTCTCGAACCAGCCGGCGGGAATGCCGTAGAGGCGCAGCATCGAGGCCGAATGGGCGAGCCGCTGGAACCGGCCGAAGGCGGTGTGGATGATGTTGGAGCGTTCCTCGTCCAGCGTCTGCGAGAAGAGGGTGCGGAAGATGATGTCGGCCGCGACATGGGTCATCATCGGGTCGATATCGACCGGCTTTGTCCGATCGGCAGCGTCGAGCCGGGCGAGCAGATCGTCGGCGGCGGCGACCATCAGCGGCATGGAGCGATTGAGCGCGGTATGGGCGAAGGCGGGATTGACCATCGCCCGCTGGCTTTCCCAATCCTCGCCATTGGCGGAGAAGACCGAGTTGCCGATCAGCGGATCGAGATTGCGGACCAGTTCGCTATGCTTGGGGAAGGCGGTGCCGCCCTTGAGGATCTTGTCGACCAGCGGCAGTTCGTTGGCGATATACATGGTCTGACCCGGCATGCGGATCTCGCCCATCTTCATCGTGTAGCTCTTGTCGAACAGCACATGGATCCAGCTGTGCCAGCCGCGCAGGAAGCGCTTGATAAGGCCGCGCTTCGACTTGGGCGGCTCGGGATAGGGGGGCGTGAAGGGCGCGCTCACGGGATCGTCCGGAAGGCGGCGACGGCTTCGTCCACGGTGCGGCGGCCGGCGGTCAGGCTCACGAAATCCAGCGGCGACAGGCGGTCGCCGACCCTGAGATAATCGAAATGCGCCTCATATTTGTTGGACCAGCCCCCGTGATAATTTTCGGCCAAGTAGAAGAGATGGAAACGTGGCGATAGCATGTCCACCCGCGCGGCAAATTGATCGGCGACAAGGCGCAGCGGATTGACGTTGTAATAGGCCGCGCCGTCGGGCGGCGAGCTGATGTCGACATAGCGGAAAGGCTGGTCGGCGAGCGCCTTGAGGTCGGCATGATACCAGCCGGCGTCGCGGCGCAGGCCGATGACCGGTACCACCTGCCCCATGCCGACCATGACGAAATGGTCGGGCAGCGCGCCGCCGCGCAACGCGAGGATGCGGCGCAGCAGGCTCATGCCCAATATGGTGCCGGCGCTGTGGGTGACGAGCTGGATCTCGTCCCAGTCGCCGTCCAGCTCCGCCGCGATGCGGGCGGCGAACTGGTCGAGCCGGGCATTGAGCTCGTCGCCCGGCCCGTCTGCGGCGAGCGCGCCATGATAGGTCATGAAGCGCAGCAGCCAGGGCACGACCAGCTTGTTAAGGATGCGGCCGGAGAAGAAAGCGCTGATGCCGATGCCGACCAGCGCGCTGGCCCAGAAGGGCAGCAGCAGCGACAGCAGCAGCGCCGGGACCAGCGCCAGCAGCAGCGGGATCAGCACGGCCAGGATCGGCGGATAGAGGATGGTGATCACCGGGCCGCGGCGCAATTTGCGCATCCGGCCGAACTGCATCAGTCGGGCATGGCCGGCATAGGCGCGGGCAGCGCGCCAGGCGAGGGTGAAGGGATGGCGGATCCAGACCTTGCCGATCAGGTCTTCCCAGCGGAGATATTCATAGTCGGTCTCGACCCCGGCGCTGGCGTTGGTGACGGTCCAGATCGCGCTGTTGGCGGGGCCAGCACGGCGCGCGCTGACCTCCACCGCTTCGCCGGTCAGCGCGGTGTAGCGAGCCGCCTGATCCCGATAGAGCTGGTGATAGAAACGGACGCCGCGCGGATCGAAACCACCCAGGTAAAAGACTTTACGCTTGAATTTCTGCACTGCCCCGGTCCTAATCGGGACATGACCACGCCCGAACGCGACTACTGCTATTTCATAGACCATCGCAAATACAACCGGAATGTCGGTTGCAGGAAGCATGACAATATGTACGGCATCAATGGTGGCGGCAGCGAGCGCGACCGGTGGCGCGCCGACATGACATTCTATCGCCATATGAAGGCGAATGGCGATCCGATGGCGCTGCCCTCGCTGCTGGCCTGCCTGACCTTTGGCTGGTTCTGCTGGAATTATCATCCCGGCAAGGGGCTGTGGCGCGGACAATTGTTGCGCCGCTTCGCAAAGGCGCCCAAGTGAGCGGCATGAGCGATCCCAAGCATGTGAAGGTCGGCCCGATCAGTTTCGGCAACGACCTGCCCTTCGTCCTGATTTCCGGCCCCTGCCAGATCGAAAGCCGCGACCATGCGCTGTTCATGGCCGATGCGCTGGCCAAGGCGGCGGCGGATGCGGGCGTCCCCTTCATCTTCAAGAGCAGCTTCGACAAGGCCAACCGCACGTCGGTGAGTGGCAAGCGCGGGGTCGGCATCGACGCGGGGCTGGCGATCCTGGCCGAGGTGAAGGCGGTGCTGGGCTGCCCGGTGCTGACCGACATTCATGGCCCCGAACAGGTGGAGGCGGCGGCGCAGGCGGTGGATATATTGCAAATCCCGGCCTTTCTCTGTCGCCAGACCGACCTGCTGATCGCGGCGGGAAAGACCGGCGCGGTGATCAACGTCAAGAAGGGGCAGTTCCTGGCCCCCTGGGACATGGCGGCGGTGGCGCAGAAGGTCGCGTCGACCGGCAATGAGCGCATATTGCTGACCGAGCGCGGCGCGAGTTTCGGCTATAACACGCTGGTCAGCGACATGCGCGCGCTGCCGGTGATGGCGGAAACCGGCTATCCGGTCGTGTTCGACGCCACCCATTCGGTGCAGCAGCCCGGCGGGCTGGGGTCGGCGTCGGGCGGGCAGCGCGACTATGCGCCGCTGCTGGCGCGCAGCGCGGTGGCCGCGGGCGTGGCGGCGATCTTCGCCGAAGCGCATGAAGACCCGGATAATGCCCCGTCGGACGGGCCGGTGATGCTGAAGCTCGACTGGGTCGGGCCGATGCTGAAGCAGTTGAAGGCGATCGATCAGGTAGTGAAGGGGTAAGTCTCCCCCTTCACCCCGCAAAATGCCTTACGGTCGAGCCTGGCCGCGACCGCGCACGATCCATTTATAGGTGGTGAGCCCTTCGAGCGCGACCGGACCGCGGGCGTGGAGGCGGCCGGTCGAGATGCCGATTTCCGCGCCGAGGCCGAACTCGCCACCATCGGCGAACTGGGTCGAGGCGTTCCACATCACGATCGCGCTGTCGACGGCATTGAGAAAGCGTTCGGCTACCGCCGTATCCTCGGTGATGATCGCGTCGGTATGATGGCTGGCATGGGCGGCGATATGGGCGATCGCCTCTTCCACGCCATCGACCAGCCGGATCGAGACGATGGCGTCGAGATATTCGGTGTCCCAATCCTCGTCGCTGGCGGCGATCACGCGATCGTCCATCGCCTGCACCGCGTCATCGCCGCGCACTTCGCATTTGGCGTCGAGCAGCGCCTTCACCAGCGCGGGGGCATGGGCGTAGGCCCGGTCGATCAGCACCGTTTCGGTCGAACCGCAGACGCCGGTGCGGCGCAGCTTGGCATTCATGACCAGGCTTTCCGCCATGGCGGGATCGGCCGCGCCATCGACATAGCTGTGGTTGATGCCGTCAAGATGGGCGAGCACGGGCACCCGCGCCTCTTCCTGCACGCGCGCGACCAGGCTCTTGCCGCCGCGCGGCACGATCAGGTCGACGAAATCCGACGCGCGCAGCAGCGCGCCGACCACCGCGCGATCGGTGGTGGGGACAAGCTGCACCGCATCGGCGGGCAGGCCGGCGGCGGCGATCCCCTCCGCCATGGCAGCGTGGATGGCGCGGTTGCTTTCCTTCGCCTCGCTGCCGCCGCGCAGGATCACGGCATTGCCGGCGCGCAGGCACAGCGCAGCGGCGTCGGCCGTGACGTTGGGGCGGCTTTCATAGATGATGCCGATGACGCCCAGCGGCACGCGCACGCGGCTGAGCTCCAGCCCATTGGGGCGCACGCTGCTGTCGATCACGCTGCCAAGCGGATTGTCGAGGGTCGCGACCTGATCGACGCCGGCGGCCATGGCGGCGATCCGGTCCTCGTCCAGCCGCAGCCGGTCCAGCATCGCGGCGGACAGGCCATTGTCGATGCCATTGTCCATGTCGCGCGCATTGGCGGCGAGGATGGCGGGCGCCTGGTCGCGCAGCGCCTGGGCGGCGCGACGCAGCGCATCGACCTTCTGCGCGTCCCCGGCTGGCGCGAGCAGGGCGGCGGCGCGGCGCGCACGCGCGCCCATCTGCGCGATCAGCATTTCGGGGGTCTGCGTCAGGTCGTTCATCGGTAATCTCGCTTCAAATCCGGCAGCGGCTTAGCACGAAAATGTCGCGGGGCGGAACCCTGACGAATTGTGGGGAGACAGGAGGAGATGCCGGCGGCCGACCCATGGGTCGCATATGGATCGGCCGTCGGCAGGCAAGATGCTCCTGCCTCGTCGAATCACCTAGCTCTTCAACGGCGCGGGCGCATACCCCGATAGGGGTAAATTGCGAAATTTATGCAATAAAAGGATATATTCAGCTGCTCATCATGCCGACGATGCGCACCAGTTGCGACTCCCGGCTGCACCCGGTCTTGTCATAGATGGAGCGCAATTGGGCCTTGAGCGTCTCGGCGGAAACACCCCGCCGCTGGGCAATGTCCGCGCGGGTCAGGCCGGCGGCCAGATGGATGGCGATGTCCGCTTCGGCCGGGGTCAGGCGGAAAGTGCGCATGAGCAGGCGAACATGGCGTTCGGTCGGCGCGCCGACCCGCGCGACGATGATTGCATGCGGCGCAAAGGGCAGTGCCCAGGGGCGGGATGGCAAGGGGAAAAATTCGAGCATGATGCCGACGCCGCCATCGGCATCGGCAAGCGCCACCGGATCGGCTTCGCGCACCGGCACATCCACCACCGCGCGGATGGATCGCAGAATTGCGCGCGTCTCGTCGCCCCGGTCGCTCTGCAGCCAGCCATCGCCGATCCGCAGCCGGCTGGTCGACAGCAAGGCATCGGCACGCGGCGTCATGCCCCCCACCCGCCCGGTCGCGTCGAGCAGCCAGCAGGCGCGATCCATGGTTTCGAACGTACCGGCCAACAGGCCAAAACCCTGCCGCTCGATCGCCCGCTGCAGTCGAACGGCATGACGGGCATGGCCGGCCAGCTTGGCGAACAGGTCGCGCTGTTCCACGCTGGTGCGGCCATCACCCTCGCCGCGCAGCAGGGCGAAGCCGATCATCACATTGTCGTCGGCAATCAGCCGCGTCTGACAACCGTGGAAAATGTCATAGTCGCTGCACAGGTCGAGATAATCGTCCGCGCGCAGCGTCTGGCGCGCGACATCATAATGGGCTTCATGCACGATCGCGGGGCGACCGGGCAGCCGATCGGCCGCAACCCGAAAATTGAGGTCGGGCGCCGCGCCGTCTATCATCGATGACTTGTCGACAATGTCCGGGGCAACATCACTGATCCAGTTGAAGGCGGCGGCGCCCGGACCGAAACCGATCAGTTGGCCATGGCGCGAACCGGTCGCTTGCGCCATTGCGCGCAGCGCAACATCCCAGAGTTCGGGATCCAGCGCAGCCGACAGGAAGAGGTCGGCCCACGGATCGCTGCCTTCGGCGTATGACGCCATATAACCCCCTTGTCCCCAAGCAATTGGTTGCTCAAGTCCAGCGCGGAGTCAAACGCGCAGCAGGCCGAATTACGTAATTTCTGCCAGATATTGATACAGATCAGGAAAGATCAGGCCGCCTGGGCCAGCGCCTCGTCCTTGGCCGCGCGGAACAGGCGACAGGGGGGAATGTTGCGCCATTCCAGTTCGTCGCTGACCTGACCGAACAGCGGGTCGATCAGGCGGCGGACATAGCGCGAATATTGGTAGATGATGAAGCTGCCGCCCGGCCGCAGCACGGCGCGCGTCTCTTCGCAGATGGTTTCGCCCACCCCCGCCGGCAGGGTGGAAAAGGGCAGGCCCGAAAGGACGTAATCCGCCTTCTGATAGCCCGCTTCCTTGACGAAGCGGCGCACGTCGGCGGCGGAGCCATGGACGACGCGCAGGCGCGGATCGTCGATCGCATCTTCCAGATAGGCGACGAAATCGAGATTGAGGTCGATCGCCAGCAGGATCGCGTCGGGGTGCATGCGATCGAGAATGGCCTGGGTGAAGGTGCCGACACCCGGACCATATTCGACGAACAGGCGGGTCCGTGCCCAGTCGACGCCGTCCAGCGAGCGCGCGACCAGTTGCGACGAGGAGGGGATGACCGAACCGATCATGCCGGGATGCTTCATGAACTGGCGGAAGAACATGGCCCACTGGCTGCGGAAGGAGCGGCTGCCACCGCGCGTCGAAATCCTGGTCTTCTTGTCTTTGAACGGTAGGGAGGCCATCAAAATCCGCCTGACTGACTAACAGAATCGGCCTCGCAAAATTGATGTCCGCTGGCAAGCGGCTTTGCGCGCCACGGGATAGAACGCGCGGCCAGGCGATGGGTTCACCCACCGTCGGCCGCGCGCTTATCCCAAGTCCATCAGCGTTCGCGGGCGCGCAGCATGCCGGGCGCGATGAAACCGATCGGATCGACCTGCATCGCGCTCTGTTTCAGCGTCGCCTGGATCTGCTCATATTCCCGCTCCATTTCCGGCGTGACCGAGGCGCGGGTTTCTTCCAGCGCCGCCTCGAAATGGGCCATGGTGACGGCTTCGACCTGCAGCGACTGGCGCAGCGCGATGAGGCCCGCCCGACGGGACAGATCCTCCAGGTCCGCGCCGGTGAACCGCTCCGTCCGGGCCGCCAGCTGATCCAGATCGACGTCGGACGCCAGCGGCATCTTCTTGGTATGGATCGCCAGGATGCGCTTGCGCCCGGCCTGGTCGGGCACCGGCACATAGATGAGTTCGTCGAAGCGGCCGGGGCGCAGCAGCGCCGGATCGACCAAAGTCGGCCGGTTGGTGGCGCCGATGACGACCACCGACTGCAATTCCTCCAGCCCGTCCATTTCGGCGAGGATGGTGTTGACCACCCGCTCCGTCACCGCCGGCTCGCCAAGGCCACCGCCACGGGCGGGGACCAGGCTGTCCAGTTCGTCGATGAAGATGACGGTCGGCGCCACCTGACGCGCGCGGGCGAACAGGCGGGCGATCTGCTGCTCGCTCTCGCCATACCATTTGGACAGGAGGTCGCTCGACTTGGTGGCGATGAAATTGGCCTGCGCCTCACGCGCGACCGCCTTGGCCAGCAAGGTCTTGCCAGTGCCCGGCGGACCATAGAGGAGGAAGCCCTTGGCCGGGCGGATGCCCAGGCGCCGGAAGGCGTCGGGATCCTTGAGCGGCAGTTCGACCCCTTCCTTGAGGCGCATCTGCGCATCGTCCAGGCCGCCAATGTCGGCCCAGCCGATATTAGGAGCCTGCACCATCACCTCGCGCATGGCCGAGGGCTGGACCCGCTTGATCGCCGAAAGGAAATCCTCCCGCGTGACGGACAGATCCTCCAGCACGTCGGGCGGGATCGTGCCTTCCTCCAGATTGAGGCGCGGCATCAGCCGGCGCACCGTCTCGATCGCGGCCTCGCGGGTCAGCGCGGCGAGATCGGCGCCGACAAAGCCATAGGTCATGCGCGCCAGTTCGGCGAGATCCACCCCTTTACGAACAGGGAAGCCCTTAGCAGCCAATGTTTCCCGGTCTATCGTGGACGCTTTTTGGTGATCCACTTCTGCGCCTGTATCCAAAGGCATGCCGCGGGTATGGATGCCCAATATTTCGCGCCGGCCGCGTTCGTCGGGGACGCCGACGACGATTTCGCGGTCGAAGCGGCCGGGACGGCGCAGCGCCTCGTCGATCGCCTCGGGCCGGTTGGTCGCGGCGATGACGACCAGATTGGTGCGCGGTTCCAGCCCGTCCATCAGGGTGAGAAGCTGGGCGACGAGGCGCTTTTCCGTCTCGCCGGTGACCTGGCCGCGCTTGGGCGCGATCGAGTCGATCTCATCGATGAAGAGGATGGAGGGTGCCGCCTTGGCCGCTTCCTCGAAAATGTCGCGCAGCTTCTTTTCCGACTCGCCATAGGCCGAACCCATGATCTCGGGTCCGTTGATGAGGAAGAATTCGGCTTCCGATTCATTGGCGACGGCGCGGGCCAGCCGGGTCTTGCCGGTGCCCGGCGGGCCATGGAGCATCACCCCCTTGGGCGGATCGACGCCCAACCGCTCGAACAATTCGGGATAGCGCAGCGGCAGTTCGACCATCTCGCGCAGTTGGTCGATCGTTTCCGCCATGCCGCCGACATCGTCATAGGTGACGTCGGCGCGGCGGGATTCGCGCGGCTCCTCATATTCCGCGCGCAGCTCCACCTCGGTCTCGGCGTCGATATGGACGATGCCCTTGGGCACGGTCGACACCACGATCAGGCGGATTTCCTGGAGCGCATAGGCCGGCGCCGCCAGCATCTGGCGCAGATGGGGCGGCATGTCGCCGGGCGGCACCTGTTGCTGGCCGGCGGTGGCGACGACATCGCCCGCGACGAGGGGGCGTTGAAAGAAAACGCGCTTCAGCGCATCAGGATTACCCTGGAGACGGAGATTATTTTGTGCAGGCGCGAACACGACGCGCTGGGCCGGACGCGGATCGATCTTGCGCAATTGAACGAAGTCGCCCGAGCCGACGCCGGCATTGGCGCGCTGCAAACCATCCAGGCGCAGGACGTCCAGACCTTCATCTTCCTTGTAGGGGCGCACCACCCGCGCCGGAGTCGATCGCTTGCCGACAATCTCGACAACATCGCCTTCGGCCAGTTGCAATTCGGCCATTACCGTCAGCGGAAGCCGCGCCAAACCGCGCCCGGCATCCTCCGGCCGCGCATTGGCGACCTGAATCCTGCGTCCGCTGCTGTCCTGATCGGCCATGGTCATCCCCGTCCTTTTGGTTGCGAAACGAAGATAGGTAACGCCGGGGGTGAGGGAAAGGGGCCGTGCTTCGTTATGCCCGGAACAAAAAAAGGGCCAGCGCAAGCGCCAGCCCGGAAAGTTTATAGGAGAGGATGCCTGAAAGGCCTTTCCTATGTGCGCTGCAGCAGGTAATTTTGCAAGTGCGAAAAGAATCGGGTGGTTGCAATTTTTGCATCTTGCCATTTGCCGCGTTTTCCTGCTCATTGCAGGTCAGGATGCTTGAACCGGGGAAGCGCGCCGTTCGATAATGACAGATGATGCGACGCAGCGGACCGGCTTATAGAATTTGACGATTATGCGCAGATTGCCGCCTCTTACGGCCCTGGAGGCCTTTGTTCAGGTTGCCCGCCTTGGCTCGGTCAAGGCGGCTGCCGAGGAACTCGCTTTGTCGACGCCGGCACTCAGCCGCCGCGTCCAGGCGCTGGAGCGGTTCATCGGACGCCCGCTGTTCGACCGCAAGCATCAGGCGCTGGAGATCAATTCCGAAGGCCAGCGGCTGCTTGACGACATCGCCCCGGCGCTGGATTCGCTCAGCCAAGCCCTGGAGAATATCCAGAGCGGCGGCAACCAGTTGCGCCTGCGCCTGGCGGTGATGCCGCTGTTCGCGACGCAGCGCCTTTTCCCGCATCTGGGCCGGCTGCGCCAGCAGCATCCGCAGCTGCACATCGACATCGAGACGACGCCCCATGCGGTCGCGCGGCTGGGCGAAGGGCTGGACGCGGCGATCGTGCTGGCCAGCAAGGATATCGACCCGGCGCTCTATGCCTATGAGCTGGACCATGAGCAGGTCTATCTGATCGGCCGGCGCGAAATGGTGGAAGGCCCCAATGCGCTGGCGTCGCCCAGCGAACTGGCGCAACAGACGATCCTGCTGCATCGCGACATGGCCCTTTCCTTCGATGCGTGGAAGGATGTGGCGGGCATTCCCGACCTGCAGCCGCTGGCGATCGACAATTATGATTCCGGCCAGCTGATGCTGGAAGCCGCCGCCCAGGGACTGGGCGTGGCGGTCATGCATGCCAGCCATTTCGAACAGTCGGGCGATCCCCGGCTGATCCGGCTGTTCCCCAATATCCGTTGCGACAGCCCCTATCGCTATTATTTCGTCTGTCGCCCGCGCGCGTTGCAGACCCGCTCGGTGCGCATCTTCCGCGACTGGCTGGTGGCAGCAAATATCTGAATCCGCGTAGAAAAAGCGGCATGGATTGAAATCCCTGCGACTTTTGCCGAGCGCCCCCTTAACCTTGATCGGGCGCCTCCGTTATAAGCGGCATGACTGGATCAACCACATCCACCGCCGGCTCGCACCATGGGCTGACCGACCGCCTTTCCCGCTGGGCCCGTGGCCTGTCCGGCAAGCCGGACGAACCGCAGGTGGAAAGTGAGCCGCGCGCACGCGCCGGCAGTGCGGCCAGCCGCGAGATCAATCGCCGTCGGCGCCTCTATGAGGAAATCGGCGAATTTCTGTTCGCCCATGATCTGGACCTGACGCCGCTCAATTTCGGCGTTGCGCTCGACTATCTGACCGGCGCCAGCATCGGCGTGGAAAAGGCGGTGCAGGCAGTGCTGATGGAGCGCGGCAAGATCAGCAACGCCTGGATGGAATCGCTCGCCGCCAGCCAGCGCGCGGACGAGGTGACGCCCGACGCGCTCGCCTCCATGCTCGACAAGGTCGAGGAAAATCTGGACGAATTTACCGGGCTGATGACCGAATCCCGCAATTCGGCCAAGGATTATGGCGCGGCATTGCAGGAACAGGCCAAGGGCCTGGCCGCCGGCGCCGACAATGAGCCGATCCTGGCACGGCTGGTCAGCCTGACCCGGTCGATGGTGGAAAAGACCCGCCAGGTCGAAACCCAGCTGCGCGAGAACCAGAAGCAGACCCAGGCGCTGAAATCGAGCCTGGAGACCGCGCGTCGCGCCGCCGAGCATGACCATCTGACCGGCCTGCCCAATCGCCGCGCCTTCGAGGGCGTGCTGCGCGAGGAACTGAAGCTGGCGAAAGAAGGCGACGAGCAATTGTCGGTCGCCTTCTGCGACATCGACCATTTCAAGCTGGTCAACGATACCCATGGCCATGAGACCGGCGACCGGGTGCTGAAATTCGTCGCCGGGCTGCTGGCCAAAGCGTCCGATGATCGCTGCCATGTCGCTCGCCATGGCGGCGAGGAGTTCGTCATGCTGTTTCGCGGCAAGACGGCGGCCGAGACCTGTGAGGCGGTCGATGCGGTGCGCGAGGATCTGGCCAATCGCAGCCTGGTCAACCGCACCAATGGCGAGCGGATGGAGCGGGTGAGCTTTTCCGCCGGCGTCGCCAATGTCCTGGCCTATGACGACCCGCGCGCGGCGCTGAAGGCGGCCGACCGGGCGCTCTACCTGGCCAAGGAACATGGCCGCAACCGGGTCTATCTGGCGGCCGAAGCGGACTAGGCCGCCCCGTGACCGTCAGAAATCCGGCTTTTCATAATGGGTCGGCGGGGTGATGACTTCCATCCGTTCGGACAAGAGCGGGCGGAAGGAGGGGCGTGACTTGAAGCCGGCATACCAGCGCTTGACCGGCTCATGCCCGGCCCAGTCGATGCCGCCCAGATAATCCGCCACCGACAGATGCGCCGCCGCCGCGATATCGGCGAGGCTGAGCGTACCGCCGGCCATCCAGCTGCGATGGTCGAGCAGATAGTCCATATAGTCCATATGGACGTTGGCCCGGCGCATCGCTTCGCGCAGGACGCGGGCGTCGGGCGAGACGCGCTCGATCAGCCGCTTCTTCATCCGCTCATGCAGCAGCGGGCCGACGACATCGCCGTAGAAATTCTGGTCGAAGAAGGCGGTCAGGCGCCGCACTTCCGCCCGGCCTGCGGCCGTGCCGGAGATGAGCGGGAATTTTTCGACCGTTTCCTCGAAATATTCGCAGATCGCCTGGCTGTCGATCAGCGTGACGCCCTTTTCCTGATCGACGACCACCGGGGTGGTGCCGGCCGGATTGAGATCCAGAAACTCGTCGCGCATTTCCCAGGGAGATTCGCGCACCAGATCATAGCCGATGCCTTTCTCGCCAAGCAGCAGACGGACCTTGCGGGAGAAGGGACAGAGCGGGAATTGGAAAAGTTGCCACATATGATCTTCTGTTAGGCCGGGGCCGCGCGCCGGGAAAGGCGCAAAAACACAGAAACGCGGCGAAACGCGCATCGCCCCTTTAAGTCGTGCTGCGCGCCTCCTACAACCTGCTGCAAGCGCATGGAATTTAGCGCACAGGAAAGGATAGCTGGATGTCTGACGATTTCTTCCCGGTTCCCTCCCAATGGGCCGCCCAGGCCCTGTTGGACCGGGAAGGCCGCGCGGCCGATTATGCACGCTCGATCGAGGACGCCGACGCCTATTGGCTGGAGCGGGCACAGCGGCTGGACTGGATCACGTCGCCGACCAAGGCCGACGAAAGCAGCTTCCATGAGGCGGATTTCGGCGTCACATGGTTCGCCGACGGTGAACTGAACGTCAGCGCCAACTGCATCGACCGGCATCTGGCCGAGCGGGGCGACCAGGTCGCGATCATCTGGGAACCGGACAGTCCCGACGCCGACGTGCGCCGCTACACCTACAAGCAGGTGCATGAGGAAGTCTGCCGCCTTGCCAATGTGCTGAAGGATGCGGGCGCGCGGAAGGGCGACCGGATCACCGTCTATATGCCGATGATCCCCGAGGCGGCCTTTGCCCTGCTCGCCTGCGCGCGGATCGGCGCGATCCACAGCGTCGTGTTCGGCGGCTTTTCGCCCGAGGCGCTGGCCGGGCGTCTGGTCGATTGCGATTCGACCATCGTCATCACCGCCGACGAAGGGCGCCGCGCGGGCAAGACCGTGCCGCTCAAGGCCAATGTCGACGCCGCGCTGGCCGAGGCGCCCTGCGTCAACAAAGTTGTCGTGGTGCAGGCGACCGGCGGCGCGGTGCAGATGCGGGAGGGACGCGACATCTGGCTGCATGAGGCCGCGGCGCAGGTATCGGCCGACTGCCCGCCCGAACCGATGAATGCGGAAGACCCGCTGTTCATCCTCTACACCTCAGGCTCGACCGGCAAGCCCAAGGGCGTGCTGCATACCAGCGGCGGCTATCTGCTATGGGCCAGCCTGACGCATGAACTCTGCTTCGACTATCGGCCCGGCGACATCTGGTGGTGCGCCGCCGACATCGGCTGGGTCACGGGCCACAGCTATATCGTCTACGGCCCGCTGGCGAACGGCGCGACGACCCTGATGTATGAGGGCGTGCCCAACTGGCCGACCCCCGCACGCATCTGGGAAGTGGTCGACAAGCATCAGGTCCACACCATCTTCACCGCGCCCACGGCGCTGCGCGCGCTGATGAAGGAGGGCGACGACTATGTCCATTCGACCAGCCGCGCCTCGCTGCGCGTGCTGGGCACGGTCGGCGAACCGATCAACCCGGAAGCCTGGCGCTGGTATCATGGCGTGATCGGCGAAGGCCGCTGCCCGATCATCGACACCTGGTGGCAGACCGAGACCGGCGGCGCGATGATCGCGCCGATGCCCGGCGCCACCGACCTGAAGCCCGGCAGCGCCACCCTGCCGATGCCCGGCGTCATTCCCCAGATATTGGATGGCGACGGCGCGGTGCAGGAGGGCGCGACCGAAGGCAATCTGGTGATCGCGGGCAGCTGGCCGGGCCAGATGCGCACGGTGTGGGGCGACCATGACCGCTTCTTCCAGACCTATTTCACCACCTTTCCCGGCAAATATACCACCGGCGACGGCGCGCGGCGCGATGCCGACGGCTATTACTGGATCACCGGCCGGGTCGACGACGTCATCAACGTGTCGGGCCATCGCATGGGCACGGCCGAGGTCGAGAGCGCGCTGGTGCTGCATGAAAGCGTCGCCGAGGCGGCCGTGGTCGGCTTCCCGCACGACATCAAGGGCCAGGGCATTTATGCCTATGTGACGCTGAACGCGAATGAGGAGCCGAGCGACGATTTGCGCAAGGATCTGGTGAAATGGGTGCGGACCGAGATCGGCCCGATCGCCACGCCCGATGCGATCCAGTTCGCGCCCGGCTTGCCCAAGACCCGTTCGGGCAAGATCATGCGCCGCATCCTGCGCAAGATCGCCGAGGGCGAAGTGTCCGCGCAGGCGCTGGGGGACGTTAGTACACTTGCCGATCCGTCGGTTGTGGATAATCTGGTCGCCAATCGTCAGGGATAAAAGACACGCCGGATAAGGAACTTATCGTGCCCGTGCGTATCCTTTCGACATAGCTGGGCCGTGCGGGCGGGGTAGCGCGCGCAGGGCCCAGGCGAGACTTCCGTAAAAGGAGCAGCCCATGGCCCGTTACACGTCCGTCGCCCGCCTGTTGCACTGGATCATCGCGATCCTGATTCTGGTCAATCTGTGGCTGGGCTTTGCCCATGACAGCCTGCCCAAGGAATGGAAGGTGATGCCGGTCCACAAGTCGATCGGCCTCACTGTGCTGGCGCTGACCATCCTGCGCATCGTCTGGCGGCTGGGGCACAAGCCGCCGGCGCTGCCGACCGCGATGCCGGGCTGGGAGAAGCTGGCCGCCAACCTCACCCATATCGCCTTCTATGCCTTCATGCTGATCGTGCCGCTGTCCGGCTGGATCATGTCGTCGGCGGGCGAGCGGCCCTTGAACTGGTTCTTCCTGTTCGACGTGCCGAAATTCGGCGTGGCCAAGGGCGATGCGATCGTCGGCATCTCGCACGAGGCGCACGAGCTGATCCCCTGGCTGTGGAGTGCGCTCATCATCGTCCACATATTGGCGGCGCTGCGCCATCATTTCATGCTGAAGGACGGGGTGCTGCGACGGATGCTGTGATCTCCCTCTAACGTCATGCTGAACTTGTTTCAGCATCCATCAGGCCCGGCAGGCGGTTGGCCTGCTGGGAGAAATGGACCCTGAAACAAGTTCAGGGTGACGATGATGGTTAAGCGACTATAGCTCGCCTGCCCTTACACCATCTCGCCGGCGAGCAGGCGCGGGAGGGCGCCGGACTGGCCGCGGGCTTCGGCCATGAAGCGGTTCTTGAGCAGGCTGGTGCGCTGCACGGCGGCAAGGCCGGCGCGGCGGACCAGCGAGGGCAGCTTGCCGGGAATGTCGAACAGGCGAACCAGACCGTCCATCGCGACGCTGGTCATCATCGTGTCGAGCCCGCGCCAGCGCTGATAGCGGGCGAGCAGCTGCGCATCGCCCGGATCGAGGCCGAGGCGCATGCCTTCCACCAGCACCTCGACCAGCGCCGCCACGTCGCGGAAACCGAGATTGAGGCCCTGCCCGGCGATCGGGTGGATGGCATGGGCGCTGTCGCCGACCAGCGCGAGGCGGGTGTCGGTGATGCGCGCGGCATGATGGAAGCCGAGCGGATAGGAGGAGCGCGGGCCGGCCAGGCTGATCTCGCCCAGGAAGCCGCCGATGCGTTTCTGCATTTCGGCGAGCCAGGCGCGTTCCGACAGCTTGAGCATCGCCGGCGCCTGATCGGTGGGCACGGTCCAGACCACGGCGGACCGGGTGCCCGGCAGCATCGGCAGCAGCGCGAGCGGGCCGCCGACATAGAAGATTTCATAGGCGGTGTTGGCGTGCGGCACTTCATGGTCGATCGCGGTGACCATGGCGGTGTGCTTATACTGCCAACGGGTGGTGTTGATGCCCGCCGCCTCGCGCGTGGGGCTGTTGCGCCCTTCCGCCGCGACCAGCAATGCGCCGTGGATCGTCGCGCCGTTCTGCAGCGTCAGGGTGACGCCATCGGCATTGCGATCGACATGGACGGCACGATCGGGCTGGAAGATGGTGAGGTTTTCGACCTCGGCCGCGGTCTGCGCCAGCGCGATGCGCAGGTCGCGATTGGGGAACATCGTCCCCATCACGCCATCATCCGCGTCCGGCACGAAATCGAGCGCGCCCGGCTCCAGCCCGTCGCTGACCCAGATGCGGTCGATCGGGCAGCCCTTGCCTTCCAGATGCGCGCCGACGCCGATCGCCTGAAGCATGGCATGGCTGGTCGAGCTGATCGCCGAGACGCGGCCGTCGAAACCGGCGGCCGTGGCCTGCACGGGATCGGCCGGATCGATCACGGCGCATTGCACGCCATGGCGCGAAAGAGCGATGCCCAGGGTGAGGCCAACCAGGCCCCCGCCAAGAATGACGACGTCGAAGCGTTGCATGGGCATCTGTCTAGGCGCTTGAGAGCGCTTTGAAAAGCATCGCCCCCGCTTTCAGGGTGAAAGCGGGGGCGACAAATTGTCTCAGCGTCTTTTGCGCCTACGGCGCATCGGCACCGGCCCACACCCCCACCCGGCCGCCCAGACATGGTATCCTGATGGGAGGCCGGGTGGGGGCGTGGGCCGGAGCGGACTAGATCAAAGAGTGCGGACCCAGCCGGCCGGATCGGCCACGCTGCCGCGCTGGATGCCGGTCAGTTCGGCGCGCAGGCTTTCGGTGACCAGGCCGCCATCGCCATTGCCGACAGTGAAATCGCCGTCCGTGCTCTTGACCGTGCCGATCGCCGTGACGACGGCAGCGGTGCCGCAGGCGAATGCCTCGCGCAGCTTGCCGCTGGCGGCGTCGGCGCGCCACTGGGCGAAGCTGTAGGGCTCCTCGCGCACCTCATGCCCCTTGGCGCGGGCGAGCCTGATGATCGAGTTGCGGGTGATGCCGGGCAGGATGGTGCCCGTCAGCGGCGGGGTGACGATCGAGCCGTCATCCATGACGAAGAAGACGTTCATGCCGCCCAGTTCCTCGACCCACTTATTCTCGGCGGCGTCGAGGAAGACGACCTGGTCGCAACCATGCTTGATCGCTTCCTTCTGCGCGACCAGCGAAGCGGCATAGTTGCCGCCGCACTTGGCCGCACCGGTGCCGCCGCGCGCGGCGCGGGTATAATGTTCCGACACCCACAGGGTCACGGCCTTCTTGCCGCCCTTGAAATAGGCGCCGGCGGGCGAGGCGATGACGCAGAAAATATATTCGTTCGACGGGCGCACACCCAGGAAGGCTTCGCTGGCGAACAGGAAGGGGCGCAGATAGAGGCTGCCCTCACCCGACGGGATCCAGTCCGCGTCAATCTTCACCAGCTGCTCGACCGCTTCGAGGAACATGTCTTCCGGGATCGCCGGCATCGCCATGCGTTCGGCGGACTCGGCGAAGCGACGGGCATTTTCCTCCGGCCGGAACATGGCGACGCTGCCGTCGGCCAGGCGATAGGCCTTCATGCCTTCGAAGATTTCCTGGGCATAATGGAGCACGGCGCAGGCCGGATCGAGCTGGAACGGCTCGCGCGGACCGACGCTGTGGCTGTGCCAGCCCTGCCCTTCGGTATAGCGGATGGTGACCATATGGTCGGTGAAGAGCCGGCCGAAGCCCGGATCCTCCAGAAGTACCGCGCGCGCGTCCGCCGCCACAGCCTTGCTGCTGGGGGTAACGGTAAAGCGCGACTTCTGTTCGACGTCCATGGTGAGTCTCCTTATGCGTTGGACGGGGGCGCCTATGTCATATCCGGCCCCGCGAAACAATTGGTCATATATACTGACCAATTTTGGAATAAAGAGCCAAGGCGCCGTCGCTGGCCTCTTCCCGTCCCAGCGCGCGCCCTGTATCGCATGCGCCATGCACTTCTTTTCGGACAACGCCACCCCGATCTGCCCCCAGGTGATGGCCGCCATCGCCGGCGCGGACCATGCCGACCATGGCTATGACGGCGACGCGTGGAGCGCGCGACTGGACGGCGCCTTTTCCGACCTGTTCGAAACACCGGTGAAGGCGCAATGGATCGCCACCGGCACGGCGGCGAACAGCATCGCGCTCGCCTGTCTGTGCCCGCCCTATGGCGGGGTGATCTGCCATGAGGAAGCGCATATCGTCGTCGACGAATGCGGCGCGCCGGGCTTCTACACCCATGGCGCCAGCCTGATGGCGCTGCCCGGCGTCGGCGCCAAGCTGCTGCCCGATGTCGTGGAGGCGAGGCTCAAGGCGATCCGCCCCGACGTGCATCAGGTGCCGGCGCGGGCGATCAGCATCACCAATGCGACCGAATATGGCATGGTCTATAGGCCGGACGAGGTCGCAGCGCTGGGCGAGATCGCCAAGGCCCATGGGCTGGGCTTCCACATGGACGGCGCGCGCTTCGCCAATGCGGTGGCGCATCTGGGCTGCGCGCCGGCCGACGTCACCTGGCGCGCGGGGATCGACATCCTCTCCTTCGGCTGCGTCAAGAATGGCGGCATGGTGGGCGAGGCGCTGATCTTCTTCGGCCCCGAACGCGAGGCGCGGGCTGCGGAAGCGGCGCGCTGGCGCAAGCGGGCGGGCCATCTCTTTTCCAAGGGGCGCTATCTGGCCGCGCAGATATTGGCGATGGTCGAGGAGGGGCTGTGGCTGGACAATGCCCGCGCCGCCAATGGTGCGGCGCAGGCGCTGGCGCAGGCAGCGGCCGGACGGCTGATGCATCCGGTGGAAGCCAATGAGCTGTTTGTCTGGCTGACCCCGGCGGAAGCGGCGACGCTGCGCGCGCAGGGCTTCGATTTCTATGACTGGGGCGAGGGCGCGGCGCGGCTGGTGACCAACTGGTCGCAGGATGCGCAGAGCGTCGCGCCGCTGGCCCACGCGATCCGGGCCTTGGGGCATCATGACGCCTGACGACAGGGCGCAGCGCGGGATGGAGCGGGGCGGGATGGAGCGGGGCGGCATCGCCCTGCCCTTCATCCTCGTGACCCTGATCTGGAGTTCGACCTGGATCGTGATCCGCGACCAGTTGGGCAGCGTGCCCGCAAGCTGGTCGGTCTGCTATCGCTTCCTGCTGGCGGGGCTTGCAATGGCCGCGTTCGCGCGGATGCGCGGCGTGTCGCTCAATATCGGGCGGGGCGGCCTGGTCTTCGCCGCGCTGCTGGGCACGGCGCAGTTCGTGCTCAATTTCAACTTTGTCTATCGCGCCGAAGTCTATCTGACGTCGGGCGTGGTCGCCGTGGTCTATGCGATGCTGCTGATCCCCAACAGCATCCTGGCCTGGATCTTCCATCGCCAGCCGGTCAGCCGCGCCTTCATCGGCGGGTCGGTGATCGCGACGGCGGGCATCGCCATGATGCTGGTGCATGAATATCGCTTTGCCGGGATCGACCCGGACAAGGTCGTGCTGGGCGCGGCCTTTGCCTGTGCCGGGCTGATGAGCGCATCGACCGCCAATGTGATGCAGGGCATGGACATCGCCCGCCGGCTGCCGATGATCGCGGTGCTGGCCTGGGCGATGCTGATCGGCGCCGGGATCGACGCGGCCTTTGCCTGGATCACCACCGGGCCGCCGGTGATCGAGCCGCGGATCGGCTATCTGCTGGGCATAGGCTGGCTGGCGCTGGCGGGATCGGTCGTCACCTTCCCGCTCTATTTCGGGCTGATCCAGCGCATGGGCGCGGGTCGGGCGGCCTATACCAGCGTACTGATCCCGGTGATCGCGATGCTGATCTCCACGATGATGGAGGGCTATCGCTGGAGCGGGCTGGCCGTGCCGGGCGCGCTGCTGGCGATCGCCGGGATGGTGATCGCGCTGCGGGCGAAAACTAGAGCCTGACGCCGCCGGGCTGGTAGCGCAGCTTGGCCATGTTGAGGCGGGCGATCAGGCTGCTGAGCGATTCCGGCGCGGGGGCCGCGCGATCGGGCACGGACATGGCGTTGATGCGGTCACCGAGCGTGGAAACAGTCTTGTCGATGCTGGTCATGACACACCCTTGTTGATGCGGTAATCCCGCTTTCGGCGCACGCTGGTTAACGGGGCGTAAACCATGCGACGAACCGATCAGCAAGGCTGATTTTCTTCCACAAGACAGGCCCTTAGACCTTCGACATGGGTGGGGTAAAGAGGTTTCCAGTCAAGCAGCCGACGCGCCCGGCCATTGGCGACGCGGCGGTTTTCGGCATAGAAGGCCAGCGCCTGGGGCGAGAGGTCCGCCCGTTCCAGCGACAGCAGCGGCGGTAGCGGCTGGCCCAGCAGTTCGCAGGCGGTGGCGATCACATCATTCTGGGCGCAGGGCCGGTCGTCGGCCAGATTATAAGCGCCGGGCGGGCCGTCGAAGGCGGCGATGATGCCGCCGACGATATCGTCGACATGGACCCGACTGAACACCTGTCCGGGCAGCGCGATACGGTGCGCCTTGCCGGCCCGGACGCGATCGAGCGCAGAGCGGCCGGGGCCATAGATGCCCGGCAGGCGGAAGCGGCGGACATCGGGCCGCAAGGCGCCCCAATCGAGATCGGCGCGGGCGCGGGCGGTGCGGCGCCCCTGCCCCACAGGGCTTGCCTCGTCGACCCAGGCGCCGGCCGCATCGCCATAGACACCGGTCGAGGAGAGATAGCCGACCCAGAGCGCCGGCGCGGCGGCGATCGCGGCGCCATAACGGGTGAGGACGGGGTCATCCTCCCCCTCGGGCGGGACGGAGGAGAGGATATGGGTGGCGCCGGCAATGGCGGCGCGGACGGCCGGTTCATCATCGAAGGCGATCGCCTGGGCATCGGCGCTGCGGCGGACGCCGGTGACCTGCCAGCCCTCGGCGCGCAGCCGGGCGGCGAGGCGGGAGGCGCTATAGCCCATGCCGAGGATCAGCATGTGCAGCATCGGCGCCCTCCCCTGAACTGGTATCAGACCGTGAAGCTCTCGCCGCAGCCGCAGCTGCCCTTGGCATTGGGATTGGCGAAGACGAAGCCGGCGGTGAAATCATCCTCTACCCAGTTCATGGTCGAACCGATGAGATAGAGGACCGAGGCGCCATCGATATAGAGGACACCGCCGGGGGTCTCGATCTTCTCGTCGAACTTGGCTTCTTCGGTGACATAGTCGACCGAATAGGCAAGGCCCGAGCAGCCGCGCTTGGGGGTCGAGAGCTTGACCCCGATCGCGCCTTCGGGCGCCTGCGCCATCAGCTCGGCGATGCGGCCTTCGGCGCTGGGCGTCAGCATGACGGCGGCGGGGCGGGCACGAGTCTTGGTGGTCGTCTCGGTCATCAGAGCATTCCCAGTTCGAGCTTGGCTTCGTCCGACATCTTGCCCGGATCCCATGGCGGATCCCAGACCAGGTTCACTTCTACATCGCCGACGCCGGGCACCGCGCCGACGCGCAGTTCGACTTCGCCAGGCATGGATTCGGCGACCGGGCAATGCGGCGTGGTCAGCGTCATGGTGACGACGGCATGGCCGTCGCTGGTGACGTCGACGCCGTAGATGAGGCCGAGGTCATAGATGTTGACCGGGATTTCGGGGTCGAAGATTTCCTTCAGCGCATCGATGATGCCGTCATAGAGATCGCCGCCCGGCTCACCGGCCGCGACTTCGCTGGGCTTTTGCGCCAGGAAACCATCGAGATAGTCGCGCTGGCGCGGAGCAGCCTCCGCCTCTTCCACGCGCGCCTTGGGCGGGGTTTCCACCGCGTCGACTTCTTCCACCATGAACTTCTTTTCCTCGGTCATCCGAAGATCTTCCTTACCCGTTCAATGCCCTTGACCAGCGCATCCACGTCGCTGTCGTCGCTGTAGATGCCGAAACTGGCCCGTGCGGTCGCCTCGACGCCCAGATGCCGCATCAGCGGCTGGGCGCAATGATGGCCGGCGCGGATCGCGACACCCGTTTCGTCCAATATGGTGCCGACATCGTGCGGATGCACCCCCTCCACCTCGAAAGAAAGGATGCCGGCCGAATCTTCGGGGCCGAAGACGCGCACGCTATTGATCTGGCTGATCGCGGCGCGGGCCTTGGCCACCATGGCGCATTCATGGGCGTGGATGGCGTCGAGGCCGATGCCCTGCACATAATCGATCGCAGCGGACAGGCCGACGACGCCGACGATATGCGGCGTCCCCGCCTCGAACCGGGTCGGCGCGGGGGCATAGGTGGTCTTTTCGAACGTCACCTTGTCGATCATCGATCCGCCGCCCTGATAGGGGGGCATGGCGTCCAGCAGTTCCTTGCGGCCCCACAGCACGCCGATGCCGGTCGGGCCGTAAAGCTTGTGCGCGGAGAAGACGTAGAAATCGCAATCCAGCGCCTGCACATCGACGGCGAGGCGGGGGACCGCCTGACAACCGTCGATCAGGATCTTGGCGCCGACCATATGGGCGATGTCGGCGGCGCGGCGGCAATCGAGCACGCTGCCGAGCACGTTCGACACATGGGCGAGCGCGACCATGCGGTGCCGCGGCGTGATCATCGCGCGCATCGCGTCGAGATCGATCCGGCCATCCTGCGTCAGCGGCACCACGTCGATCTGGGCCCCGACCTTTTCGGCGACGATCTGCCAGGGAACGATATTGCTGTGATGTTCGAGGGTCGACAGCAGGATGCGGTCGCCGGCCTTGAGTTGGGTACCGGCCCAGCATTGGGCGACCAGATTGATGCCCTCGGTCGCGCCGCGGACATAGACGATCTCGCTGTCCGACGCGGCGCCGATGAAGCCGGCGACCTTGCGCCGGGCGGCCTCGTAGGCGAGCGTCATATTGGCCGAGCGTTCATAGACGCCGCGATGCACGGTGGCATAGTCCGGGCCATAGGCACGGGCGATCGCGTCGATCACGGCGGTCGGCTTCTGCGCGGTGGCGGCGCTGTCGAGATAATGCCAGTCGCCGACACCGGGGAAATCGTCCCGCAGGCGCAGGCCTTGGGCGAGATCGGTCATACCAGCGTCCCCAGCTTGGCGAGCGCCGCTGCCTCGAACCGTTCGCGCAGATCGTCCTGCGCGACATCGTCGAACACGCCGGCGACGAAGGCCTTGAGCAGAAGCGTCTTGGCGGTTGCCGGGTCCATGCCGCGCGACGCCATGTAGAAGAGAGCCTGCTTGTCCAGTTCGCCGACGGTCGCGCCATGGGCGCATTTCACGTCGTCGGCATAGATTTCCAGTTCCGGCTTGGCGTTGGCCGTGGCGGTGCGGTCGAGCAGCATCGCCTTGATCGACTGGAAAGCGTCGGTGCGCTGGGCATCGCGGGCGACATTGATGCTGCCGAGATAATTGCCGGTGGCATGGCTGCCCAGGATCGAGCGGACGGTCTGGCCGCTGGTCGCGTCGGGCTGGGCATGGGTGACGCTGGTGATGATCTCCAGCGTCTGCTCGCCACCGCCGATGATCGCGCCGTTCAGCTCGAAATGGCTGCCCTTGCCGAGCGTGACAGCGAAGGTGACACGTCCCAGCTTGCCGCCAATGTTGAGCAGATGGAAATCGAACCGGGCACCGTCCGCGATATCAATGACATAGTCATGCACAGCGGTCGCGCCATCGGCCGCATCCTGCAGCAGATGGTCATGCGCGCTTTCGCCCTCCGCCACCGTGATCCGGGTCGCGGCCGGCACCGGCCAGGCAGCGGCGAGTGCGTCAAGATCGCTGTAACGCCAGGCTTCGTCCTTGCGCGTGGGGAGAGCGAGAAGGGTCACGCCGCGATTACCTCTGCATAGCCTTCGCTTTCCAGCTGCAGCGCCAGTTCGGGGCCGCCCGACTTGACGATCCGGCCGGCGGCCAGGACATGAACGAAGTCCGGCTTCACATAGTCGAGCAGGCGCTGATAATGGGTGATCAGCAGCACCGCCTTGTCGGGCTTGCGCATGATCGCGTTGATGCCCGCGCCGACGGTCTTGAGCGCGTCGATGTCGAGGCCGGAGTCGGTTTCGTCGAGGATCGCCAGCTTGGGATCGAGGATGCCCATCTGCACCATTTCGGCGCGCTTCTTCTCACCACCGGAAAAGCCGACATTCACCGGACGCTTGAGCATCTCCATGTCGAGGCCGAGCAGGCCAGCCTTTTCCTTTGCCAGCTTGATGAACTCGCCGCCGTTCAGTTCCTTCTCGCCGCGCGCGCGGCGCTGCGAATTGAGGCTTTCGCGCAGGAACTGCAGGTTGGAGACGCCGGGGATCTCGACCGGATATTGGAAGCCCAGAAAGAGCCCGGCAGCGGCGCGCTCATGCGGGTCCATGGCGAACAGGTCTTCACCCTCGAAGGTCGCGGTGCCGCCGGTCACGTCATAGTTGGGGCGGCCGCCCAGCGTGTAGGCGAGGGTCGACTTGCCGGCGCCGTTCGGCCCCATGATCGCGTGGATTTCGCCCGCATTGATCTGCAGCGACAGGCCCTTGAGGATCGCCTTGCCGTCGATTTCGTTGGTGAGATTGTCGATCGTCAGCATCTTGTCTTAGTCCTTGTGCGCGCGCTGGAGCGTCCGCGCGGTCCAGAAGGCCATGTCGCGCACGTCGCCCGGCCCGGGGAACAGCGTGTCGATATGGCGCTTGATCGGCATATAGGGCCACCAGTCGGCGTCCGGTTCGGGCGCGCCCTTTTCCAGCAGCGCGACGACGAATTCGCTGACCGGTCCCATGCGGGCGAGGTTGGGCGCCTTCGCCTTGTGGAAGGCCTTGTCGCTCCGCAGCTTCTCGGTCATGGCGACATCGCCCTTTTCCAGCGCATCGCGGCATTCGGCCTGATAGGCGTCGAGATCGCCGAAATCCTTGGCGGCGCGGGCGGCAAGCTCGCCCTCTTCCAGCTCATAATCCTCGGTCAGGATGCGGATCGCGGCGGTCCATGCCTGGCCATTGCCGACATCCTCCGCGAAATCGGCGAGGGCATCCTGGATATCGTCTTCGTCGCTCAATTGTCCGTCCTTCAAATCTCTGTTCTATCGTCACCCCGGACTTGATCCGGGGTCCCGCTGCCTTCACGCCCCGCCCAAGAAAAGCGGGATGCCGGATCAAGTCCGGGGTGACGGGAAGGCGCAGGCAAATTTAGCCCACGCTGCCTTCCAGGCTGATGCCGAGCAGCTTCTGCGCTTCCACCGCGAATTCCATCGGCAGCTGTTGCAGCACTTCCTTGGCGAAGCCGTTGACGATCAGGCTGACCGCGCTTTCCTGATCGAGACCACGCTGCATCGCGTAGAAGAGCTGGTCGTCGCTGATCTTGCTGGTGGTCGCCTCATGCTCGATCTGGGCGCTGGGATTGCGCACCTCGATATAGGGCACGGTGTGGGCGCCGCACTGATCGCCCAGCAGCAGGCTGTCGCACTGGGTGAAGTTGCGCACGCCTTCGGCGCTTGGGCTCACGCGGACGAGGCCGCGATAGGTGTTGTTGGACCGGCCGGCCGAGATCCCCTTCGACACGATGGTCGAGCGGCTGCCCTTGCCATTGTGGATCATCTTGGTGCCGGTGTCGGCCTGCTGCAGATTGTTGGTGAGCGCGACCGAGTAAAATTCGCCGACGCTATTCTCGCCGTTCAGCACGCAGGACGGATATTTCCAGGTGATGGCGGAGCCGGTTTCCACCTGGGTCCAGCTGACCTTGGAGTTGCGGCCCTGGCAGAGCGCGCGCTTGGTCACGAAATTATAGATGCCGCCCTTGCCATTCTCGTCACCGGGATACCAGTTCTGGACGGTGCTGTACTTGATCTCCGCATCGTCGAGCGCGACCAGTTCCACCACGGCGGCGTGGAGCTGATTTTCATCGCGCATCGGCGCGGTGCAGCCTTCGAGATAGGAGACATAGGCGCCATCGTCCGCGACGATCAGCGTGCGCTCGAACTGGCCGGTATTTTCCGCATTGATGCGGAAATAGGTCGACAGCTCCATCGGGCAGCGAACGCCCTTGGGAATGTAGACGAAGGTGCCGTCGGAAAAGACCGCGCAGTTCAAGGTGGCGAAATAATTGTCGTGCATCGGCACGACCTTGCCCAGCCACTTCTTTACGAGGTCTGGGAATTCGCGCACCGCTTCGCTGATCGAGCGGAAGATGACGCCCGCTTCCTCCAGCTCCTTGCGGAAGGTGGTGGCGACCGAGACCGAGTCGAACACGGCGTCGACCGCGATCTTGCGGCTGCCCTTCACGCCGGCGAGCATTTCCTGCTCGGCGATGGGGATGCCCAGCTTCTGATAGGTGGCGAGGATTTCGGGATCGACCTGATCCAGCGAATCCAGCTCCACCTTCTTCTTCGGCTCGGCGTAATAATAGGCGTCCTGGTAATCGATCGGCGGGACATTGAGCTTGGCCCAGTCCGGCGCTTCCATCTTCTGCCACATGGCGAAGGCCTTGAGGCGCCAGTCGAGCAACCATTGCGGCTCGTTCTTCTTGGCCGAGATGAAGCGGACCGTATCCTCGTTCAGGCCCTTGGGCGCGAAATCCTGCTCGATGGCCGACGACCAGCCATGCTCATAGGTGGAGGCGCGCTCGGCGGCCTCCAGCGCTTCCTGATTACGGACGGTGCTCACTTCTTCAGTCATGCCATTTCTCGTGTCAGGCTGGCGATGGTCACGTTCGCGAGCGCTTCGCGGATCGCGTTGTTCGCCAGATTCATGTGCGGACGGATGCGGCAATCCTGTTCCAGATTGCAGTCATGCGCCCCCTGTTCGCTGCATGCGGTCATGGCGATGGGGCCTTCGACCGCCTCCACCACGTCCGCCAGGGTGATCGTCGCGGGCGGGCGTGACAGGCGCACGCCGCCACCAGTGCCCCGGCTCGATTCGAGCAGACCCGCCGCCGACAGCCGGCTCACCAGCTTCTGCGCGGTGGGCAGCGGGATGCCGGTTTCGGCGCTGAGCGTGGTCGCGTTCATCTTCGCCGCACCGCAGTGGCGGGCGGCGGCAGACATCAGCACGACGGCATAATCGGCAAAGCTCGATAATTTCATGCGTGTTGCGAACCATTCTCAAATCGGATCGAATCAATCCGATTGGGCATGTGGTCCCACTCGCCCCCGGAATCAAGGCATTTCTCCTACCTTGGGAGTCTGTTTGGAAAATGCGCGAAAGAGCGCATTTTCAGAGCCGCACCGGCCCACACCCCCACCCGACCTCCCAGACATGATACCCTGATGGGCGGCCGGGTGGGGGTGTGGGCCGGTACGGATGCGCCAAAGGCGCATTCCAAATAGCGCTCAGCTCAGCCGGTTGAGCACCGCGACATCACCGCCCAGCGTGCGGCGGAGCAGGGTCAGCTGGACCACGGCGGTCGGCTCGGTCTGGAGCTGGTGCGGGGTCATGCCGATGAAATGCTTGATCTCGCGGATGAAATGCGACTGGTCGTAGAAGCTGCCATCATCGCACAGGGCCTGCCAGCTTTCATGGTCGAGCGCGATCCGCGCGCTACAGCGCAGGGCGCGATATTTGCGGGCGAGCAGCTTGGGCGGGGCGCCATAGAGTTTGTTGGTGATGCGGGCGAGCTGGCGCGGCGACAATTCGGTCATCTCGCTCAGCACCTCGATCCGGGGCGAGCCTTCGCCGATCAGCCAGCTGTCGATCGCCCGCAGGATCGCCCAGGTCGCTTCGGGCAACGGCTTGATCCGTTCGGCAAGGAAGGACCAGGTGAGCGCGGCCATGGCGTCGCCATCCTCCATGCGCTGCAACTGGGCGAGCAGGTCGAGAAAGCCGTCATCCCGCTCCGCCGCCAGATCGCACAGGCCATCAGCCAGCTTGTCGGCGTCGCCGCCATGCAGCGCCAGCGAGCCGGCCGGCAGCAGCGACACGCCCAGCAGCCGGGTCGGGGCATCCAGTTCGAAGCGGGTCGCGCCCTGCGTGGGGCCGATCAGGCCGACGGCGGGGGGCCGCTGCACCGATCCATCCTGAAAATGATAGCGACCATCGCCCCGCAGCATCAGCCGCAACTGCGCGACATCGGCGCGGGTGACGTCGGCATAATGGTCGGCCGCCACGGAAAATATGTAGAGCGAGCCGAAATAGGGTCGGACCTTTTCCGGCGGGGTGAAATAGCGCAAGCGGACCGGGCCCTGTTCGGCATCCACCGAATAGGACAATGGCCCGCGATTATCCGGCACCACCCCCCGCGCCGCACTCAGCGGCAGATCCCAATGTTGCGGCCCCATAGTTTCACCCCAGTGGCGGCATTATGAGCGCGGCCAACGACCGTGCAAGAGCCATGACGTCACCATGACGATTTTTCGCCACAGCGTTGCAACAAAAAAATGACCCGGCAGCTTTCACTGCCGGGTCAGGAAAAGGTCTCATCAGCCAAAATGGCCTAGAGCCTTCGGGTCGCAAGACGGCTTTAAGCCCGAATCGGTGGAAGATTATTGGACAGATCGGACATCTGACGACCGAAAAGGATCGCATTCATGACGTTTTCTGTCATGAAATGACGCAAGGGAATATGTTGTTGCAATAACGCAACACGACTCGACCTGCGCAGGCACCGCTGGCATAGCGCGGCCATGTCCTATCGCCTGATCCGTCCGCTCTTCTTCGCGCTCGATGCCGAGCGCGCCCATAATCTGTCGATCGCGCTGCTGCGGATGATGCCGACCCCGGCGCCGCTGAAGGCCGACCCGATGCTGGCGCAGACGGTGGCGGGCATCGCCTTTCCCAATCCGGTCGGTCTGGCGGCAGGCTATGACAAGGATGGCCGGGTCGCGCACAAGATGCATGGACTGGGCTTCGGCTTTGCCGAACTGGGCACGCTGACCCCGCTGGCACAGCCGGGCAATCCCCAGCCGCGCCTGTTCCGGCTGGTCGAGGACAAAGCGGTGATCAACCGCTTCGGCTTCAACAATGGCGGCCAGGGCGCCGCCGCCGACCGCATCGCCCGCTATCGCCGGCCGGTAGGCGAAGGACCGGTGATCGGCATCAATATCGGCGCGAACAAGGAAGCGACGGCCGCGGGGCGCGCCAATGCCGATTATGCCACCGGCGTTACCTGCATGGCGCCGCTGGCCGATTATCTGACCGTCAACATCTCGTCGCCCAACACGCCGGGCCTACGCGCGCTGCAGGGCCGGGCGGCGCTGGATGACCTGCTGGGCGCGGTGATGGCGGCACGGCCCGAAGGCGGCCCGCCGATCTTCCTGAAGGTGGCACCCGACCTGGAGCCGGCCGATATCGAGGATATTGCCGCCGCCTGCATCGACCATCGGATCGACGCGCTGATCGTGTCGAACACCACCATCACCCGCCCGGCGCTGCAATCGCCCCATGCGGGCGAGACCGGCGGCCTGTCGGGCGCGCCGCTGACCGATCTGTCGCTGGGCAAGCTGCGCAACTTCCGCCGGCTGCTGGGCAACCGGCTGCCGCTGATCGGCGTGGGTGGCATCGCCAATGCGGAGCAGGCCTATGCCCGCATCCGCGCCGGCGCCTCGCTGGTGCAGGTCTATAGCGCGCTGGTCTATGAAGGCCCCTATCTCGCCAGGCGGATCAATGAAGGCCTCAAGACGCTGATGGCGCGCGATGGCGTGCGGCATATCGGCGAGGTGGTGGGGATCGACGCCTGATCCGTCCTTCCCGGACATGATCGAAACAAGACGGGTTGCGAAACGAAATGCGAGCTTTAGGGTGCCGGCCATGACCTCCCGCCTGACCGGCCTGCTGGCCCCCTTCGCCCTGATTGCCCCCCTTGCCCTGGCGCCCGTAACCGCCCTGGCGCGCGAGCCGGTGGCGTTGAATGCCACCGTGTCCGCCGCCGATCCGCGCGCGGCCGCGGCGGGGCAGGAAATATTGCGCAAGGGCGGCAGCGCCACCGATGCGGCGATCGCGATGATGCTGGCACTGAACGTGGTCGAACCGCATAATAGCGGCATCGGCGGCGGCGGCTTCCTGATGCATCATGACGGCGCCAGCGGTGTGCTGGAATCGATCGACGGGCGCGAGACCGCGCCGGCCGCCGCCCGACCCGACCGTTTCATGGGCGCCGACGGCAAGCCCCTGCCCTTCGTCCAGGCCTGGCCGGGCGGCTATTCGGTCGGCGTGCCGGGCAATCTGCGCATGGCATGGGAAGCCCACAAGAAATGGGGCAAGCTGCCCTGGGCCGACCTGTTCCAGCCGGCGATCCGGCTCGCCGACGACGGCTTCCAGCTGGGCGAGCGCACCGCCACGGCGCTGAAGGCGTTGCAGAATATCTGGGCCGATTTCCCGGAAATCCGCAGCTATTACTGGATCGACGGGCAATTGCCGGCGGTCGGCACGACATTGAAGAACCCGCCGCTCGCCGCCCTGTTCAAGCGGATCGCGGCGGAAGGGCCGGACGCCTTCTATCGGGGTGAGAATGCGCAGGCGATCGCCAAGGCCGTCACCAATGCACCCCGCAATCCGGTGCCGATGACGACCGACGACCTGGCCAATTACCAGGTCAAGGACCGCAAGCCTGTGTGCGGCCATTATCGCGCCTATACGGTGTGCGGCATGGGGCCGGCGTCGGCCGGCGGCATCACCGTGCTGCAGGTGCTGGGCATGGTCGAGCGTTTCCCGCTGGCGCAGTGGGGCAAGGATGACCCGCGCTCCTGGCACGTCATCGGCGAAGCGATGCAGCTCGCCTATGCCGACCGTGACACCTGGCTGGGCGATCCCGAGTTCGTCCATGTGCCGATCGCCGGGCTGATTGATCCCGCTTATTTGAAGCAGCGGTCGGGCGAGATCCGGCTGAACAAGGCGCTCACTGCCTATAAGCCGGGCCTGCCCGCCGGGGCGCAGCCGCGCACCAGCGCCCTGCCCCAGCCGGAAAGCGGCACCAGCCATTTCGTCGCGGTGGACCGCAATGGCGACATCGCCGCCTGGACATCGACGATCGAGAGCTTCTTCGGCAGCCAGCTGGTCGCCAATGGCGTGGTGCTGAACAATGAGCTGACCGATTTCAGCTTCACGCCCGAGAAGAATGGCGCGCCGGTCGCCAACCGGGTGGAACCGGGCAAGCGGCCGTTGTCGTCCATGTCGCCGACCATCGTCTATGACGATAAGGGTATGCCGATCTTCACCGTCGGCGCGGCCGGCGGCAAGACCATCATCATGCAGGTCGCCAAGGCGCTGATCGCCCATTTCGACTGGGGCCTGTCGGCACAGGATTCGATCGCGCTGGGGTTGGAATTCTTCAATGGCGAGGGGCTGGTGCTGGAACAGGGGACATCGCTGGAAGCGATGAAGGCGCCGCTGGAGAAACTGGGCCACCGCGTCACCATCTCGCGCCTGGGCCTCAAGGCCAATGCGGCCGAGCGGACCGCCGACGGCCACTGGATCGGCGCCGCCGACCCGCGCAGCCCCGGCGTGTCGCTGCAGGAATAAGGCAGGCGATCATGGCGAGCGCAGCGTCGCGCTCGCCAGTCGCGCGTCAGGCGCCCTTCTTGAGGTCGAGCCCGGCGACATTGAATTCGAACGGGAAGCGCTGATCCTTGGGGCCGACGGCGAGGTCGACCTTCACGCTTTTCGCCTTGGTGATCGCCTCATAGGCATTTTGCGAGGGCATGATCTCGATCCCGTCCTTCGCTTCGGTCATGCGGCCCTTCCAGCGATGGGCCTTGCCATCGTCGGTGGTGGCATCGACCGCGCAGTCGGACAGGTCGCACTGGAAGGGGGCGCCAACCAGCTTCACCGTCACCGTCTTTTCGCCATTGGACATGGGCTGGACCATCAGCACCGAGAAGGTGTCGGCGGCGGTCATGGTCTGCACGCTGTTGGCGCTGCCGATATAGGCGACCTTCTGGCTGGCGCCGGCGGTTTCATATTTCCAGACCTGGCCGATCTGGTCGCGCTGGGTCGGTTCCTTCTCGTCCCCGCCCGAACAGGCGGCCAGCAGGCCGAGCATGGCGAGGGGCATGATATGGCGCATTGTCGCATTCTCCTTGTCAGGCAAGAACGCGGGGATGCGCGGGAGTTTCCGTCAGGCGTAGCGGGCAGCGGTCTCGCGGATCAGGGCGATCATGTTGGGAATGCCCTGGGTGCGGTTGGAGCTGAGCTGGTTCTTGAGGTCGAAGGGCGCCAGCGCGCCTTCGATATCGGTCGCGCCGATCTGTGCCGGGGCGCGGTCCTGCACGGTCAGCAGCACCAGCGCGATGATCCCCTTGGTGATGGCGGCATTGCTGTCGGCGAGGAAATGGAGCCGGCCATCGTCGAGCACCGTGGGATAGACCCAGACCGCCGCCGAACAGCCCCGCACCAGCGTCATATCGGTCTTGAGCGCGTCGGGCATATCCTCCAGCCCCCGGCCGAGATCGATCAACAGGCGATAGCGATCATCGGCGTCGAGAAATTCATACTCTTCCTGGAGGTCGGCCAGAACGGGCATCGGGGCGGGTTGATCGGTCATGCCGCCCATATAGGGGGAAAAGCGGTGCGGGAAAGCCCGAAACCGGTCCCCAAGCGGAGGGACGCGGCTTCGCCTCTGGCTCAGCCTGGCCCTTCGACTTCGCTCAGGGCGAATGGAGAAGGGCCGTTACAGATCGACGCCGGCGGCGATGGCTTCGAGCTTGCGGATGCGTTCCTTGAGGTCGGCGACCTCGATCCGGGCGGCGGCCGAGGGTGGGGCGGCTTCCTCGCTGCGGCGGCTCAGTTCCGCCCGCTTGAGGTCGAGCCAGCCGTTCCAGCCGCGCAGCGACGCGAAGGCGACGATGGTGAGGCCGGCGAGGCCGGCGGTGGCCATGGTGAGGTAGAAGAGGGGATCCTGCATGATGTCCTCCCTGTGTCCTTTGCCGCGATCAGTCGCGGTCCTTGAGCTTCTCGAATTCGCGCTCCAGCGCGGTCGAACTGTCGGTGGCGAGCCGTTCCAGCACGGCGACCCGATCCTTGAGCGCCTTCACTTCGGCGCGAAGGCGTTCGGCCTCCGGATCGGGACCGCGCTGGATGAAATCCTCGCCCTTGTGGCGGCGCACGACGCCATATTTGGCGCGGACGACGCTGGCGATGGCGGTGATCGCGACGATGGCGACGACCATTTCAAACGGATTCATGTTTGTCCTCCCTTGAGGCGCGCGGGGCGATCAGTTCGCCGGGCCGCGCAGCCGCTCGATTTCGCGATTGAGCTGATGGCTTTCATCGGTGACGATCCGCTCGACCACGGCGAGCCGGTCCTTCATCGAGCCGATTTCGGCGCGCAGCTGGGCATTTTCCTGGCTGATCAGCTTGATGCGCTCGACCAGTTCCTCATTCTTCTGCGGATAGACCGCCTTGCCCCAGCTATTTTCCAGCGGGTAGCCGTGCCGGATGCGAAGCCAGGTGGTAAAAACCCAACCCGCGACACCCAGCGATCCGACGATGACCGCAGCAGGCGCAAGAACTTCAACTGGAACCATGATCTTTACTCCCCTTGCCTGGTCAGCGTCAGCGCAGCGCGTCGATATCGCGCGCGGTCCGGGCGGCGGGATCGGTGGCGATCCGTTCGAGGACTGCGATGCGTTCTTCGAGGCGGCTGATGCGGCCAGTCAGCTTTTCGTTTTCACTTGAAAGAAGGTCGATTTTTCGACCGGCGTCGGGATCTGTTCGATGAACGGTGCCCGTCCATTCATTTTCAACCGGATAACCATGGCGGGCACGGACCCAGGTGGTGAACATCCAGCCCAGCGTCGACATGGCGATGATGGCCAGAACGAAGGTCGGTCCTGCGAAATTCATGGCCTTAACTCCCCGTTATTGCTGCCCCGTCCTGGCTATGCTTCAGCGCAGGCTGTCGATCTCGTCGGCGAGGCGCGTGTTGCGGCTGGTATAATAGACCTCGATGTCGGCGAGGCGGCGGTCGATGTCGCGGAACTTGGAGCGGACGTCGCGGGTGGAGCGCGCCGGGTTGGTGCGCACGCCCTGCCAGAATTTCTCGTCGTCCCGATCCGAATAGAGGCCCTGGGGCTTGGCATCGGCGAAATAGGCGGCGGCGAAATAGGCGATCAGCGTCCAGGGGAAGGCGCCCATCAGGGTCACCAGCACCGCGCCGACCCGGACCCAGACCACGTCGATCCCGGTATAGTCGGCGATGCCGGAGCACACGCCCATCCACTTGCCATTCTGCTTGTCGAGATAGAATTTGGTGCGGCGGGCGCTCATGTCAGTTCCTCCGGTCGAAGTCGTAATTATCGTCCTGTGCCGGACGTTGCGGGCGGAAGTCGGGATTGTCGGCTGCGACGATCCGTTCGACCGTCTGCAGCCTGTCTTCGAGACGGCGGGCGAGCAGGTGGAGTTCGTCCAGCAGCCGCTCGTCCTCGTCGGTGATCTTGGGCGCCTGCTTCCACTTGGTGACATAGTGGAAGATCAGCCAGGGCATGCCGATGAACAGCATGCCGACCACGGCGATGGGGACCAGTACGTCTTCCATCGGATCAGGCTCCCTTGTTCATGCTGGCCTTGAGCGCGGCGAGATCGGCATCGACCTTGTCGGCCGACTTCAGCTCCGCGATTTCCTCTTCCAGCGTCTTGGGCTGCGCGCCCAGACCCATGGCATCGGCGCGGCCTTCGGCCATATCGACGCGGCGTTCGAGCATGTCGAAGCGGGCAAAGGCTTCGTTGACCTTCTCGCCGGCATAGGCTTCGCGCACCCGCAGGCGGTTCTGCGCGCTTTCCATGCGGCTGACCAGGCTGTTCTGGCGGGCACGCGCCTCGCGCAGCTTGCCCTGCAGCTTGGCGATATCCTCTTCCGACGCCTTCAGCGCCTCGTCCAGCACCTCGATCTCGTGGGAGAGATGCTCGGCCATGTCCGCGGCCTTCTGGCGTTCGACCAAAGCAGCCTTGGCAAGATCCTCACGGTCCTTGCTGAGGGCGAGCTGTGCCTTTTCGGTCCAGCCGTCCTGCAAAGCCTGCAGCTTGCCGATGTGGCGACGCATTTCCTTCTGGTCGGCGATCGTGCGAGCGGCGGACGCGCGCACCTCGACCAGCGTCTCCTCCATTTCGAGGATGATCATGCGGATCATCTTCGCCGGGTCTTCGGCCTTGTCGAGCAGGTCGGTGACATTGGCGGCGATGATGTCTCGGGTGCGGGAGAAAATACCCATTTTAACGGTGCTCCTGGTCTTCTCTTCAAGGGGGCCGGGGCGGACGAGAGGGGGCATTTCCGCCCCGGCCTGGGTCGTGCGGCCTTACGCCAGATAGCGCAGGGTCGCGGGGGTATCCTGGGTCGCGAGGACCGGGGCTTCGCTGGCGCGGGCCGGGCCGACCGCCGAAAGGATCATGGTCGATCCGAACAGGACGGCGGCAATGGCGACCGACATCAGCTGACCGATTTCGCGAACGCTGTTGCTGTTCTTTTCCATCTTCAACACTCCTTGAACCTAGCCTTCTAAAGGTGCCGCCTGTCTGTGCAGCGGCTTCGTTCCCAACATTGCAGAGGCCGTGCCAATTTTCGAAAAGCACAGAAAACAGCCATTTTTTGATGATTTGGCACGGCTGCGGAAAGATTTCGCTTGCTGAAAGTTGGGAAATTTCCCCATATTTTGGCGCATGGAGAAAAATACCCAGTTTGTCGGCCAGTCGCTGGCCTTTCTCGACGCCGTCGAACTGGCCGGGCGGGCCGCCGAACTCAATCGCCCGGTGCTGGTGATCGGCGAACGCGGCACCGGCAAGGAGCTGATCGCCGAGCGCCTGCATCATTTGTCGCCGCGCTGGGGCGAGCCGCTGATCGTGATGAACTGTGCCGCCCTGCCCGAGACGCTGATCGAGGCGGAATTGTTCGGCCATGAACAGGGCGCCTTCACCGGCGCGACCAAGGCGCGGCCGGGCCGGTTCGAGGAGGCCGATGGCGGCACCCTGTTCCTGGACGAACTGGGCACATTGTCGATGGCGGCGCAGGAGCGGCTGCTGCGGGTGATCGAATATGGCGAAGTGACGCGGATCGGATCGTCGCGGCCGGTGATGGTCGATGTCCGCATCGTCGCGGCGACCAACGAGGATCTGCCCGCCGCTGCCGATGCCGGGCGCTTCCGCCCCGACCTGCTGGACCGGCTGAGCTTCGAGGTCATCACCCTGCCGCCGCTGCGCGCGCGCGAGGGCGACATAACGGTATTGGCCGACCATTTCGGCCGGCGCATGGCGGCGGAACTGAACTGGCCGCAATGGCCCGGTTTTTCCGCCGTCTGCGCAGCCGAACTGGAAGGCTATGGCTGGCCGGGCAATGTGCGCGAGCTGCGCAACGTGGTGGAACGGGCGGTCTATCGCTGGCCCGAGCCGGGGCGGCCGATCTCGTCCATTGTGTTCGACCCCTTCGCCTCGCCCTGGAAGCCGCGCCCGCTGATGCCGGGGCCTGCGGCAGTTTCACCGGAAAGCGCGACGCCGGGACCGGTGACCGCATCGGTGATGAACGGGCATGGCGATGTCACCGATCTCAAATCGGCAGTCGACGCGCATGAGGCGGCGATCGTGCGGGCGGCGCTGGAGCGGTTCCGCTATAATCAGCGAGCGACCGCCAAGGGGCTGGGCCTGACCTATGACCAGTTGCGCCATTGCATGAAGAAGCATGGGCTGAGCGCGGGATAGGGCGGCACGGGGCCGCCCTACCTGATAGGCTTAGCGGGTCGGGACGGGTTCCGGCCCCGAATAATCATAGAAGCCCCTGCCGGTCTTGCGGCCATACCAGCCTGCCTCGACATATTTGACCAGCAGCGGCGCCGGACGATATTTGGGATCGCCGGTGGTGGTGAGGAAGACGTTGAGGATTTCGAGCGCGGTGTCGAGGCCGACGAAATCGAGCAGGGTCAGCGGCCCCATCGGATGGTTGAGGCCCAGCTTGCAGCCCTGATCGATGTCGGTGACGCTGCTGGTCA
>NZ_QLJK01000029.1:0-64590 GCF_003950715.1 Sphingomonas sp. S-NIH.Pt3_0716 | reverse complement strand
CGTCTGTGGTCCGGCGGGCGGCCCCTGCAATTGCGGGGCGGGCTTCACCGCTTCGGCGACCTGGACGGGCAGGACGATGGCGGGCGGGCTGTCGGCGATCATGGCGCGACAGCCGCATCGGTCGCGCGGGCGAAGTCCGCCAGCATGCGGTCGCTGTCCGGCGCGACGGCTGTGAACAGGGCGAAGGCATGGGCTGCCTGCATCACCGCCATGCCGCCGCCGGTCAATATGGCGCAGCCCTTCGCCTGCGCCGCAACCAGCAACGGGGTGTGCAGCGGGAAATAGATGATGTCTGACACCCATTGATCGGGCGTCAGCAGATCGGGATCGAAGGGCAGGCCGGGATGGCTGAGCATGCCGATCGGGGAGGTCTGGACCACGCCATCGGCGTCCGCGATGGCATCGGCCGCATGGGTCATGGCCTGCACCTGCGCCGCCGGGAAGAGCGCGCCAAGCCGATCGGCAAGCGCCGCCGCGCGCTCCTGTGCCGGATCGACGATGGCAAGATGCGTCGCGCCAAGGTCGAGATGGGCATAGCCGACCGCTGCCGCCGCGCCGCCAGCCCCGATCATCGCGATCCGGCCGCGCGGGCGATCGGCGAGGCCGGCGAGGAAATGGGCGCGATAGCCCGACCAGTCCGTATTGTCGCCGTGGGCCCGGCCGTTGCGGAACAATAGGGTGTTGACCGCGCCCAATGCCCGCGCTGCGTCGGACAGGCTGTCGAGCAAGGGCATGACCGCCTGCTTGAAGGGATGGGTGACGTTGATCCCGTCAAAGCCCATCGCCCCCAGCATCGGTAGCAGGCGGGGCAGGTCGTCCGCGCCATAGCCCATCCGATCGGCATCGAGGATGCGGTAGACGAGGGTTAGGCCGAGCGCCCTTGCCTCCGTCTCGTGCATGTGCGGGCTGCGCGATCCGCCGATGCCCTGGCCGATCAGGCCGCAGAGAATGGACGCGCGGGGGCGATCCGCGACGGGCGCGGGGGACTGGAACATGGCATTATCCTTGGAAGAGGGGCGGTCAGTCGGCCTTGGGCAGGCGGATCATCGCGGCGCAGATGCCCGCGATGACGGCCGGTACCGCGAAGACACCGAAGATGACAGGCAGCGAGACTTTCGCCGCGAGCAGGAAGCCGCCCAGCATCGGCCCGATCACCGCGCCGATCCGGCCGACGCCCATGGCCCAGCCGATGCCGGTGCCGCGTGCTTCGGGCGGATAGAGGCTGGCGGCGAGCGGGTAGCAGCCGTTGAAGCCGCCCTGGACGAAGACGCCGATCAGGAAGGCGGTGGCGAGCGTCGCGATCAGCGGCATGGTGACCGATCCGAACAGGACCAGCGTGACGGCGGCGGCCGACATATAGCCCAGGATCAGGCGGCGCAGGTCGAAATGGGTGCCGGCGATGCCGATCAGGGTCACGCCGACAAAGGCGCCGATATTGTAGATGGCGCCGGCATAGATGGCGTCCTTGGCCGGCAGGCCGGCCTCGACCGCCAGCTTGGGGATCCAGCTGATGACGAAATAGAGCGTCATGAAGCCCGAGATGGTGGCCATCCACAGCAGGATGGTGCCGGTCGCGCGGCCGTCGGTCAGCAGGCCGCGCACGCCGGCCTTGTTGGCTTCATGCACCTTCCTGGCGGGCAGCGTATCGACCGCCGGCTGGCCCATCGAGCGGAGCAGGCGGTTGGCCTTTTCCAGCGCGTCCTTGGGCTGGCGGGTCAGCAGGAAGTCGATGCTTTCGGGCAGCAGCAGCCAGACGAAGGGCAGGGACAGGGTGCAGAGGATCGCCGCGCCCAGCAGCATTGCCTGCCAGCCATAGATGGGCAGCAGGTTGGCGACGACGAAGCCGGTGATGGTGGCGCCGACCGGATAGCCGGCCTGGAGGAAACCGACCGCGAAGGTGCGGTGCCGGGGCGGGGCATATTCGGCGGTGAGCGCCGCCATGCTGGCCAGCACCGTGCCGATGCCGATGCCGACGATGAAGCGGCTGACGATCAGTTCGCCGATATTGGCGGCCATGGCGGAGCCGAACATGGCGCCGGCCATCATCACCAGCGACGCGAGGATCAGCTTGCGGCGGCCGAACCTGTCGGCCATCGGCGCGATCAGCAGGCCGCCGGCGGCCATGCCGGCCAGCCCGGCGCTGAACACCACGCCCAGCCGCTCGGGCGTCACCTGCCAGTCGGTCGACAGGGCGGGGGCGATATAGGACAGGATCAGCACGTCCATGCCGTCGAGCATGTTGAGGATGAAGCAGATGGCGACGACCAGTATCTGGCGCGCGGTCCATAGGCTGTCCGACGCGACGGGCGCAGCCTGGCCGTCAACGGTCACATAGGGCCGCACGGACACGCTGCCGGTGGCGGAATAGCTGGCCATTTCGAATAATGCCTTTCATCCTCTCGCGGCGCCCTGCGCCCTTGCCTTGCTTGTCCGGTGGCCTGTCGGCTTCTATTCTGCGGATGGCTATGCCTCATCCATTCAATAGGTAATTTCCACCGCTCCAGATGCGCTTCGCTATATCGCTATGTTATGGCTTTGGCGGGCGCGGCAGGGCGAGCATCGCACTGCGGGCAATCTCCTCGAAGGTTTCGCCGATGATGGCGCGCGGCGATTCCATATTGCGGTTGATATAGACCGGAAGCACGCCGGGGTCTTCAAATTCCAGGAAGCGGACGGTGTCGGCATGGGGCTGCATCGCGGTGAAGCTGTCGACCAGCGCCACGCCCATGCCGTTGGCGACGAAGGCGACCGCGGTTTCGGCGAAGCGGATATAGGTGGAAACGTCCGGCTCCTGCCCGGCGCGTGCAAACATGTCGGCGATGATCCGGCCATGGGGGGTGTCGGGGCGGAAGGATTGCAGTTGTGCGCCGGCAAGGTCGGCCACGCCGATCCGGCCGCGATCCGCCAGCGGATGATGGCTGGGCACGGCGCAGACCATGCGCCCGGCGCCGATCCGGCTGGACAGGATGTTGGGATGGTCGATCGGAAAGACGGTCAGCGCATATTCGCCACGCTGGAGCGCGAGATAATCGATCGCCTGCTCGACCGAGAGAATGTCGAACTGGATGGTGAGGCCGGGATAATTGGCGCTGAGGCGGGCCAGCATCTGGGGCAGGATCGAATGGCCGAGCGAGGGCGATGCGCCGACGCGAAAGGTCTTGTCCTCCCCCTTGGCCAGCCGGCGGATGACATGGGCGAGATCGTCGAAGCCCTTGTAGATGCGCTCGATCTCCTCGAACAGCACGCCGGCTTCCTGGGTCGGCACCAGCCGGCCGCGGGTGCGGTCGAACAGGCGGAACTGCAGCCGGTCTTCCATATGGCCGAGCATCCGGCTGAGGCCGGGCTGGGACGTGCCGAGCATCCGCGCGGCGCCGCTGACCGTCTTGGTAATCATGACGGCGCGGAAAATTTCTATCTGTCGAACCGTGAGCATCGAACGTTCATGATCCTGCACCGGATGGATAGCGCGTGCTAGCCCAGCGGGGCGGCGCATGAAAGCCCGCCGCGTGCGTGCCGGTCGTTCGAAGGCGGGTTTTCAATGTGCGCGGGCAGAGGGCAAGGGGTTGCCCGCGCACATCGATCAGCCAGGGATCAGAAGCGAACCTTGGCACCGACCGTCATGTAACGGCCGATCGTGTCATAGTGGATCGCGCCATAGGTGGTCAGCGGCGGATCGCGGTCGAACAGGTTGTTGACGTTGGCGAACAGGGTGAACTTGTCGACATTCACCTGGGCGCCGAGGTCGACATAGACACGGGCGGCGATGTCGTTGTTGGCGATGTCCAGCGCATGGTTGAACTTGCCGCCGCCGACATAGCGGACGCGGGCGTCGACCGAGACGTCCTGGCTGCTGTAGTTGATCGACCCGGTGGCGCGCCAGTGCGGCGTGCCGAAGCTGACATTGTCGCCCACGTCACCGGCGCGGTCGACGCTGGTCATGCCGTCGTTGATCAGCACCTTGTCGACATAGGTGGCCAGGCCCCGGAAGCGCATCGTGCCGCCCAGGCCGCCGCTCACCTTGCTCAGCGGCAGGGTGTAGCTGGCCTCGATATCCACGCCGGCGGTCTTGTATTCGGCCAGGTTGATATAGGTGGTATAGATGGTGGTCGGGGCACCGGCAGTGTCACGCACGATCTGGCTGCACAGGTCGGTATTGCCGTTGGCGCAACCGCTGATGACGTCCTGCGCACCCAGCGAGGTGATCGCGTCCTTGAGCTTGATGTTGTAATAGTCGACCGACAGGTTGAAGCCCGGCAGGAAGGTCGGCGTGAACACCGCGCCGGCGGTCAGCGTGCTGCCGATTTCGGGCTTCAGGTTCGCATTGCCGCCGCCATAGCGGGTGATCGAGTAGGTGCTGCCATTTTCCGCGACCGTGGTGAAGCTGGTCGTGGTGGTGGTGTAGAGTTCCGCCAGGCTACCCGAGCGGATGTCACGCGAACGCGACACGCGCAGCAGCAGATTGTCGAAGATGCGATCGGTCACGCCCAGCTTCCACGACCAGATGCCACCGCTGGTGCTGTAGCGGCTGTAGCGGGCCGCGCCGTTGACATCGAGCTTGCTGAACGGCTGGTCGAGCAGCGGGATGGCGACTTCGCCGAACGCTTCCTGGACGTTGAAACCGCCGTCGAGCGGCGAGAAGTTGAAGCGGCTGAAGCCCTTGGCGGCCGAGGTGGCGTCGAGGCTGTTGGTGACCTGCTCTTCCCAGCGGGCTTCCGCACCGAAGGCGACCGAAACCGGGCCGGCCCAGGTGGAGAAGGGGTCGCCGCGCAGGCTGGCGCCAGCGCTGTCGAGCTTGGTGGTGTAGACGACGCGGGCAACATTGCCGAACACATAGTCGATCGCGTCCTGGCTGGCGGCGCCTTCGCCCAGGATGTTGAGCGGGCGGCAGGCGGTCGTCGGATCGGTGAGCGCGGTGCGGCAGACGATATTGCCGCTGCTGTCGGTCACGGCATCCAGCGCGGCGGTCAGGTTCGCGCCGGTGATCTGGTTGTCATAGCTCTGCATGTTGCGGTTTTCGCCATGGCTGTAATAGGCCGAATAGCGCCATTTGCCGTCCGCGAAGCTGCCATCGACGCCGATCGCGCCTTCCACATTCTGGCGATAATAGCCGAAGGTGCGATAGCCATAATCCTCGAAGAAGCGGCCGACCTTGATGCTGGTCTCGCCGGCGGCGGCGAGCTGATCGCGGATCGACTGCGACAGATAGGGATTGCTGGCCGACAGGGTGTAGGTGCCATTTTCCGCATAAAAGGGATATTTGGCCCAGATGCGGCTGTAGCTGCCGTCCGCCCAGAAGGTGGCGTCGCCAACCTCGAAGCTGGCGCGGGCATAGCTGTTGACGCGCTGATAGGGGTTGGTCAGCGCATATTCGTCGTTGGTGGCCACGCCTTCGCCGCCGACCATGGTCGAACCGCTGATCTGGCTGCCGTACTGGAAGGCGCGCAGCGTGCCGTCCGAATTGAAGGTCTGGCCCTTGAGCGTGCCCGAGGTGATCAGGCCGCCGAGGCTGGTGGTCGAGCTGTTGACGTCGCGCACCAGGATATAGTCATGGTCGCCCGTGGTCGGCGAGAAGAGGTTGGCGCTGCCGACATTCTTGCGCGAGTTGCGGTCGAGAATGCCCTCGTCATTCTGATATTCGGCGCCGATCATGAAGTGGCCGCGGCCGTCGGCGAAATGGGTGCCGAAGGTGCCGTCGAAGCTGTAGCGATAGCCATCGCCGCGCGACGACACGCCGTTCTGCGCGCCGATGGTCAGGCCTTCCAGATCATCGTCGAGCATGATGTTGACGACGCCGCCGATCGCGCCCGAGCCCCAGGCTGCGCTGGCGCCGCCGGTGACGATCTCGACCCGCTTCACCAGGCCCTGCGGCACGGTGTTGAGGTCCGACGAGCCGGTGAAGCGGCGGTTGTTGAGCAGGGTCAGGGTGCGGGTGACGCCGAGGCCGCGAAGGTCCATCGCCGACGAGGAGGAGTTGGTGTTGGCGACAGTGCTGGCCGGCGACTGGGTCGCGCGGAACTGCGGCAGGTCGTTCAGCACCTGCGCGATGCTGGGACGGGCGCCCTGGCGCAGTTCGCTCTCGCCCACGACGGTGGTCGGGGTCGGCGCGTCGAAGCCCTTGCGGTCGATGCGCGAACCGGTGACGACGATCGAACCGGCGTCATCGTCAGCGGCGGGCGTACTGTCCTGTGCCATGGCGAACTGCGCCGTGGCGAGCGACAGGACCAGGGCGGCCCCGGCGCTGCCCGCCATCAGCAGGCGGCGAAATCCAGTGTCTTCAATACGCATTTCCAATAGTCCCCTTTTGCTCTTGCTTATGTTGTGGCCGCGACCCGAGCGGCTCTTGTGTGATGGCTGAAAATCAGTCGGCGACGCGGCGGAAGGCGACGTCGTAGGCACGCCCTTCGCCAAAGCGCAGCGCGGTGACCGCGCCCGATGCGTCGCGTTCGAACTTGACGGTGATGCGGCCTGCGCCCGGCGCGGCCTCGCCGGTGAAGACGTCGGCATAGGCGGGGCTGAGCGGCGTGTTGTACCAGCGCGGGCCGCTATAGGTCAGCGTGTCGCCCTGCTGCTTGAAGCTGAGGCAGGCGAAGGTGTCGACGCCGCAGAAGCGGCCGACATAGGGCTTGGGGTCGAAGGCGGTGACGGCATCGACCTTGCGATAGGCGATCTTCTCGCCCTCGCGATGTTCCAGCGTCAGGCCGGCCTTGCCAAAGGCGAAGATATCCTCGCGCTGGGCCCAGCGGCCCGGCCCCACCGGGGTCAGCACCCGACCGTCGGCGCGCAGATTGCCCTTGTCGTCGCTGTCGAAGCGGACCGGGAAGCCGGTCATGCCGTCGGCATAGGTGCCCGAGGGCAACGGCCCCTTGGGGGTATAGGTCTTGGCCTTGTAGGCGGGCAGGAAGATGTCGGCGACATCGCGGCCCAGCACCGGCGTATCGGCATTGCCGGTATTGCAGAGCAGCGATACGGCGAGCTTCTGCTGCGGATAGCGGGCCATCCAGGCGCGATAGCCGCCGGTCGAACCGCTGTGGCTGACTTCCTGCTGGCCATGATGATCGAGATTCACCAGCGCCAGCGCATAGGCGATCGGCGTGCCGTCATTGAGCTTGGTCGGTGTCTGCATTTCGGCGGTGAAGCCGGTGCCGAACGTGTCGGCGTCGAGTGCCGCCTGCCACTTCACCAGATCGCCGACCGTGGTCAGCAGGCCGCCATTGCCATAGGCGTCCTCGATCACCTGGTCGTTGCGATAGATGCCATCGTCGAATTCATAGGCGCCGGTGCGGCCGGGCACGACATCGCCATGATCGTCGCGCCAGCGTGTGTGGGTCATGCCCAGCGGCTTGAAGATATGGTCCTGGGTGAAGTCGGCGAGCGACTGGCCGCTGACCCGCGCGACGATGATGGCGAGCAGGTTATAATTGCTGTTGCTGTAGAGATAATGGCTGCCGGGCGCGAAGTTCAGTTCCTTCTGGCGCGCGACGATGTTCAGCATGTCCTGATTGTCGGCGGTGCGGCTGTTGCGCGGCCAGCCCTCAATCGCGGCGACCGAGCCCCAGTCGCGCAGGCCGCTGGTGTGGTGCAGCAGGTGGCGGATCGTGACCGGGGTGCCGTAATCGGGCATTTCCGGCACGACCTTGCGGATGTCATCGTCCAGCGACAGCTTGCCGGCATGGGCCAGCATCAGGGTCGCGGCGGCGGTGAACTGCTTGGAGTCCGATCCGGCCTCGAAGATGCTGTCCGGGGTGAGGGGGACGCCCAGTTCCAGGCTGGCCATGCCATAGGCGCGGGTGGCGATCGCCTGGCCATTGCGCGAGACGGCAACGGCGCAGCCGGGGGCCGTCTTGCTGTTCCAGCGCGCGAACAGCGCGTCGAGGCTGGCGAGCGATGCGGCATCAGCCGGGGCCGGGCTGGCCGATTGCGCCATGGCGGCAGCGGGCAGTGCCGCAGCCATGCAGATGAGCGCCCCCGCGAGCGAGGACCGAACGGTCGTCATATCTATTTTCCCCTTGTGCGCCCGAAGCGCTCTTGCCGCGCTGCGATCTGTTTTTTCTGGCGGCGCGTACGGCGGAAAATCCGTCGTCGTCCGTCTTTCCTGGCGAGTCCTAACCGGAGTCGCTGTCACGAACCTGACACAGAGAGGGGTGATGCGGCCGATCTTGCAATCAACGGCAAGATAAGGGCTTTTTATTTGGTATTTGCATTCTTGCTGCGGATGCGTATCGCAATTTAATGTCGATCGAGGGTGCCTGCCGGGATCGGTAGGAGTGCTGTAATGCGTTTGTTGCTGGTGGAAGATGATGAGCGTCTGGCGCGGGGGATCATGGCCTCGCTGGAAGGCGCGGGCTTTGCCGTCGACATATTGACCAGCGGCGAGGATGCGCTGCGGCTGGCCGATCAGGAACCCTATAGCGCGATCATCCTGGACCTGGGCCTGCCCGACCTGGACGGCCTGGAAGTGCTGAGCCGGCTGCGCGCGCGCGGCGCGCGGACGCCGATCATCATCCTGACCGCACGCGACATGATCGACGACCGGATCAATGGTCTGGATCGCGGCGCCGACGATTATATGGCCAAGCCGTTCGATCCGCGCGAACTGGAATCGCGGGTCCGCGCGCTGGTGCGGCGCAGCCAGGGCACGCTCGATCCGGTGCTGCGCATCGGCACACTGACCTTCGACCGTTCCAGCCGCACCGTCTATCTGGAAGGCAGCATGATCGACCTGCGCCGACGCGAACTGGCTGTACTGGAAACGCTGATGGGCCGGCCGGGCAAGGTGGTGGCCAAGGAAAGGCTGTCGGCCGAAGTGTTCAACTTCGACGATGCGGTCACGCCCAATGCGCTGGAGGTCTATGTCGGCCGCCTGCGCCGCAAGTTGCAGCCGTCAGGCCCGTCGATCCGCACGATCCGCGGCCTGGGCTATATGATCGAAGCGGCCTGAGCGCCGGACTGATCGACCGCCACGCACATGCGCAGATTGTCTTCCTCGCTGCGGCTGCGCCTGACCGGCGCGGTGATGATGCCGTTGACGGCGCTGGTGCTGGTCTTTTCCGTCATCACCGCACTGGTCAATCACAATACGGAGGCGGACACGGTCGACCGCGTGCTGGTGGGGTCGGTCCGCACGCTCAGCCTTGCCTATAACAGCCCGCCGGCCGACCAGAAGCGGCTGGTGCCGCTGGTCATCCACCTGCTCCAGCGCCGCGCCCGGCCGGTGGTCCATTACAGCGTCTATCGTGGCGATACGCTGGTCGCCGGCGATCCAAGCCTGAAGCCGCCTGCCGACTATCGCGCGGACTGGGACGGCGTGACCGATCGCCATCCGCCCGCGACCTTCAAGAACGCCTATCGCAAGACGCCGCTGGTGCGCGGCTATCTCGATCCGGCGGACGCCCATTATGTTACCCAGGCGGCCTATCTGCGCAGCAGCACGCTGCACGGCAAGCCGGTGCGGATCGCGACCGAGATGCGCCGTGCCTATGGCGATGACAAGCTGATCGCGATCCAGATTGCCGACTATCTGGATGATCGGTCCGCCTATGAACGGCTGTTCCTGCGCCAGGTGCTGCTGGTCGGCGTCGCGGTGCTGCTGGTCACCGGGCTGCTCTTCTGGTGGGCGATCCGCTGGGGACTGCGACCGCTGTCGGACCTGACGGGGCAGGTGGAGGCCGCCCGGCGCGAGGCGTCGCCGGCCTTCCGCATGGAAATGGCGGAAGCTACGCCGGTCGAGATCAAGCCGTTCGTCGCGGCCTTCAACGGGCTGATGGCGCGGCTGGAGCGGGCGACCAATTCGCTGCGGCAGTTCACCTCCAACGCCTCGCACCAGATGCGCACGCCGCTTGCCGTGGCGCGGGTCCATCTCGACGTGCTTGATCGCTATGGCGCGGCCTCGCCCCAGGGCAAGGCGGCGTTGCAGGATATTCCCCACGCCATCGACAGCCTCGAACAATTGCTGCGCCAGTTGATCGCGCTCGCCCGCAGCGAGGAGGATGGCGACATGCGCATGGGGCCGTTCGACCTATCCGAAGTTGCCGCGGACGTGATCGCCGATCGCGCGGCCCAGGCGCCGGCCGATATCGAGATCGGCTATGACAAGGCAATGGTCGGCCCGGCCATGGCGGTCGGTCAGCCGGGGCTGGCGGCGGAGCTGATCGGCAATCTGCTCGACAATGCGATCCGCTACAATCGGCCGGGCGGCACGGTGACCGTCCATCTCTATCGCCGCGAGGGGCAGGCGATGGTCGATATCGACGATGATGGTCCGGGCATTCCCGAGGCGCAGCGCGAAAAGGTGTGGGACCGTTTCTACCGCATGCCGGGCAACAGCGCGACGCCGGGCACCGGCCTTGGCCTGCCGATCGCCCGCGCTCTGGCCGACCGGATGGGCGCGCAGATCAGTCTGGCCGACGGCCGGACCGGCCGGGGGCTGTGCGTCACCATCGCGTTTCGCGCCGAATAGCGCCACCGAACAGAAAAGCCTGTCCCGGCGACAGGTTCATGTCAGCCCGACCGGCTATCCCCGACACAAAGTTACAAAGGGGAAGTCCGTTGATGCTGTCCATGATCCTTCGCCGCCGCGCGGTCCGCAGCCTGTCGCTGGCCGGCGCCGCGCTGATGCTGACCGCGCCGATCGCGGCCCATGCCGAGGAAGAGGAAAGCGGTGGCCAGCTGTCGACCAGCCGCGTGCCGACCAGCCCGATCACCGGTGATTTCAGCTTCGCGGCGGTGGGCGACCTCATCTATCTGCGTCCAATGCTGGCGACGATCGAGCAGCAGTCGCCTGACATGCTGCGCATCCTGCGTGGCGCGGATGTGACCTTCGGCAATTTCGAGACGACCGCGCTCGACCTCAAGACCTTCAAGGGCTCCCCCCAGGCGGAGTCGGGCGGCACCTGGATGCTGGCCGACCCCGCCGTCCCGGCCGATGTGGCGAAGATGGGCATCGACATTGTCGGCCACGCCAACAACCACTCCACCGACTGGGGTGTGGAGGGGCTGTATGACACGCTGGCGCTGCTCGACGGCGCGCATATCGTCCATGCCGGTACTGGCCGTTCGATGACCGCGGCCCGCGCGCCGGCCTATTATGACGGGCCGCATGGCCGCGTCGGACTGGTGTCGGCCACCACCAGCTTCACGCCGATGTCGCCGGCCTCCGACCCGCTGGGCCAGGTGCCCGGCCGTGGCGGCGCCAATGCCATCCGGAGCGTCGAGGTCGGTCTGGTCTCCGACACCGATCTGGCGACGATCGCGCGGCTGGCGGGCACCAAGGCGGGGGCGCCGGTCAAGATGAAGGGCCGCGAATATCGGGCGACGACAGCCCCGACCGCACCGATGACGATCGAATATGACCTCAACGCCAGGGATGTCGCCGCCAACATGCTGGCCGTGCGCCAGGCCAAGCAGAATGGCAATTTCGCCGTCTTCTCGCTGCATAATCATGAGCCCGGCAATGCCAGCCAGACGCCCGCCAATTTCGCCCGGGGTCTGGCCCATCAGGCGATCGATGCCGGCGCGGATGCCTATGTCGGCCATGGCCCGCACCAGCTGCGCGGGATCGAGATCTACAAGGGCAAGCCGATCTTCTATTCGCTCGGCAACTTCGCGATGATGAACAACAGCCTGGATGACCTGCCGGCCGACATGTACGACCAGTTCGGCATCACGCCGGGCAGCGTGACCGCGCCCGAGCTGCTGCAGGCGCGCGGCGCGAAGGAATTTGGCGATCCCAACCTCTATGAAACGGTGATCGCGGTGAGCCATTACAAGGATGGCCAGCTGAGTGAAATCCGCCTCTATCCCGTTGACCTGGGCGTCAACGCGACGGGCGCGGGCAAGGGCGTGCCGCACCTGGCCGATGCCACGGTCGGTGCGCGCATCCTGGAACGGCTGCAGCGCCTGTCCGCGCCCTTCGGCACGAAGATCGAGACGGTCAAGGGCGTAGGCGTGATCCGCGTGGCAGCGTCGCGCCCCTGATCGAATGGCGGCTTCAGGGGCGCGGGACGGCGCCCCTGAAGCCGGCCTGCCTATTCCGCGCTGTCGAGCGCGAAGAGGTCGAGCCGTTCGGCCAGCGCGGCATCGTCGAGATGCTGCGGATTGGCGGCGCGCATCTGGGTGCGGGCATGGGGCTTGATGCGGACGGCTTCGGCGCTGGCATTGTCGCCATGGCGGAACACGTCGATCACGCTGTCGAGATTTTCATAGACGACCGCGCGCTTTTCCGATGGCGCAGCGATCACCACCTGCAGCCCGATATCGTCGTAAAATTCGAGCAGCGTGCGCTGGTTGGGGCCGTCCATCTTGCTGAACGCCTCGTCGAACACGGCAAGGCCCAGGCCCAGCTCCGCCCGCTCATATTGCCGGCGCGCGCCATGATAGATGCTGGCCAGCGCCGCACCGATGACCACATAATAGGGCACCTGCCGCTCCGCGCCGCTCGCCGTGCCCTTGCGCTTGTCATAGCTGGTGGTGCGGCCCTTGTTCACATCCTCCATGCGCAGGTCGAAGGTGAAATAGTTGCGGTAATCCTGATAGGCCGAGAAATCGAGGGACTCGTCGCTCAGCAGCCGTTCGACCTCCGCCAGCGCCTGGGCATGTTCGGCGTCGCGCGGGGCGGCCCGGCCAAAGAGGGCGTCGAAGGTCAGTTCGTCATGCTCGCTCTCGCGCGCCAGCCGGTGGAGCGCTGCAAATTCCTCCTTGGGACGGGCATGGAGCGTGTAGATCTCGCCATGGAGCGGCCGCATCCGCAGCGCGCGGGTGAGGTTGTCCAGCTCCGAACGCAGATCGTTGAAGCGGGCGTTCAGCTCATGGATGAAGGCGGTACGGAACAGCTGGCCGATCTGTTCGGCGGCTTCGTCGGCCTGGCGCCGATACTGGATCAGCTCATTTTCCTCCAGCGCCGCGATATTGGCGGCGAGCCAGGGCTTCACCTCGGTCGCAATCGCGCCGGGCAGGGCAATAGGCGCGCTATTGTCGAAATCGGCGCGGTAATGGCCCAGCGTCTCGCGAATTTCGCCCTGCAACGCCTGATAGGCGTCGCGGGCCTCGTCCGCGCGCTTCGTCATCTCCTGCACCAGTCGGGGCAGGGCGCGTCCGCGCTGCTGGCGATAGGCCTCGCGCAGGATCGAGAGGCTGGCCGATGAGCGCACCCGATCCTTGAACAGGGCGCGCCGCGAGCGCAGGCAGAGCCAGGAGCCGGGCTGGGCATCGCCCGCATCCAGCCGCCGCTGGATTTCGATCCTGGCCTGGCCAAGCTGGCCGCGCCGTCCGATCAGTTCTTCCTTTTCCTCGGTGGCGCTGCGCAGTTGCAGCTTCACCTTGTCCAGATTGTGCTGGATTGCCGGATCGACCGTCATCGCGATCTTGTCGATCCGGTGCTGCAATTCGGTGCGGCTTTCCTCATGCTGGTCGATCGCGGCGACCAGCAGGTCGAGCCGGTCGGCCGGATCGACATCGGCCATCAGCGGCAGCAGCTTGCGATGAATATCGTCATGGAACCGCTCGGTTTCGGCATGGACGGCGATCAGCGCCTGCCGATCCTCGATCCGGGCAAGCAGTTCGGCCTCCATCAGCGGGGCTGCGGCCCGGCCGATCTTGAGATCACGGGTGCGCAGCACCTCGACCACGATGCCGCTATTATAGGCGCCATCGCGCATGATCGCGCGGCCGCCGGCCAGCAATTCTGCCTGGGTACCGGCGAGCCGCACCTGGCCGGTGCGGAAGCGCAGGAAGGCGATCGCCAGCGGATCGTCGCTGGCAAAGACGGTGGCGAGGGAATCGGTGTCAAAGCCGGGCGGCTGTTCGGCGAGGCGACGGCTGTTGATGACCCGGCATCCGCGGAAGCCGTCGCGATTGGCGCGCACGATCTCGACCGCGCGGGACGCATGTTCGGGATCGACCAGGATCGCCTCGCGGTCGCGCCCAAGCAGGGCCTCGGCCGCTTCGCGCCATTGCGGATCGACGATTTCGGCCACCTGGCAGAGCGTGCGCGGACGCATATCCTCCCGCTCCAGCGCGGCCATCAGGCGGATGGTGCGATCATCCAGGCTCACCTGGCCGGCGCGCGCCTTGTCGCGGCGCGCGACCAGATCGGCCAGTTCGTCCTGCAGGCCGCGCCGCTGGGCAATGGCCTGGTCGCGCCGTTCCTGGATCTTGGCGACGCTATCGATGGCGCTGCGGCGGGCGGTGGCGATCAGATCCTCCATCGCCAGCGGATCGCGCGGCCAAGTCGGCGGCTCCAGCCCGTCGCTCTGCTGCCGCAGCGCCTCCAGCGCCTGGAACAGGGCGCCGAGCTTCAGGGGCGCGAGCCGCTCGCGATGGTCGAGCAGGCTGGCGCCGAGCGCGGCCGCACGGAAGCGGGCTTCGAGCCGTTGCACCACGCCGGTGCGGGTCAGGTCCACGGCCTTGAGTTCGCTCGCGACCACGGCCCGCTTGCCGGCGGCGCCTTCCGCGACGGACTGGGCGAGCAGGCTGTCCTGCCGATCGCCAAGCGCGGCGATCTCCGCATCGCAGCGGCCGATGTCTTGCTGGATGTCGTCCAGTTCCGCCAGCGTGTCGCGCCGTTCGCGCAGATTGGCGATCAGCGCGGCGCCCGCCTCGATCATGGCGGCGAGGCGGGCGGTGCCACGGGCGACATCCTCCCGCTCCAGCAAGGTGACGAAGCGGGACACGAGTTCGGCCAGCGCCCGCAGCGCGTCGAGCCGCCGTTCCAGCTCATGCACATCCTTCTGGATGTCGCGATAGCGCTGGATGCCCTCGCGCAGTTCGCCGATGTCGATGTCGTTCCGGGCGAGCAGGAAATTATGCACGAAGCCCTCGACCGAACGCATATCCTCGAACGACAGGGCCATGACGAAGGCGCGGATGAAGCGATCCGGATCGCTGTGGCGCCGGCCAGTGAACAGCTGGCGCATATATTCGCGGATATGGTTGCGCGGGCCATCGGGGCGAATGAGCTGGGTGCCGGCCGCTGCGCAGGCCTGCTCCAGTCGTTCGCGCACCAGGCTCCAGGGTGCCGAGCGCTGCTGCCCGCCATCCAGATGCTCGATCAGCAGGTCGGTATCCACCCGCACGCCGGGCGCGATATAGCGGCCGACCACCTGTGCATCCTCGATCGCGGACGCCTCGACGCACAGGCCCACGCTGACCGGCGGGCGCACGCCGTCGGGATCGTCGAACGTCAGCACGATGTGGGTGACGGATTCCTGGCGCAGAAATTCATGTTCGTTGAGCTGGCCGAGGCAATAGCCGCGCAGCGTGCGTTCCGACTTGCGGCTGCCGGTTTCGCCGGCGGAACGATTGAACTGATACCAGCGCCGCGAGCCGCCGGTCATCACCGCCTGGATGAGGTCGATCAGCGTCGATTTGCCGGATCGGTTCTGGCCCAGCACGGCGGTGTCGCCGCCGACGGCCAGGTCTTCGCGACCGAACAGATGCCATTGCACCAGTGCGATATGGGCAAGCTGCATCATGCGACCTCCTCCTCGTCGGCATCATCCAGGTCGATGACGGGCTCCTCCGTCTCGCTTTCCTGATAGTCGCCGCCGGCCAGCAATTGTTCGAGATGGGCCATGAACTCTTCGCCCGCGACGGTAGCGATCAGCGCGCGGATGGTGATCGGCATGTCCTCCAGCTCGTCGTCGATGTCGCCCATATGGACGATCGCCCGGCGGTCGAGCGCGGTGACCAGCGCCTTGAACTCGTTGATGCCCAGCGTCGCGCGGCGGGCGCGGGCGACCATGTCCTGATAGGCGTCATAGGCGGCGTTGAGCGTCACCATCACGCTGCCATAGCGTTCGACATCGCCTTCCTGGATGCCTTCTTCCCACAATCGGCGGAACAGCAGCAGCACCAGCGTTTCGTCAATCCGCATGCGCGGATGGCCGATCTGTTCGGTGTCGGGCAGGATGCCGGCCCAGCCCTCGCTTTCGCGCACCACCAGCCGATAGCCGGCGACTTCGAAATAATCCGCCACAAGCCGCTCGACATCGGGGCGGAGCAGGACTTCGAGCAGGGCCGATGAGCCGCGATCCTGCACATGCAGGAACTGATGGCGCAGCAACTGGCTGATCGCCTGGGTCACGCGGTGCATCCGGCGCGGATCGCGCGCCTCCAGGGTCTGAAATTCACTGAGCATCTTGTATCTCTGGGGTCACGGCGTCGCCGATGCGCGAGACGGTGAAGCCCGCGCAGTGCAGCCAGTCATTGTCGATGGTCGATCCGGTATCGACCGAGAAGCGGAAATGGGGCGCCAGATGGTTGGCGATGGCATTGCCCCGGCCGTCGGCATCGGCGGCCAGCACGGACAGGCGCAGGGCTTCGAGCGTCAGGAAATCATCGACCGTCTCGATCGCGAAGCGGCTGGCCTCGCCCGATCCGAAGGGCGCCACGCGCCGTTCGAGGAAGCGGCTGACCTGTTCGGGCGTGACGGCAAGGCGGGCCAGATAGTCCCGGTCCAGCCGCTTGCGCCATTCGCGCAGGGGATCGGGCGGCGGCAGGACCAGCAGGCCGCCCGAAACCGTCGAACGATAGGTGCGCGGCCGGGCGAGCAGGGCGGGGGACCAGTAGGACCGGCGCGGTTCCAGCAGACCGGACATGGACGGCGCCATATCCTGTCCATCCGTGCGCGCGAGCAGCCGGTCGAGTTGCAGCAGCATCGGCTCGCTGCGCTGGAGGAAGCTGTTGCCGCGCCGTCCGGCATAGCGGACGGTGTTGCGCAGCCGCGTCTCCAGCCGGCTGCGATGCTGCTGGATGCGCTCGAAAGCCTCCTCGATCTGGTCGAACACGCGCCGCACCTTGTGCAGGTCGTCATAGACCAGATCACGGGCGGCGGACGGATCGGGCGCCAGCCGGGCCTCATGATAGGCTTCGGCGATGGCGGCGACGTCGGCGATCGAATCCTCGATCGCGTCGAGCGCGGTGAAGATGCGATGGCGGAAGCGATAGGGGTGGGAGGTGGTCGAGATGGCCGCATAATCCTGCAGCAGCAGCTTCTCGACGAAATCCTCGAAATAATGGCGCAATCGGCGGCCGACGCTGTCGCTTTCCACCACCCGCTTGTCGATGTCGCGCAGCGCGCTCAGCACGCTGCGCAGATAGCGGCCGAAGCTGGCGGCGTCGCGCGCCGCCTTGTGCAGGCCAGGGGCATTTTCCCGCGCGTTGCGCTGCAGCGCTTCCAGCTCGTTCTTCACCTGGATGACAAGGCCGCCAAGCTGGTCGGACAGGCCTTCGCGCAGGCTGCAGAGAAATTCGGCCAGGCGCATGGCGCCGGCCGGCATGTCGACCGTGACCTTCAGGCCATAGCGGCTTTCCTCGATCCAGCCGGTCGCCTGCAGTCGGTTGTAGATATGCCGGGCGCGCATCATAGCCGCGCTGGTCGCCTGCGCGTCGGCGGCTTCCAGCTTGCGCCGGCGCACGCGGCGGCCCGGTCGCGCGGCCAGCTTGTCCAGCACCACCGGGCTTTCATCCTCGCGCCACAGCTCCGCATTGTCGCCCAGCAGCGTATAGATCAGCTGGACGACCTCACCCTGGGTCGGGAAATGCAGGTCGGAACGGTAGAAGCCTTCATAGAGGCCGATCAGCACGCGCTCGTAGAGAAAGCGGTTCGACCCGGCGAACAGCGCGAAGATATCGGAATGGAGTTGGCCGAACAGCATCAGGTGGCACCATGAACGGCCGGGCGGGACGCGCGATCTGGCGCGGTCGCGGCGATGGAGTCATCGCCGGTGCGCTGATGGTCGGACAGGGACGGATGACGGGCAGGCTGGCGCATTGTCCTCGGCGATGCCGGAGAAGCGCCTCCAAGGGCCGGGCGCAGCGTTGCACACGACCATAGACAGGGGCTCGTCCGGCAAAAATATGGGTTCGGGCGGCGCAGATGCCATGTTCGGGCGAGCCGGGCAAGCCGATGCCGGAATTGCAGAAAAGAGCGCGCGGTTGACGTATAACTTGTAAATTATGCCGCCAATCCAAGCCCGTTTTCTGTAATTTCATATGTAAATATTGGCCATGTCGAGAAAGGCAGGCGATCATTTTGCGAACAGAACGGGCAAAGGCCTCTTAACCATTGTAAAATGCTTCCATGGCCTAATAATGCGATGGATGAGGCAGGGTTGCTCAAGGGTTTGAACCGTCCCGCGCGCGCGGGCAGCATGGACGCGTCCTGCGCCATGTCCGCCTATTTGCCTGCGGCTTTGCTGTTGCTGGCGGGGCTGGTCGGGCTGGCCGCCGCCTGGATCATGAGCGGCAGCGGCTCGGGACGCTATCTGGTGATCGCGCCCTGGGGCGCGTCGCGGGCCGAGGCGATCAACCTGGTGCGGGCGGCCGACGGGGGGCTGGTCGGCATGGGGCGCCTGTCCAACATCATCATTGCCGGGTCGAACCGGCCGGATTTCGCGGCGGCGTTGCGCAGGGCGGGGGCCTGGGGCGTGATCGCGACGCCGTCGCGGATCGAATGCGGCGAACCATTGCCGGGGGGGCAGACATCATGATTATCGAACTGGACAAGCTGCGTTTCCATTTCGGCCGCTTCCTCGTGCCGCTCTTCTGGGCGCATGTGCCGTTGCTGGCGACGGTGGCCCTGCTCACGGGCCATTCGCCGATCGCGGCGGCGCTGGGCGGCACATTGCTGGCGGGGGCCTATCATCTGACCTGGTGGCGCCAGGGGATCGCCCCTGCGACCCGCTATCTGTCCGCCGTCGCACTGATGGGCGAGCCGGCGATCCTGCTGTTCCTGCTGCGCGGCCATGCCTGGCAGATGGACATGCACATGTATTTCTTCGCCATGCTGGCGCTGACCATCGCCTGGTGCGACAAGCGTGCCATCCTGGCGGCGGCGACGGCGACGGCGCTGCATCATCTGCTGCTGCTCTATCTTCTGCCCTATGCGGTGTTTCCGGGGCAGGGCAATCTGGAACGGGTGCTGCTGCATGCCGGCATCGTCGCCTTCCAGACGGCGGTGCTGGTCTGGCTGAGCGACAAGCTGGTCGAGAGTTTCCAGCGCAACCAGAAGATGGGCGAGGAGATATTGGCCAAGAATCAGGCGCTGGAGGCACGGACCCGCGAGGCGGAGGAGGCCAATCGCGCGAAGAGCCTGTTCCTGGCCAATATGAGCCATGAAATCCGCACGCCGATGAATGCCATATTGGGCTTCTGCCATCTGGTCGCCCGGACCGACCTCGACCCCAAGCAGCAGGATTATATCGGCAAGATCAACCAGGCTGGCGTGTCGCTGCTGCGGCTGATCAACGACATCCTCGATTTTTCGAAAAATGAAGCGGGCAAGCTGACGCTGGAGGCGCATCCCTTCACCCTGCGCAGCGCGATCGAGAACCAGATCCAGCTGGTCGCGGCCAATGCCGAGGCGAAGCAGGTCAGGGTCGTCTCGCGGGTCGACGCCGATGTGCCCGAGCGGCTGATCGGCGACGAAATGCGCTTCTGCCAGGTGGTGCTCAACCTGATGAGCAATGCCGTCAAATTTTCCGAGGAAGGCACCGTCACCATCGGCCTGTCGGCGTCCGAGCAGAATGGCCGGGTGCGGCTGAAGCTGACGGTGCGCGACACCGGCATCGGTATGACGCCCGAGCAGCAGAAATCGCTGTTCCATTCCTTCACCCAGGCGGACAGTTCGACCACGCGCCGCTTCGGCGGCACCGGCCTTGGCCTCGCCATCTGTCGCCAGATCGTGGAGCAGATGGGCGGCGATATCGCGGTCGAAAGCGCACCCGGCCAGGGCAGCAGCTTCATCTGCCACATGCTGATGGATGCGGACGACCGGGCGATGGGACTGGAAATGCCGATGTCGGCGCATGTCCGCCGGCTGCGCGTGCTGGCCGCGGACGACAATCCGGCGTCGCGCCAGATCATCCATGACGTCTTTGCCGGCTGGGGCATGGCGGTGGACCTGGTGGCGTCGGGTGGCGAGGCGATCGCCGCGATCGAACATGCCGACGAACGGGGCGAGCCCTATGACCTGGCCCTGCTCGACTGGAAGATGCCCGGCCTGGACGGGATGGAGACGGTCGATGCGCTGCGCGCCACGGCGCTGCGCCATCCCCAGCCCAAGGCATTGATCATCACCGCCTATGGCGCCGACGATCTGTTGCAGGGTGTCGATACCGACAAGGTTGCCGCCTTCCTGACCAAGCCGGTCGTGCCCAAGATATTGCTGGATACGATCACCGAGATTTTCGCCGAGGAACATGCGCCCATCGTCCATGTCGCCGCTTCGGCCACGCCCGCCCTGCCGATGGTGGCCGAAGCGCTGCGCGGGCTGCGCGTGCTGCTGGTCGAGGATAATGAGATCAACCGCGAGATTGCGGCCGAACTGCTGGACGATGCCGGGTTGAAGGTGGATTTCGCGGAAAATGGCCGCATCGCCTGCGACATGGTGCGCGAGAAGGGGGCCGGTTATGCCGCCGTGCTGATGGACGTGCAAATGCCCGAAATGGACGGCATCAGCGCCACCCGCATCATCCGCGAGCAATGGAACGCCGAGGATCTGCCGATCATCGCCATGACGGCCCATGCCTATGAGGAGGAAAAGCAGCGCTGCAAGGCCGCGGGCATGAACGATCATATCGCCAAGCCGGTAGAGCCGCCGGTGCTGGTCCGGGTGCTGGATCGCTGGCTGAAGGCGGGACGAGTGACCACGCCGCTGCCGTCGCCGGTCGTGCCGACGGTTGCCGGTTCGTCGCTGCCCGATCGACTGCCGCCCTTCGACCTGCCCGCCGCACTGGCGCGGGTCAATGGCAAGACCGGGCTGCTGCGCAAGCTGATCGTCACCTTCGGTGACAGCTATGACCATGTCGGCCGGGATTTGCGGGCGCATTTGGCGGCAGGGTTGCTGCCCGATGCGCGGCGCCTGGCCCATAGCCTGAAGGGCGTGGCCGGATCGCTGGAGCTGCCCGGCGTCCAGCAGATCGCGTCGGACATCGAACGAATGTTGGCGGCGGATGAAACCGGGCCGGCGCTGGCCGCGATCGTCGATCTGGAGGTGGCGATAGCACCAGCGATCGCCGCCGCGCGCAGCCTGACGGCGGGGGCAGAGGCATCGGACGTTGCGATCGTCACCGTCCAGGATGATGACGCGGTCGAACAGGCGCGCACCGAGTTGCGCGGGCTGCTCGCGCGTCGGAGCCTCAGCGCCCGCGCCGGGTTCGAGCGGCTGGCGCAGGCAATGGGACTGACGCCCGATCAGCGCGCCGGCCATCCGGTTCAGCGGGCGCTGGAGCAACTGGATTATGAAACCGCCCTCGCGCTGATCGATGCGCCGGGCGCGGGCACAGCAGGCCGGTCGATCGATCGGGCAGGAGCGACATCATGAGCAAGGCCACCATCCTGATCGTCGATGACGAGATTTCGAACATCGAAATCATGAACGCCGTGCTGGAGGATGATTATGAGATCTGCTTCGCCACGTCGGGCCAGCAGGCGCTGGACATTGCACGCACGGTGCAGCCCGACCTGATCCTGCTGGATGTGCTGATGCCGGGCATCGACGGGTTCGAAGTCTGTCGCCAGATCAAGGCGGACATCATGCTGGTCGATATACCGATCATCTTCACCACCGGGCTTGGCGATACGGAAGATGAGATGCGCGGCCTGTCGCTGGGCGCGATCGACTATGTGACCAAGCCGATCCAGCCGGCGATATTGCGCGCGCGGGTCGGCAACCATGTCGAACTCAAGCGCCTGCGCGATCAGCTCGCGACGCTGGCCGTCACCGATGCGCTAACGGGCCTGAGCAATCGTCGCCACATGGAACGGTCGCTGCAGGCGGAGAGCGCGCGGCTGACCCGGACCGGGGAATGGATGTCGGTCATCATGCTTGACATCGATTTCTTCAAGCAGTTCAACGACACCTATGGCCATCCCGCCGGGGATCGCTGCATCGCGATGGTCGGCGCCGCACTGACCCGCGCGGTCAAGCGCGCGACCGACCTGCCGGCGCGCTATGGCGGCGAGGAGTTCGCCTGCATCCTGCCCGGCGCGGACCCCCAGGGGGCAGAACTGGTTGCGCAGGAAATCCGGCTGCAGATCCAGTCGCTCAACATTCCCCATGCCCAGTCGCAGGTCAGTCCCTTCATCACCGTCAGCATCGGCGTCGCCAGTGCCCGTTGCCATGCCGACCTGCCCGCCGAGCTGTGGATGGTGGAAGCCGATCGCCAGCTTTACGCCAGCAAGCAGCGCGGCCGCGATTGCATCACGACCACCCAGTTCGACGCGCAGACCTGCCATGGCTATTCCCTGGCAGCCAATGAATAGGCGCTGTTCAGAGTCGCCTGATCAGAAGATGACCGTGACCAGCACCGTGTCCGAATAACTGCCGGGCGGGACATTCTGCCCGGCCGGGATACGGCCATAGACGGTCGTGGTTTGATCCAGACTCAATAGCGCAATGAAATTGCTGGTCACCGTCTGCGATCCGCCGGTCCCATCGCCCCAGACCTGATTGCGTGCATTGCTGGTGTAGAGATTATAGGCGAGCGTCGAGCCGCCACTGGTCAGGACGCGCGGCGCATAGGTGGACGATGTCCCCTTGCTCAACTGGATCGTGTAGCTGCCGCCCAGCGCGACCACCAGCGAGCAGCGCACGCGCACCGTTCCCGATGAATCATTATCCCCGCTGGCGACCGGGTTGTAATTGCCGAAGCTCAGGCCGCTTGCCGATACGGTGCAGGTGCACAGGGCCAGGGGATCGCACGCCGCCTGTGCGGGGGCCGCCATGATCAGGGCGGTCAGCGCGACCGCAACGGCGTAGAGGGCATGGCCAGTGCGCATCCTCATCCTCCTTATGGCACGCATGTCAGCGGCCCGATCACTGGTAGCATTTCGTCCGGCACGGCGTCGACCCGAACATGGCAGGGGCCGTGTGCCGTATCGACGGTCAGCATCATGCCGGGGTGAAGGCTGCGGATGAAGACGGCACCATCATTGCCGACGAAGGATCTTTCATCTTCCGCGGTGACGCTGGCGCCGATTTCCGCCGGCGCGCCGTCCGGCATGACGATGCGCAATGTCGCCGGATGCTCCCGGACCGCGACGAAACGTGCGCTGACGGCGCCCCGGTAGCGCGGCACCACCCTGATCTGGTCATTGGGCATCCGGATGTCGATCGGCACGTCCGCCGCCGCGATGCTGAGGCGATTGACTTCATAGGGGCGCAGGTCGGGAATGACGGCCATGCCACGGGCGTCTGTCCGCGCGACCAGTCGGTTTTCCTGATAGATGCGCACATCGGCCTGGCCGGGCACGCGCACCACGGCAAAGCCGCTTTCCACCCGGCGGGTCGGGAACAGCGCGTCATCGGCCAGCAACAGCCCGCCCTGGCCGGTGACACGCCAGCCGGTTTGTCCGCCGGCACGGTCCACCTGCGCGGTCATCTCCGCCGCATTGCCGCGCCACAGAATCTCGCCCTGTTGCTGCGCATTGCTGCCGGTCGAAATCGCCGCCCGATAGCCCCAGCCTCCGCTTTGGGGCGGGGTGCTGCGCATTTCCGCCCGCACGCCACCCCGATCGGCCTGGAGATAGGCGCTGCTGCGCGGGCCGAAGGGGATGGTCAGGTTGAAGCCGATGCTGTTTTCATGACCGCTTTCCGAAAAATGGCTGCGGATCGCGTAGGCGCTGACAAAGGCCTTGTCGCGCAGGGACAGGCTGTAATTGCCCGACAGGACACGGGCGGACTGGCTGTCGGCATAGGTCAGGCTGGTATAGGATGCGCCGATCGTGCCCATGGTGCCCAGGCTCCATCCGGCTGAGCCTTGCACCTGTTCCACGATCCGTTCGCTGTCGCGCTCCACGCCGATTTCGCGATAGCGGTTCGACGCCCGCTGGTAACTGAGAGCGACGTTCCAGGTCGGCGCGTTGCGGGCGAAGGCCGCCCGATACAACAGGCCCTCACCGGCCTGGCTCGTCGATCCCGCTGCGGCCAGGCTGATCTCGCCGATCGGAACGATGATCATGTTGACGCCGCCGCCGGCCATGGTGACGTCGGCGCTGGCTTCGGCCCGTCCCTCGATCGTCAGCCGGTCGGTCAGGCCGCGGCGATAGGTGCCGGCCAGGAAGGGATTGTCATAGCCGAAGCTGCGCAGCCCATAGCCGCGCCGTTCGGCTCCTGCCTCCATAGACCAGGACGCCAGGCCCGCGCGCAGCAGGCGGGAACTCACATAATAGCTGGACGTGACGCGCCGCTCCACACCCAGCGGATCGCGGATCACCAGCGTCACCTGGCCGGCACCCGTGACCAGCGGCACCTGATTGATGGAGAAGGGCCCCTGGCCGACGTCGGTCTGGAAGCGTTGGGTGCCGTTCACCAGCAGCTCCACGTTCGACGGCACGGCGGCGCTGCCGGCAAGGGACGGGGTCGGAAAGGTCAGGAGGCTTGGCTGCAGGGCGAACTCGGTGCCGAAGCGCACGCCGCCAAAGCGGATCTGCCGCGTCCAGTCGCGCGCATCCGTTACGCCATCGCCGATGACGAGGCGCGTCAGGTTGATCGGATCGTCACGCAGATAATAGCTGTCCAGCCGGGTCGCCCGGCCATAGACCGTGCCGTTGCCCAGCAGCATGCTGTTCGACACCACGCCCCAGTCATCGGACAGCCCCGCCTCCACGAAGGCGCCCAGGCGCGCCTTGCCGGCATATTCGGCAGAAATGTCATAGTTGAGGAAGGCGGCGAGCATATTGTCGCTGGGCGCGGCGACGGCGCTGGCCGGCGCAACGCTGGTCGCTTCGAAGGCTTCGGGCGCCACCGTCAGCAACAGGGCCTGGTTGGGCTCGTCGAAGGCGGCCGCGACGCCGCCGAGCGCGGATAGCGCGACAAAGGCGTCGCCATCGATCATCATTGCCGTGCCGGTCGGCGGGCGCATCCGCCAGGCGGCCAGATCCTTCACGCGCACCAGGAATGTGCCGGCGCGCTGCGCAAGCAGATAGTCGCCTGGCAACAGCCGGCCGTTGAGCGTTACCGAGGCCAGCATCATTGTGGGCGCCGTCGCGTCTGCCGTCGTCGCAATCGCGCCTGTCGTCGGCGCGCTGTCCTGCGCGCTGGCGATGCCGCAACTGGCCACGACGCAGGGCAGGACAAGAAGGGTGCTAGCGCGTCCCACCGGCATGGGATGCCGACTGGAGGACGAGCTCCGCGGTCAGGCTGCGCTGGCCGGTGGCCGCCTCCAGCGTCAGCTTCTCTCCGCCGCGCACCGGTCGTTGCATGTCGAACAGGAAGCTGCGTGTCGCGCCGGGAAGGATGTAGATCGATTCCTGCCTCGTCGCCAATGCGGTGCCGTCGGCCCGCTTCAGGTCAAGGCGATTGAGATGAACGTGCGCGCTGCCTTCATTGCGTGCGGTCAGCGTGAGCTGCCGGTCACTGGTGGCGGTCAGCTGCCACGCCAGGGATGCCTGCGCACCGGGCGCGGTCACGAAGATGGGGATGCTGACACGTAGCAATGTGCGGATCTCGCCAGCGGCGGTCGGGCGATCGGTCGGGATTTCCTCCAGGAAGACGCGATAGCTTTTCTCGGTCGGTGTGGCGGCCGTGCGCAGGCCGAAGCGCGCAATCTGCTGCCCGCCTGCGGCTATTTCGAACAGCGGCGGATTGGCCAGGATGTCGCGTGTTTCCTCGAACAGATCCTGCCCATTATCCTGCCGCCATGACACGACCCGCACCTGCATGCGGGCGGGGGCATCGCCGCTATTTTCGATCGTCATCGTCTCGACCGGGGTCTTGTCGTCAAGCGCGACCAGGACCGGATAGATTTTCAGCGTCGCGGCCCAGGCGGTGGTTGGCTGTGCTAGGGCGAGCAGGGCCGCTGCCGCGCGTCGTGCGAACATCTTGGGCATGGCCGCCTCGCTCCGGATCGATCAATAGACGACGTTGACGGTGATGGTGTCGCTATAGGAGCCGATCGGGACATTCTGGCCGGCCGTGATCCGGCCATAGACGGTCAGGGCATTGGTGCCGACCGGCGCCGTCGCGGCGGCGGTGTCGGTCGCAGGCGTGTTGCCCCAGTTGGTCGTGTGCGCCGAATCCTGATACAGCGCATAGCTCAGCAGATTGCTTCCGCTCGACATCTTGCGCGTGGTCACGGTTGCCCCCGATGCCGTGCCCGCGGTCAGGCCGACCGTGTAGGTGGTGCCGACCGTGCAGAGAACCGACAGGGTGGAGGTGGCGTCGGTCGGCCCGGTTGCGGTCGGGTCATAATTGCCGAACGCCAGCGCCGTCGCCGACACGACGCAGGCCTTGATCACGGTTGCGGTAACCGGGAAGGTCGTGGTGGTGGTGGCTGCCTGGGCCGTGCCTGCAAGACCCGTGAGCAGGGCCGTAGCTGCGAGGGATGCGGCCAGTTTGAAACGAAACATGTGTCCTCCAACACCTCAAGCTTTGATGGAGGGAGTATCGTCAATGTCGGTTAATAACGCGCTTTTGGGCAAAAGGCGGCTTTACCAATATTTTGCGTAAATCGCCTTCGTCGCAAGGCAAGGGGGCGGTCCCTCAGAACTCATAGGACAGGATGTCGTCCTGCCGGCTGTGATCCATATTGCCGCTGCGAAGGGAGGCGACTGTTCCGTTGTCGCTGGACGATTTCACCATGCGATAATGATATTGTCCGCAATTTCCAGCAGCCTGTTCGCTGGAAATGCGGCAGGGCTGCACGACCACCGCGCCGACCAGCAGCGAGCCATGCGCGGCTTGCTGCGCAGGCACAGCAGTGCCGATGGCCATCGATCCTGCAATCAGGAGGGTGCGGCCGGAATGGCGAAACATGCAAATAACCCCGTTCATCGCGCCCTCCTAACGGATCGAAGCGGCAACTGACAGCGATTCCTGACCGGCGGCCGAAGGGCAGACGATGCGTCGAATAGGGAATCTATGCATAGTCTATGAAGGGGGGGGACGCTGACGGCGGGGCGCCGTGGGGCGTCAAAGCGGCTCGGACCGGTCGATCCGGCCGCTGTCGAGCAGGGGCGCGGCGTCGATCGAATCTGCGTCCATCAGCATCGCCAGCCTTTCCGTCGCGGCGAGGATCATGGCCTGTTCCCAGGTGGGGAGGGCGTCGAAGCGATCGGTGAAGCGCTTCTGCAGCGGGTCGGGGGCGTCGGCCAGGGCGTCGCGGCCGGCGGGCAGCAGGGTCAGGTGAATCTGGCGCTTGTCGCGTTCGCCGCGCTGGCGCTGGACGAAGCCGAGCGCGACCAGCCGGTCGACGATCGCGGTGATCGTCGCCTGGCTGAATTGCAGCGCCTGCGCCACGGCGGACGGGGTGACGGACAGGCGCGTGTCGATTTCCCGCAGCACCAGCAATTGTGAGGGGGTGAGCCCGGTCGTCGTCGCCAGCTGACGGCTGCCGATTTCGGTCGCGCGCAGGACGCGGCGCAGCGCGCGCAGGGTCAGGGAGGCAATTTCGGAATCCATGGGAAGGCGCATAGCGCGAAGTCCCGCAAAGCGCCAACGGGGCCAAAAGTTCCTCATCCTATACTTCATCATATGAAATATAATTTCGGCTTCGGGGTTGAAGATGGCGCTGATGATCGGCATATAACCGCCCGTCTCGCCGGAGAATCTGCTTCTCCGAGTAAAATATAATTCGGGAGATGAACAATCTTCGATTCCCAAGCTACAGCGGCTGCTTCGCCGCCACGGGCTTCTGCGCGCTCTCGATCGGGCGAGGGGCAGGACATCGTCTTACGCAAGCCCGTCGCCACGGACGGGCCAGCCATCAGCGGATTGATCGCGGCCTGTCCGCCGCTTGATCCCAATTCGGCCTATTGCAACCTGCTGCAATGCACGGACTTTGCCGACAACTGCATCGTCGCCGAGCGCGGCGGTGCGGTGGTCGGCTGGGTATCGGGCTATCGCCCGCCGGCAGCGCCCGACAATCTTTTCGTGTGGCAGGTCGCGGTGTCGTCCGCCGCGCGTGGCCAGCGCCTTGCCGGGCGCATGATCGAGGCGCTGCTGGCCCGGCCCGCGCAGGCCGGCGTCACCCATCTGACGACGACCATCACCGACGATAATCGCGCCTCCTGGGCCCTGTTCCAGGGGCTGGCGCGGCGGTGGGGCGTTCGGATCGAAAAGACCGCCCGCTTTGAAGAACAGGCCCATTTTGCCGGCGCCCACGCCACCGAATGGCAGGCGCGCATCGGCCCGCTGCCGACCCCGGCACAGAGTTGAGAGAGATTGAAACCATGACCGTCACGACCCAGCCCAAACCCACCAGCACCATGCCCGACACGGCCATTTATGAGCGGCGCGAGTCCGCCGTGCGCAGCTATGCCCGCGCCATGCCGCGTCAGTTCAACCGTGCGGAAGGCGTGTGGATGCACGACAATCAGGGCGGCCGCTATCTCGATTTCCTGTCGGGTTGCTCCACGCTCAATTATGGCCACAATCACCCGGTCCTGAAGGCCGCGCTGGTCGACTATATCGCCGGCGACGGCATCACCCATGGCCTCGACCTGCACACCGATGCCAAGGCCGACTTCCTTGCCACGCTGGAGGATGTGATCCTGCGTCCCCGCGGGCTTGATTATCGCGCCATGTTCACCGGGCCGACCGGCACCAATGCGGTCGAGGCCGCGATCAAGCTGGCGCGCAAGATCACCGGTCGCGAACTGGTGATCGCCTTCACCAACGGCTTTCACGGCATGACGCTGGGCGCGCTCGCCTGCACCGGCAATGCCGCCAAGCGCGGCGGCGCGGGCGTGCCGCTGAGCCATGTCGCCCATGAACCCTATGACGGCTATCATGGTCCCAATGTCGATACCGCCGACCTACTGGAACGGCGCCTGTCCGATCCGTCGAGCGGCCTCGACGCGCCGGCCGCCATCCTGGTGGAAACGGTGCAGGGGGAAGGCGGCCTCAATGCCGCCTCGCCGCAATGGCTGCGCCGGATCGCCGAGATCGCCAGGCGCCATGGCGCGCTGATGATCGTCGACGACATCCAGGCCGGCTGTGGCCGCACCGGCAATTTCTTCAGCTTCGAAGGCATGGGCTTCACCCCCGACATCGTCACCATGGCGAAGTCGCTGTCGGGCATGGGCCTGCCCTTCGCGCTCACCCTGTTCCGTCCGGAACTGGATCAATGGGCGCCGGGTGAACATAATGGCACCTTCCGAGGCAATAACCATGCCTTCGTCACCGCCACCGCCGCGCTGCGCCATTTCTGGGGCGATGCGCAGTTCGAACAGGATATCGCCCGTCGCGGCGCGCTGCTGGAACGGCGGCTGGACGCGATGGCGGCCGAACATGGCCTGTCGACGCGCGGCCGCGGCATGATGCGCGGCATCGACGTCGGATCGGGCGAAGTCGCTCAGACCATCACCGCCGCCTGCTTTGCGCAGGGGCTCATCATCGAAACCAGCGGCGCGCATGACGAGATCGTCAAGATACTGGCGCCCCTCGTGATCGAGGACGCCGTGCTGTCGGCCGGGCTCGACATTCTCGAGGAGAGCATCCGGTCCGCGCTGACCGTCACCTATGGCGTCGCCGCAGAATAAGAGGAGATTTCAGACATGATCGTTCGCAAGCTTCAGGACATCCGCAAGTCCGACCGCAATGTGAAGTCCAAGGGCTGGGAAAGCGCCCGCCTTCTGCTGAAGGACGACAATATGGGCTTTTCCTTCCACGTCACCACCATGTACGCGGGCGAGGAACTGCACATGCACTACCAGAACCATCTGGAGGCGGTGCTGGTGCTCAAGGGCACCGGCACGATCGAGGATCTGGGCACCGGCATCACCCATCAGCTGGCGCCCGGCGTCATGTATGCGCTCAATGCCCATGACCAGCATATCGTGCGGCCGGAAACCGATATATTGTGCGCCTGCACCTTCAATCCGCCGGTCACCGGTAAGGAAGTGCATGACGAGAATGGCGCCTATCCCGCCGATATCAGCGCCGCGCGCGAGCCTGCGCTGGCCGACTGATGCGTGACGCTCCAGCATTTTCAAAGCAGATGGCCACATCTGCTGACTCGGAAAATGCGGACAACAACGAAAATTGGAGCTTGATCCGATTCAGTATGAACGGATCAAGCTCTGGCTTGGGGCCTGCCCGAGCCAGCCACGCCTTTATTACCTTAGATTGAAAAAGGGGGAGTCCCATGAAAGACCTCTACCCGTCCCGCCATGCCGACATGGCGGAATTCCTGCCGCGCCACGATCCGGTCGTCCATGCCGACTGGAGCGCCGGCGCGCCGATTAGCCGCGACCAAGCCGATGCCTTCGACCGCGACGGCTATCTGGTGCTGGAAGACATTTTCTCCGACGCGGAAGTCGCCTTCCTCCAGCACGAGGCCCGCAAGCTGCTGGCTGATCCCGATGCGCTGGAAGCCGAAACGGTGATCACCGAACCGGGCGGCAAGGAAGTCCGTTCCATCTTCCGCATCCATGCCCAGAGCCGGGTGATCGAGCGGCTGGCGGCGGACAGCCGCCTGGCTGGCGTGGCCCGCTTCCTGCTGGGTGACGATGTCTATATCCACCAGTCGCGGCTCAACTATAAGCCCGGTTTCCAGGGCAAGGAATTCTACTGGCACAGCGATTTCGAGACCTGGCATGTGGAGGATGGCATGCCGCGCATGCGCGCACTGTCCATGTCCGTGCTGCTGGCGGAAAATACGCCGCATAACGGCCCGCTGATGCTGATCCCCGGATCGCATCGCCAGTATCTGACCTGCGTCGGCGAGACGCCCGAGGACCATTATCGCCAGTCGCTCAAGCGCCAGGAATATGGCGTTCCCGACGAGGACAGCCTGGCCGAACTGGCGCACGATCATGGCATTGTCGCGCCGACCGGCAAGCCCGGATCGGTGGTGATCTTCGACTGCAACATCATGCACGGGTCGAACGGCAACATCACGCCTTTCCCGCGCGCCAATGCCTTTCTGGTCTATAATGCGGTGTCCAACCGGCTGGAGGCGCCCTTTGGTGTCGACCGGCCGCGCCCTGCCTTCATCGCCGCGCGCGGCGAACCGCCGGTCATCACGCCCATCACCGGCCCCCTGATGGAAGAGGCGCTGGCATGAGCAATCCCCATAGCGTCGAGAAGATCGGCGGCACATCCATGGCCGCGACCGCGACATTGTTCGACAATGTGCTGATTGCCGGCCGCAAGGGCGCGGACCTTTACAACCGCATCTTCGTCGTGTCGGCCTATGCCGGCATGACCGACCTGCTGCTGGAGCACAAGAAAAGCGGCGAACCGGGTGTCTATGCCCGCTTCGTGGCGGACGAGGATGCGGACGGCTGGCGCCAGGCGATGGAGGCGGTGCGCCGCGCCATGCAGGAGCGCAATGCGACGATGTTCGTCCGCGCCGACCGGCTGGCGGAGGCCAATGCCTTTGTCGACATGCGGATCGATGCGGTCGCCGCCTGCCTTGACGATCTGGCGCGGCTGCGCAGCCATGGTCGCTTCTGCGTCAAGGAACAGCTGGTGACGGTGCGCGAACTGCTGGCGGGTCTCGGCGAAGCGCATAGCGCGCATTCGACCGCGCTGCTGCTGCGCGACCGGGGCGTCAATGCGCAGTTTGTCGACCTGACCCTGTGGGACCAGCAGGACATGCGCGAGCTGGACGACCGGATCGGCCAGGCGTTCGCGCCGATCGATCTGGCAACCACCCTGCCGATCGTCACCGGCTATGCCGGATGCAGCGAGGGCATGGTGCGCCTCTATGCCCGTGGCTATTCGGAAATGACCTTTTCGCGCATTGCCGTACTGACCAAGGCGCGCGAGGCGATCATCCACAAGGAGTTCCACCTGTCGAGTGCGGACCCGCGCCTGGTCGGCACGGACAAGGCGCGCAAGATCGGCCGCACCAACTATGACGTGGCGGACCAGCTTGCCAATCTGGGGATGGAGGCGATCCATCCCGGCGCCGGCCGGGGGCTGCGCCAGACCGACATTCCACTGCGGGTGCGCAACACATTCGACCGGGAAGATGGCGGGACGCTGATCTGCGGCGCCTATGTCTCCGACACGCCGCGCGTCGAGATCGTCACTGGCGTGCGCCAAGCGCAGGCGCTTCAGTTCTTCGAGCAGGATATGGTCGGCGTGAAAGGCTATGACGCGGCGATATTGGATGCGCTGGCCCGCCATGGCGCCTGGATCGTCAGCAAGGCGTCCAACGCCAACACCATCACCCATTATCTGTCCGCCGATGCGGCGACGGTGAAGCGGGTGATCGCGGATTTGCAGGCGCGCTATCCCGACGCTGCCATATCGGCCCAGCCGGTGGCGATCGTGTCGGTCATCGGCAGCGACATCGCGCGGCCGGGGCTGGTGCCCGATGCCCTTCGAGCGCTGGCCGATGCCCATGTGCCGATCGTCGCGATGCAGCACCAGATCCGCAATGTCGACGTCCAGTTCATCGTCGATGTCGATCATTATGAAACCGCCGTGGGGGCGCTGCACCGCGCCTTGGTGGAGGACGGGGCGGAACCGGCGGAGGATCGGCGCGCGGCCTGATCCGCCTCCGGTCATCCCCCATGTTCGCCGCGATCCACCCCGTCCGCAGCCTGCTGCTCGCCATCTTCATGTTGATGGCGGGCAGCGGCTTCCTGTCCACGCTGATCGGCCTGCGGCTGGAGCGGGCAGGGGCGGGCACGATGGCGATCGGTGCGGTCGCCACCGCCTATTTCGGTGGACTTGTGGTGGGTGCGTTGCGCGCCGGGGCGATCGTGCGACAGGTGGGGCATATCCGCGCCTTCGCCGCCTTCGTCTCGCTGCTGTCGGCCAGCACATTGGCCTATGCACTCGTCCAATATCCGCTCTTCTGGGCCTGCCTGCGCCTGATCGACGGCATCTGCGTGGCGGGCGTGTTCATCTGTCTGGAAAGCTGGCTCAACGACCGGGCGGAGGCGGAAACGCGCGGCAGCGTGCTCGCCGCCTATATGGTCGCGCTTTATTCAGGGCAGGCGGTCGGGCAATTGCTGCTGGGCGCCAGCGGTGCGTTGCCGGCGGTGCCATTCCAGATCGCCTCCATTCTCATTTCCCTGGCCATCATCCCGCTCTGCCTGACGCGCAGCAGCGCGCCCGCGCCGGTCGATGCCCAAGCCTTCACCATCCGCGCCCTTTATGCCGCCTCGCCGCTCGGCACGGTCGGCTCGGTTGCGACCGGGCTGATGCTGGGCGCCTTCTATGGCATGGCGGCGGTGCATGTGCGCCGGCTGGGGCTGGATCTTGGCGCGACCGCCAGTTTCATGATGATCGTCATCCTGGGCGGCGTCGCGCTGCAATGGCCGTTGGGGCGCCTGTCGGACCGGCTCGACCGGCGCCGGGTGATCGTCGGCTGCTTTGCCGCGACGCTGGCTGTCTGCACGGCGCTGGCGATGCTGGTGTCGGGCGGCCCGCTGCTGCTGGCGCTTGGCGCCCTGTTCGGCGGCCTCAGTTTCGCCCTCTATCCGCTCTGCGTCGCCCACTGCAACGACCGGCTGCTGGCGACCGAGCGGGTCGCGGCGAGCGGGCGGCTGGTGCTGCTCTATTCGGTCGGCGCGGCGATCGGTCCGCTCGGCGCTGCGCTGCTGATGAGCCTGGCGCCGACGAGCGGCCTCTTTCTCTTCATTGCCCTGTGTGCCGGCGCGACGCTGGCCTTCGGCCTCTGGCGCCAGACGGCGACGCCGCCCGTGCCGGTGCCCGACCAGCAGGACTTCCAGATCGTGCCGCGCACCACGCCGGTGGCCTCGCTGCTCGATCCCAATACCGTAGACGGACAGACTGAATGACCGCTTCCGCCGTTCCTGCCAGCCCTGCTGTCCCGGTGCAGGCCGACAAGGCCACCCTGCGCCGGGCCATCGCCGCGTCGGCGCTGGGCAATGCCACCGAATGGTTCGACTATGGCATCTATGCCTATGGCGTGACCTATATTTCCGCCGCGCTCTTTCCCGGCGCGGTGGACGATGCCATTCTGTTCGCGCTGGCGACCTTTGCCATTTCCTTCCTCGTCCGGCCATTGGGTGGCCTGTTCTGGGGACCGCTGGGCGACCGGCTGGGGCGCAAGTCGGTGCTGGCGCTGACCATATTGCTGATGTCGGGCGCGACGCTGGCCGTCGGCCTCATCCCCGCTTATGCGCAGATCGGCTGGGCGGCGCCCGCGCTGCTCATCATCTTGCGCATGGTGCAGGGCTTTTCCACTGGCGGAGAATATGGCGGGGCCGCGACCTTCATGGCCGAATATGCGCCCGACGCCCGACGCGGCTTCTATGGTAGCTTCCTGGAGTTCGGCACGCTCGCCGGCTTCTCCTTCGGTGCGGCGCTGATGCTGGGTTTTTCGTTGCTGCTGGGGGACGCGGTCATGCATGCCTGGGGCTGGCGCATTCCCTTCCTGGTGGCCGCGCCCATGGGCCTCATTGGCATGTATCTGCGGTCGCGGATGGAGGACACGCCGGTCTTCCGCGAGCAGGCGGCCGAAGGCAGCGGATCGCCGTCCCTTTCCCGGCTGCTGCGTGATCATAAGCGGCCGATGCTGGTCGTGGGCGGGCTGGTCGTGGCGCTCAACGTCGTCAATTATACGCTGCTCAGCTACATGCCGACCTATTTGCAGCGCCGCATCGGCCTGTCCCCGGACGAGGCTCTGGTGGTGCCGATCATCGGCATGCTCTTCATGATGCTCTTCCTGCCGATCGCCGGCCATATGTCCGATCGGATCGGGCGGCGGCCGATGTGGCGGCTGTCGCTCATTGGCCTGCTGGTCGCGGTGGTGCCGCTCTACATGCTTATGGCGACGGGCCTGGTCGGCGCGATCATCGGCTTCGTCCTGCTCGGCCTGCTCTATGTGCCGCAACTGGCGACGATTTCGGCGACCTTCCCGGCGCTGTTCCCCACCGCCGCGCGCTTCGCCGGCTTCGCGATCGCCTATAATCTGTCGACCTCGCTGTTCGGCGGCACGGCGCCGGCGATCGGCAGCGCGCTGATCGGCGTGACCGGCAATGAACTCATGCCGGCCTTCTACATGATGGCGGCCTGCATCATCGGCCTGATAGCGCTCCGCTTCATGCCGGAAACGGCAGGCCGGTCGCTCCGCGACGATCCGTTCGGACGGGAGCGTCCCGCATGATCAGCCAGCTCTATATCGCGTCGGACAGCCTCCAGATCCTGACCCGCGGCTATGTCGACAATGTCTGGTTGCAGGCCGTGACGGGATTGCTGCTGCTTGGCGCATTCGCCTGGGCGGCCAACTGGGTGGCCAAGCGTATCGTCCTGACCCTGCTGCTGCGACTGATCGATCATCTGCCGTTCCGGGTCGAGGCCGCGCATATTGGTGCCGTCGTTGCGCGCCTGTCCAACATCGTGCCGGCGCTTATCATCCAGTCGGGCGTCGCCGCTGTCCCGCATCTGCCGGTCAGGCTCGCCGGCTTCATCGCCAGCCTGAGCACCGCCTTCATCATCCTGACGCTGGCCATCGCCTTGAGCGGCCTGCTAACGCTCGGCAACGACCTGTATCAGCGCCGCCCCGATGCCGCGAACCGGCCGATCAAGGGATATGTCCAGGTGGCCAAGCTGCTGGTCTATGGCGCGGCGAGCATCCTGATGATCGCGGCGCTGATGGACCAGTCGCCCTTGCTGCTATTGTCGGGGCTGGGGGCGATGGCGGCCGTGCTGATGCTGGTGTTCAAGGACACGATCCTGTCGCTGGTCGCATCCGTCCAGATCGGCTCCAACGACATGATCCGGGTGGGCGACTGGATCGAGATGCCGCAGCTCGACGCCAATGGCGACGTGATCGACATCGCGCTGCACACGGTGAAGGTCCAGAATTTCGATCGCACCATCACCACCATCCCGACGCACAGGCTGATCAGCGAGAGTTTTCGCAACTGGCGCGGGATGCAGGAATCGGGCGGCCGCCGGATCATGCGGGCATTGGTGATCGACCAGAACAGCGTCGGCTTTCTCGATGAGGCAGGGCTGGAGGCGGTCGCGCGCTTCGGCCTGCTCCGGACCTATCTGCACGACAAGCAGGATGATCTCGCGCGCTGGAATGGGGACCATGCGGCAGACAACAGGCTGGATGGCCGGCGGCTGACCAATATCGGCACCTTTCGCGCCTATGTGCTGGCCTATCTGCGCGCGCATCCCAATATCCGGCCCGACCAGACCCTGCTGGTGCGCCAACTGGCGCCCAGCGAACATGGACTGCCGCTGGAAATCTACGCCTTCGCCAACACCATTGTCTGGGCCGAATATGAAGGCATACAGGCCGATATTTTCGACCATCTGATCGCGATCCTGCCCGAATTCGGGCTGCGCCTGTTCCAGCGGCCTGCGGGAAGCGATCTGGGGCAGCTCATGTCGGGCACCCGGATATGGAACGGGCAGGGCGCGCTCGAAGCGCGAGCGCTGTGTCAGGTGGGGTGAACGGCGCGGGTTGTTCCGTTCGGTCTGCTGCCGGATACTGCAATATCTGGTATGAGAAATAGTTTTTCTCGTTCACAGCATGCCGGCATCGCTCGATGCATTGCCGATCAGCAGCAGCATTTTCGAACGTGCATCCTCACCGTCTCCTCGCATGATCGCGTCGAAAACGGCGTCATGGTCGGGCATCGGATCGCGCGACTCCTGGCGCTCATCGCGCGCAAAGCGCGTGGTCCAGGCAACTACCGCCGTGACCGATGTCGCGAGCGTGATGAGGGATTCATTGCGGGTTGCGAGCAAGATCTGGCGGTGAAAATTCTGGTCGGCTGCGCGTCCCTCCATCGTCTGGAGTCCGCAGCGCCGCATTTCCTCGAGCGCATGACCCATGCGTGAAATGTCCTGCGTATCACGGCGCAGCGCTGCAAACTGGGCCGCGGCCGGCTCCACTACGATACGCAATTCGAAGATGTCGCGGAGAAACTCGGGCGTGGGTCCGGCTTCGAACATCCATGCAAGAACGTCCAGGTCCAGCATGTTCCAGCGAAGCCGGTCGTTGATGCGCGTGCCGCTCTTCGTCCGGCTATGGACCAGCCCCTTGGCTGACAGGACGCGGACCGCCTCACGATAGGCGGTCCGCGAGATGCCCTGTTCGGCGCTATAGCGCTCCTCGCCTGGCAATATGTCTCCCGGCTGATAGCGGCCGCCCACGATGGCGATGCCCAGGTCATGCGCGATCCTGTCGTGCACGGCGCGCTGGGGCTGGCTGGCGGGGCGGGACAGTGGGTGCTCATCTGCTTGCGTCATAGGTTCTCGTCCGATTTGCGGCTGCGATCGTCAAGCCAGATCCGACATTTGCCAGAACTGGTATGAGGAAAAGTGGAGAATTTTCGACATGTCCCTATTACTCCGTCAAAATATCGCTTGAAACCACCTTTAATTCGCATAATCTAGTATGAGAAATAAAAATGACTCGGAGGGATTGCTGTGATGAAAGGCGCTATGAAGCTGTCCATCTCATTGGTCGCGTTGCTGGCGGCGCAAGAGGCCGTGGCACAGGGTGATGCGGAGGCGAGCGGGACGGGCGTGAGCGATGTCGACATCATCGTCACCGGCATGCGAGCCAGCCTTTCGTCGGCACAAAACATCAAGCGTAATGCGCAGCAGTTGGTGGATTCTGTCGTTGCCGAGGATATCGGCAAGCTACCCGACAACAATGTGGTCGAGGCGCTTCAGCGCGTGCCCGGCATCCAGGTTTCGCCCCGCGCGCGCGGCGAATCCGCGACCGTGCTGATCCGTGGCCTTCCCGACGTCGTGACATTGGTCAACGGCCGCAACATTTTCAGTACCACCGGCCGTTCCCTGTCGCTGGCCGATGTGCCGGCAGACCTGGTTGCCGGCGTCGACGTCTACAAATCGCGTTCCGCCGATCAACTGGAAGGCGGCATTGCCGGGCTCATCAACGTGCGCACCCGCCGGCCCTTCGACTTCAAGGGGCTGGAAGTCGCGCTGGCCGGACGCGAAGTCTATAGCGAGCAGCCCGATACGATCGATCCCTATGCCAGCGCGCTCATCAGCAATCGCTGGTCGACCGGCATCGGCGAGATTGGCGCATTGGTGAGCGTCTCCTACCACAAGACCCGCTATCGCGACTTCACGGTCTATAGCGGCGGATATTTCGGCTATAATCTCGACAATAGCCGCGCGCCCTACACCCCGGGCGTCCCGCTCGACCCGCGCGGTAACGGCGCAAATGACCCTGCCGTGTTTCGGACCGACGTTATCGGTGCCTTCGACCGCATCGGTACCCGGACCCGCCCGGCCGTCAATGCCACGCTGCAATGGGCGCCGGATGATCGCCTGACCATTCATGCCGACGGCCTTTTCTACGGCTATCGCGAACGCGGCAACGGCAATCAGAATTTCACGTCGATGAACGGCACATTGCGCTCGCCGCTCGCATTCGTGGGCGATACCAAGCTGGTAGAATCGCTCAGCATCAGCGGCGGGCGTGTCGCCAATTTCGGCACGGCCTACCGAAACAAGGCGGATCGCTGGCAAGGGGCGATCGGTGCGGATTGGGAGGCCAACGACTGGAAGGCCGCGACGGAACTGTCCTACACAAGGTCTGAGGCCACCGATGTCGGCAATAATCTGGACGTCGACTTCATCGCGTCCCGCACCGATGCCGTCTTCAATGATGGATCGGGCACCCCCTATTTCTCCCTGCCCAATGACGACATTGCCGATCCGGACCGCTATTATCTGTCTCGCCTGTCCACCACGCGCACGATCGGCGACGGCAGGGAATGGGCCTGGCGGGGCGATCTCTCCTACCGCGCGCCTTTCCTGATCTTTTCCGGGCTGGATACGGGCCTTCGGCTCAGCCAGCGCGATGCGCAGTCGGACAGTTTCACCCAGACCGTGAATTGCGGTCCGGCGGTTTCGGTCAAATGCTATGCTGTCAAGGCGGCCAGCCTGCCGGGGCTGATGACGGTGACACCTGGCGGATTCGATACGGGAACCGGCAAGTTCGTGGAGCAATGGGCAACGCCGGGCACCGACTATCTGCTGAACAATATCGGATCGCTGCGGCAATTATTCGGTCTCGCGCCCGGCGATCCGGCTTTCCAGGATACCCAGCATTTCGACATCAAGGAGAAAAACCAGGCTGGCTATGGCCAGGCCAATATCGAGGTCGGACAACTGGACGGGCAGGTCGGCGTGCGCGTGATCCGCACCGACATCACATCCAATGCCTTCCTGGTTCTGCGCGGCGCCACCTCACCCGTCACGATCCGGAACAAGAGCACGGATGTGTTGCCCAGCCTGGCGCTGCGCTACAAGCTGAAGGACAATCTCTTCCTGCGCTTCGCTGCCAGCAAGACGATCACGCGCCCGAGCTTCGCACAGCTCAATCCGGCGCTCACTTTGACGCCACCGGTACCCGGTCAGCAACCGTTCGGCCGTGGCACCAGCGGCAACGCCGATCTGAAACCGATCCGTTCCGACAATTACGACCTGTCGCTCGAATGGTATATCGACCGCTCCAGCTCGATCACCGCGACCATCTTCCGTCGCGACGTCAAGGGCTTCATCCAGTCGGTCACCAGCAATTTCGACATCGATTATCTGGGCCTGGACAATGGCGTCTATCAGATCACCCGCCCGGAAAATTCCGGTTCGGGCCGGCTTCAGGGGATCGAGGGCGGCTTCACCTTTTTCCCCAAGGGATTGCCGCAATGGCTGGACGGCATCGGCATCAGTGCCAACGGCACCTATATCGATGGCAAAAACAAGGCGCTCTCGCCGTTGCCCGGCGTCACCGGCTATATGGACATCCCCTTCCAGAATGTGTCCAAATATTCCGGTACCGCCACCTTCATCTATGAAAAGGGCGGCTTTTCCGGTCGAGCCTCCTATGTCTGGCGCGACAAATATAATGCCGGTCTGCATTTTACCGGGGTCAATCCCAACTTCATCACGAATGGCGCGATCAGCAATCTCGACCTGTCTTTGTCCTATGAGATCAATCCTCAGTTCACGGTCGTGTTCGACGCGACCAACATTCTGAAAAATCTCTATCAAACCTCGTTCAACGACCCCAATCTCTATCCGCGCGACACGGTTCTCTACACGCGCACCTTCGCCCTTGGTTTCCGGGCAAAGCTTTGAACAAGCCCATATCGAGAGGATGTTCCATGACCATTTCCCGAGTGATCACGTCCCTGTCGGTGCTGCTCGCGCTGCCGCAACTGGCCCATGCCCAGACAGCGCCGGCCCGGCAGGTCGCGATCAGCGTGGACGCGGCCAAGCCAGCAGGCAAGCTGCCGCCCGTCTGGCGCTTCTTCGGCGCAGACGAGCCCAATTATGCGACCATGAAGGACGGCCGGAAATTGCTGGTCGAACTGGGCGAACTGAAGAAGGGCGAGGTCTATTTCCGTGCCCATAACCTGTTGAGCAGCGGGGATGGCACGGCCGCCTTCAAATGGGGCAGCAGCAACGCCTATACCGAAACCAGGGACGGCAAGCCGGTCTATGACTGGAAAGTCGTGGACGGCATCATCGACACCTATCTGGCACGCGGCGTCCGACCTTATCTCCAGATCGGTTTCATGCCCGAAGCCATGTCTTCCGCGCCGGCGGGCACGCCCTATCAGCATAGCTGGCGGCCCGGGTTCGATTACAAGCTGATCGCGACTGGCTGGACCTATCCCCCCAAGGATTACGAGAAATGGGCGGAACTGGTCTATCAGTGGACGCTGCACAATATCGAGAAATACGGCAAGGCCGAGGTCGAGAAATGGTATTTCGAGGTCTGGAACGAGCCGAACTCGCCCTTCTACTGGACCGCTTCGCCAGAGGAATTCTACAAGCTGCATGACTATGCGATCAGCGCGGTGCGCCGCGCGCTGCCAACCGCGCGGGTCGGTGGTCCGGACGTTGCGGGCGCTGGCGGCGCTTTCATGGACGGCTTCCTGAAGCATGTGTCGTCCGGCAAGAATTATGTGACCGGCCAGACCGGGACGCCCACCGACTTCCTGTCCTTCCATGCCAAGGGCCGGCCGGAATTTGTCGATGGCCATGTCCGCATGGGGATCGCGACCCATTTGCGGGAAGCGGATCGCGGCTTTACCAAAGTGCTGTCGATCCCGTCGCTGGCCGGGAAGCCGGTGGTGATCGGCGAAAGCGATCCCGAAGGCTGCGCGGCCTGTCCGGGACCGCAAAACGACTATCGCAATGGCACCATGTATTCGAGCTACACCGCCGCCAGCTTCGCGCGCATCTGGGAATTGGCGGAACGGAGAAAGGTCAATCTGGAAGGTGTCCTGTCCTGGTCGTTCGAGTTCGAGGATCAGCCCTGGTTCGCAGGTTATCGCCAGCTCTCGACCAATGGCGTCGACTTGCCGGTTCTCAATGTCTTCCGCATGTTTGCGCAGCTTGGCGAAACGAAGCTCTCAACCGTCAACAGCGCGCAGATCCCGCTCGATCAGGCGATGACGAAGGGCATCCAGGGTGATGCCGATATTGGGTCGATCGCCACCCGCACAGCGGACGGCAAGGTCGCCTTGCTACTCTGGCATTATCATGACGATGATGTCGCTGGGCCGGATGCGCAGCTGAAGATCGGCTTGAAGGGACTGAAGGCTGCGCCGTCCTCGGCGACGCTGTGGCGAGTGGATGGCGATCATGCCAATGCCTTTGCCGCCTGGAAGAAGATGGGCTCGCCCCAGTCGCCCGATCAGGATCAATATGCGCAGTTGGAGGCCGCGTCGGTCATGAAGGCGGAGACGGTCGCTGTCGCCGGCCCACGTGGCGCGGCCAGCATCGATCTTGCGCTTCCGCGCCAGGGTGTCGCCCTGCTGATCCTGGACGCGCAATAGGATGGCCGTTGTGGCCGCATCGGAGCCGTACCGGGAACGCTGGGCGATTGCGGCGATGATCACCGTCGCCATCGCCATCTCCTACCTTGATCGCCAGACGCTTCCCTGGGCGATCAAATATATCGAAGCCGACATCCCCATCGGCAACCAGACCAAGGCCGTTCTCGATTCCGCCTTCCTCGCCACCTACGGCCTCATGTATCTGGGTGGCGGCTGGCTGCTGGATCGAGTGGGAACGCGGCGCGGCTTTCTGGCGATCATGATCTTCTGGTCGCTGGCCTGCGCCAGCCATGGCGTGGCGGGCGGCATCGCCGCGCTGGTGGTCAGCCGGCTGCTGCTCGGCATAGGGGAGGGCGGGGGCTTCCCCGCCGCCACCCGCGCCATTGCCGAATGGTTTCCGCCTGAACGCCGCGCGGCCGCCATGGGCCTCGTCAATGCCGGGACGGCAGTGGGCGCCGTCGTCGCACCGCCCTTGATCGCGGGCATTCTAGCCTACGGGCACTGGTTCGATCTGGCGAGCTGGCGGTGGGTTTTCTTCATCACCGGCGGGTTCGGCCTCGCCTGGGCGCTCTGGTGGTTCCTGACCTATCGCACGCCCGCCGGGGACGTCGTCTCCGCAGGCGAGGACGCCGGACTGGCGCCGACCGTGGCCATGCTCCTTGCCCGCCGTGAAGTGCGTGGCCTTGTCGGCGCCAAGTTCCTGAGCGACGGCGCCTGGTATTTCTACCTCTTCTGGCTGCCCAAATATCTGTTCGAGGCGCATGGCTTCGACCTGAAACAGGCGGCGACCATCGGCTGGATTCCCTATGCGGCATCGGGTGTCGGCAGTCTGTGCGGTGGCTGGCTCTCCAGCCGCCTTCTTTCCGCCGGCCGTTCGGTCGATGCCGCCCGCAAGATCGCTCTGGGCCTGAGCGCCGCCTGCATGCCCTGGGTCATGCTGGCGCCCGCGACTGCCTCGGTCGCAGCGGTCATTGGCATCTTCAGCCTCGCCTTCTTCGGGCAGCAAAGCTGGTCGACCCTCGTCATGACCCTGCCGACCGACCTTGCGCCGCGCAGCGCCCTGGGACGTCTTGCCGGGCTGGTCGGCCTTGGTGGCGCCTTTGGTGGCATCGTCATGGGTCAGGCGGCTGGCTGGGCACTCGACGCCGGGCTTGGCTACGCGCCGGTGCTGACCGTTGCTGCCACCCTGCACCTGATCGCCTTTGCGCTGATCTGCCGCTCGATTCCTCGCATTTCGCCTCTCAGCTTCACTCGAAAGGTCGTCCCTTGAAAATCACCGAAATCCGCACCCGCGTCGTCCAGTGGGAAGGCGAAACCGTGCCGCTGCCGCCGCACTTCTGCACCAATCCCATGGATATGGTGTCGCCAATGCTGTCGCCCGAAACCATGGGCACCTTCACCTTCCATGGCTGGCTGATTGTCGAAATCTTCACCGACCAGGGGCTGGTCGGGATCGGCAATGCCGCGCTCGCGCCGTTCGTGACCAAGCAACTGATCGACCAGTATCTTGCCCCCTTGTTGATCGGCCAGGATCCGTGGGACAGCGAGTTTCTGTGGCAGCATATGTATCGCAAGACCATGGCGTTCGGGCGCAAGGGCGTGGCGCTGGTTGCGATTTCCGCGCTCGACATCGCGATCTGGGATCTGATGGGTAAGGCGGCGAAACAGCCCGTCTTCCGCCTGCTGGGCGGCCGGACCAAGGCAAAGATTCCGGTCTATGCGAGCCGCCTCTACTCGATCCCGCTCGACGAACTGGCGCAGGAAGCCGCCGCCTACAAGGCGCAGGGCTACAAGGCGATGAAGCTGCGTTTCGGCTGGGGGCCGATCGACGGGGCGGAGGGCATGGCACGCAATGTCGAACTGATCCGCACCGTGCGCGAAACGGTGGGTGACGAAATCGACATCATGGCGGACGCCTATATGGGCTGGAGCCTCGACTATGCGAAGCGCATGATGCGCCTCATCGAACCCTTCAACCTGCGCTGGCTGGAGGAGGCGATCATCCCCGACGATATCAACGGCTATCATGAACTGCGCCGGTTCGGCACGACGCCGATCGCGGCGGGCGAGCATGAATTTACCAGCTATGGCTTCCGCCAGATGATCGAGGCGAAATCGCTCGACTATTTCCAGTTCGACACCAACCGCGTCGGCGGCATCACCGCCGCGCGAAAGATACAGGCGCTGGCAGAAGCCTATTCCATCCCCGTCGTCCCCCATGCCGGCCAGATGCACAATTATCATGTGGTGATGGCGAGCCTCAACAGCCCCATCGCCGAATATTTCCCGATGGTCGATGTGGAGGTGGGCAACGAGCTCTTCTGGTACATCTTCAAGGGCGAGCCCCAGGCGGTCGATGGCCATATCGATCTCGACGATAATCTCCCGGGTCTGGGGCTCGAAATCGACGAAGCTGCACTCTCGCGTTTCAAGGTGATCGGATGATGAAGATTGCAATATTGGGGCTGGGCATCATGGGGGGGGGGCATGGCGCGCCAGTTGCTGGCGGCCGGCTTCGACCTGACTATGTGGAACCGCAGCGCAGGCAAGGCCGAGGCGTTGCGCGCGGCTGGCGGACGCGTGGCCGCGACGCCGGCGGATGCGGTGCAACATGCCGACATCGTCATCGCCATGCTGGCCAATGACGATGTGTCGAAAACCGTTTGGACCGGCGAGGATGGCGCACTTGCCGCCATGAAGGCCGGCGCGATCGCGATCGAATCCAGCACCCTGACCGGCGACTGGGTATTCGACCTTGCCCGCCAAGCGGTCGCCCGAGGCGTGCGCTTCCTGGAAGCGCCGGTGACCGGCAGCCGGGATCAGGCGGCACAGGGTACGCTCCGCTTCCTCGTCGGCGGTGACGCGGAGGCGATCGAACTCGCTCGCCCAGCCTTCGATGCCATGGGCGGGGCGCTTGTCCATCTCGGACCTGTCGGCAGCGCCGCTACGGTCAAGCTTGCCAATAATTACCTGTGCGGCGTGCAGGCGGCCAGCCTGGCCGAAGCCATCGCCCTGTTCGAGAAACATGGACTGGACATCGAGCAGGCCATGTCCATCCTCTTTGACGGTGCCCCCGCCAGTCCGATGGTGAAGGGCGTGGGCCGTCGGATGCTCGATCGCGATTATGCCCCGCATTTCGTGGTCCCGTTGATGGCAAAGGATCTGGGCTATGCGGCGCAGGCGCTGGCTGATGTAGGGATTGTTTCCGCCATTGCGCAGGCCGCACGGCAGCGCTTCATCGACGCGGATCTGGTTGGCGAAGGTGACCGCGACATCGCCGCGATCGTGGAGCCGCTCAGAAAGGCGTGAGACGCGCAGGATTGGGAGAGGGGTAATGAAGAAGCGTTTGTTGGTGTCCATCGCGCTGCTTGCAGCGACGATCCTGACGTCCGGTGGACAGGTGACGGCGCAGGAAACCGCGATGCCCGCCGCGACCGTTACGCTGCATGCAGACAAGCCTGGAGCGAGGGTCGATCGTCGGATCTTCAGCCAATTTGCCGAACATCTGGGTTATGGCATTTATGGCGGTATCTGGGTCGGGCCGGAATCGAAAATTCCGAACACGCGCGGCTATCGCAATGATGTCGTCGCGGCGCTCAAGGCATTGTCGGTGCCCCTGGTCCGCTGGCCGGGAGGCTGCTTTGCCGACGAATATCATTGGCGCGAGGGGGTCGGCCCGCGCGGCAAGCGTCCGGTCAAGATCAACACCCATTGGGGCCGCGTTGCTGAACCCAACAGCTTTGGCACGCACGAGTTCATGGATTTCGCCGAACTGATCGGTGCGGAAGCCTATGTGTCGGGCAATGTCGGTAATGGATCGCCGGCGGAAATGGCGGAGTGGGTGGAATATATGACCGCACCGGCCGGTACGCTGGCGCAGGAGCGCGCCAAGAACGGCCGCAAGGAGCCTTGGAAACTTCCCATGTTCGGCATCGGGAACGAGCTATGGGGGTGCGGCGGCAACATGCGCGCCGAATATGCGGCTGACATCACACGCCGTTACGCAACTTTCGTGAAGGCGCCATATGGCGTGAAAATCCTCAAGATCGCCAGCGGGGCAAACAGCCGCGACTATGATTGGACCGATGTGATGATGCGCGTTGCAGGCAAGTCGATCGATGGCATCGGCCTGCATTATTACACCCATCCCATGCGCGGCAAGGTGAAGGGATCGGCGACCCAATTCACCGAAACGGACTATGCCCGCACGCTTGCCAGCACCCTGGTCATGGAGGAACTGCTGGAAAAGCATGGCGCGATCATGGACAAATATGATCCCGAAAAGCGCGTCAACCTGGCGGTGGACGAATGGGGCATCTGGACCGATGTTGAACCCGGCACCAATCCCGGATTCCTCTATCAGCAGAATAGTATGCGCGATGCGATCATCGCCGCGCTCAACATCAACCTGTTCGCCCGCCATGCCGACCGGGTGCGCATGACCAACATCGCCCAGATGGTGAATGTGCTCCAGGCCATGATCCTGACCCGCGACGACAAGATGGTGCTGACGCCCACCTATCATGTGTTCGACATGTACAAGCCCTTCCAGGATGCGACCTTCCTGCCCTTGGAATTGGCATCCCCCTGGTACAGCAGGGATCAATGGGCGATGCCTGCGCTCAGCGCAGCGGCGGTGCGCGACAGCGCAGGCATTGTGCATATCGCCCTTACCAACACCGACCCCAATCGACCGATGACAGTGACCGCGAAACTGGAGGGGGTAACCGCCTCTATGGTCGAGGGGCGTATCCTGACCGCGCCGAGTGTCCAGTCGCACAATGATTTCGGATCGCCCGATGTGGTGAGGCCTGTCCCGTTCAGTGGCGCGACCCTCTCGCAAGGCGCTCTGACCGTGACATTGCCCGAGCACAGTGTGGTGATGCTCACGCTGGGGCAGGTCACGCGCAATTGATGTCGCCGTGTCCTTTGCGATTATTGCTTATTTATCAAAAATTCACTGATTGTATTGGTGGAGTGGTGGAATTAATAGCCGAGAAAAAATCGGTTAAAATCAAATATAATATTTCAGATATATTCAACTGCAGTCACGACAATTTATACGTAAATCTCTGACAGTCATAAAATTAAAATGTTTTAAAGTTCTGAATTTATCTTTCTGTAATGCTCATGAGGTGCGTAAAAATATTTGAAGTCTGTCATATTTTTCTGTCGATGGGATCTTTATTTTTGGCGTCTCCGCCTCTGGCGGACCACGCCCTATGGCGCCCTGGCGCCTTCGAGACGGCTTTGCCTAACTCGTCCCATATAGGTCGGTCGCTGACGCATTGCAGCCTTTTGGGCTGCTGGCTGCTGCCAGCGCGGCTGCACCGGCTCCTTCTCTTGCGTTGCGGCCCTGCGGGTGCAGCCCGCCTTATGGGCACGGGCCTGCCGTGCGGCTCCTTGCCGCCCATCCCCGCCATTCCGGCGGCCGGTGCTGGAGAGGCAGGAGAAAAGACATGGGTACGGGTAATGGATCGCTCTATGACGATGTGACGCAGCATATCATCGCACAGCTGGAAGAGGGACGGCTGCCATGGGTGCAGCCCTGGGACACGAGCCTCACTGTCACGGGGCTTCTCCGCAATGCGGCAACGGGCCGCTGCTATTCAGGCATCAATATCCTGATCCTGTTGGACCGTCTGTCGAGCGGGGCTATGGCGCGCAGCGCTGGATCGCCTATCGGCAGGCGCAGGCGCTGGGCGGCAATGTCCGCAAGGGCGAGGTAGGGACCAGCGTCTGCTATGCCGACCGTTTCACGCCGAAGGATGAGCAGGAGAAGGCGGCGAGGGCCAAGAAACTTGGCGACTTCCAGAGAAATCTGTTGATCCACCATGGATGAAACGGGATGAGACTCATCATGCGTCTCTTGCTGATTGAGGACAATAGTCGACTGGCCGGATTGCTGATTGCCGGCCTCGAGCGGCGGGGGTTCCATTGCGACCATGCCGAAACGCTGATCATTGCGACAGAGGCCGTCGCAGCGGAAGTTCATGATGTACTGATCGTCGATCGCGGCCTGCCTGATGGCGACGGCATTGCCTGGCTGCGCGACATCAGGCGGCAGGGGCATATGCAGCCGGCCCTGATCCTGACGGCGCGTGACGCCCTTGAGGACCGGATCACCGGCCTCGACGCCGGCGCCGACGATTATGTGGTAAAGCCCGCCGAGGTGGACGAGATCGCTGCCCGCATCCGTGCGCTGATGCGCCGTCCGGGGCCGCGTGCCCAGACCGAATTGCGCTTCGGTCCGCTGCTGGTCGATTCGGCGCGGCGCATGACACTGTGCGCAGGGCAGGCGATCGACCTGTCCCGCCGTGAGACCGACTTGCTGGAACTGCTGCTGCGCCAGGCCGGCGCTGTGGTCCGGCGCGAAAGCATCGAAAGCGCGCTCTATTCCTTTGCTGAGCCGGTTACCCCCAATGCGGTCGAGGCCACGGTGTCGCGCCTGCGCCGCAAGCTGGAGGAGGCTGGCGCACGCGGCATGCTCCATACCGTGCGCGGCGTCGGCTATATGCTGCGGGAGCCGGCGGCATGAGCCAGCGTCGCTCGATTGCCCGGCGGCTCTTCATAGGCCTGTCGATCGTGGGCTTCATCGGCACCACGCTGCTGCTGGTCTTCATCATCAACGAACATCGGCAAAGCTTCACTGCGCTGGGCGACCCGGCGGCCGCCCGCCATGCCTTTCGCGAATTGTTCGAGCATGTGATCCTGCCGATCCTGGTGCTGATCATTCCGATGGGCATGGCCAGCCTGATCGTGATCCGAAAGGCGCTGGCGCCGCTGGGGGAGGCGGTCGCCCAGTTGCAGGTGGCCGAACGTCATCAGCGCGGCGTGTTGATCGATCATGCCGCCTTCCCGACCGAGGCCGTGCCCTTCGCCCAGGCGGTCAATCGCCTGCTTGGCCAACTTGACCAGGCGGCGCGCGATCATGAGGCGTTCGCCGCTGACGTCGCGCATGAACTGCGCACGCCGCTCGCCGTGCTGGCGCTCGAACTGGACGGGCTCGACCATCCCGACGCGCCGCGTCTGCGCGCCGAGGTGATCGCGATGCGCCGGCTGATCGACCAACTGATGCTGCTCGCGCGGGTCGAGGCGCAGAGCGTGGCCCAGTCGATCCGCGACAGCGTCCGGCTGGAGGATGTGAGTGCCGACATCGTCAGCCTGATGGCGCCCGGCGCGATAGCGGCCGACAAGAGCCTGTCGCTGACCCGCGTCGGCGATGTCGCGCCGATCATGGGGCAGCGCGAGACGGTCGCGGCGGCGCTACGCAACCTCGTCGAAAATGCGCTGCGGGTGACGCCGGCGGGTGGCGCCGTCACCGTGATCGCCGGTCCTGGTCCCCGGCTGCGAGTGAAGGATGGCGGTGCTGGGTTGACGCCCGAGCGGCTGGCCGAACTGGTCCAGCGCCATCGCCGCGCGGATCATGCCAGTAGCGAAGGCGCCGGGCTGGGGCTGGCGATCGTCGCCCGCATCATGGCCGCGCATGGCGGGACCCTCTCCAGCGTGGCCGGTGCACAGGAACTGGTGCTGGATTTCACGCCACCGCGTTGATCGTCCGAAAACCCCTCGTCAGGGTCTCGTCAGTTTGATCCCATAGGGCAGGGCCATGGTCCCGCTATTCCGATTCGTGCGCCTGCCCGGTGCCCTCGCTCTCCTGTCGCTTGCCGCCTGTTCGGGGGAGCAGGCCGCGCCCGCCAATGACAGTGCTGCGGCGCAACCGGCGGACGGATCGATCCCGCTGACGGCGGACAATATCGCCCGGCTGGGGCTGAAATTCGGCGCGGCCGTCGCGGCCATCGAGGCGCCGATTGCGGTCGTGCCCGCGCTGATCGCGCCGCCGCCCAACGCCCGTGTCGCTGTCGCCGCCACCTTCCCCGGCATCGTCACCCGCATTCTGGTGGTCGAGGGCGAGGAAGTGCGGCACGGCCAGCCGCTGGCGATCGTCTCCAGCCGTGATGTCCTGTCCATGGGCGCGGACCTCAATCGGGCGAGCGCACGGCTGGGCGTGGCGCAGTCGAGCGCCAGCCGCCTGTCGCAACTGGAACGCGAAGGCATCATCGCCGGCGCCCGCGCGGACGAGGCCCGCGCCGTGCTGGGTGAGGCCCGCGCCGACGTGTCGGAAAAGAGCCGCATCCTGACGATGGTGAATGGATCGGGCGCCAGCGGCACCTACACGCTGACCGCGCCGATCGCCGGGCGCGTGACCAGCGCCGCGATCCATGCCGGCAGCGTCGTCGATGGCACCACCGCGCCCTATGTGATCGATGCGGCCGGCCAATATGAGGCGCAGGCGCAATTGCCCGAGCGGCTGGCGGGGCAGGTGAAGCCCGGCATGACCGTGGCGCTGGGCGATGATCTGCGCGGCACGGTGACGGCGGTCGGATCGACCATCGATCCGGCGACCCGGTCGGTGACGTTGAAGGCCAAATTGCCGGCCGGCCCCGGTGCCATGGCCGGCCGCGCCACCAGCCTGTCGATCTTCGGCCCGGCGCCGGCCGGTGCCTCCATGGTGCCCGCCGCCGCCGTCACGACGCTGCCCGGCGGCGACACGCTGTTCGTGCGCACCCGCACCGGTGTCGTCGCGCGCCAAGTCAAGGCCGGCGGCAAGGATGGCGATCATGTCCTGATCCTCTCCGGCGTGGAACCGGGCGAACAGGTGGTCGTGGCCGGCACCAGCGCGCTCAAGCCGCTGGCGATGGGCGAGTAAGGCCCGATGCTCAAATCGCTGGCTGCCTGGGCGCTCTCCTATCGCCTGATCGTCATCGCGCTCGCCCTGCTGACCGCCGGGCTGGGGGCCTGGGCTTTCGTCAACCTGCCGGTCGATGCCTATCCCAACATCGCCCAGACCCAGGTGAAGGTGATTCTCAAAGCCCCCGGCATGACGCCGGAGGAGGTGGAAAGCCGCGTGATCACCCCGATCGAGATGGAGATGCTGGGCATTCCGGGGCAGGCGATCCTGCGTTCCTCGGCCAAATATGCGATCGCCGACATCACCATCGATTTCGTCGATGGCACCGACATCTACTGGGCGCGCCAACAGGTCGCCGAACGCCTGGCGGGCGTGATGGGAAATCTGCCGCCGGCGGTATCGGGCGGCATGGCGCCGATCTCGACGCCCTTGTCCGACATCTTCATGTTCACGATCGAAGGGCCTTTGAGCCTGGAGGAAAAGCGCACCCTGCTCGACTGGACGATCCGGCCGGCGCTGCGCACCGTGCCCGGCGTCGCCGACGTCAATGCGCTGGGTGGCTATGTCCGCACCTTCGAAGTGCGGCCCGATCCCATCGCGCTCGCCAGCGCGGGCCTCAGCATTGCCGATCTTCAGGAAGCAATCGAGCGCGGCAACCGCAATGACGGCGCCGGCCGCCTGTCGCAGGGCGAGGAATCGCTGATCGTCCGGGCGGTCGGCGCGATCCAGTCGGAAGCGGACCTCCAGTCGATGGTGATCGCCACGCGCAATGGCCGCATTGTCCGCATGGGCGACGTCGCCACCGTCGGCACCGGCAGCCTGACCCGCTATGGCGCGGTCACCGCCAATGGCAAGGGCGAGGCGGTGCAGGGGCTGGTGATCGCGCTGCGCGGTGCCGATGCCCGCGCCGTGGTCGATGGCGTCAAGGCGCGCGTCGCTGAACTGGAAAAGACCTTGCCACAGGGCTCCACGATCGCCGTCTTCTATGATCGCTCCGACCTGATCGGCCGCGCCGTCGGCACGGTTGAAAAGGCGCTGATCGAGGCGACCATCCTGGTCGTCATCCTGCTGATCCTGTTCCTGGGCGACTGGCGCGCGGCGGCGATCGTGGCCGCCACCCTGCCGATGTCGGCGCTCGTCACCTTCCTGATGATGCGCGGCATGGGCCTGTCGGCCAACCTCATGAGCCTGGGCGGCTTGGCCATCGCCATCGGCATGCTGGTCGACGGCGCGGTCGTGGTGGTCGAAAATATCGTCGAACGGCTCAATCATGCGAAGGATGACGGCCCGCCCCGGCTGCACCATGTCTACCGCGCCACCGGCGAAGTCGTGGTGCCGGTGTCGGCCGGCATCGTCATCATCGCGCTCGTCTTCCTGCCCCTGCTCTCGCTCGAAGGGCTGGAGGGCAAGCTGTTCGCCCCGGTCGCGCTCACCATCATCTTCGCGCTGGCGGGATCGCTGCTGATCGCACTCACGCTAGTGCCGGTGCTGGCTTCGCTCGGCCTCAAGCCCGGCCATCATGGCGAACCCTGGATCATGCGCAAGCTGACGCCGCGCTATCGGGCGCTGCTCGACGGTGCCTTTGGCCGCAAACGGCTGGTCTATGGCTTGGCCGCGCTCGGCCTGGTGCTGGCGGGCCTGGCCTATGGCGCGGTCGGCAAGACCTTCATGCCCTCGATGGATGAAGGCTCGGTGATCGTCCAGACCGCCAAGCTGCCGACCATCAATCTCGACCAGTCGGTGCTGGGCGACACGGCGGTGCAGCGGTCCCTGATGCAGGACGTGCCCGAAATCGCGCAGATCATCGCCCGCGTCGGCACGGACGAGATCGGCCTCGACCCGATGAGCCCGAACGAGACCGACAGTTTCGTGGTGCTGAAACCCCAGCAAGAATGGCGCGGCGACAAGGAGTTCGTCGTCGATGAAATCCGCAAGTCGCTCGACAAGCTACCCGGCATCGAGCCGACCTTCACCCAGCCGATCGAGATGCGCGTCTCGGAAATGCTGACCGGATCGCGCGGCGACCTTGCCGTCAAGATTTTCGGCCCGGACCTCGCCACCCTGTCGGACCTTGCCGGACAGGTGCAGAAGATATTGTCGAAGACGCGCGGCGCTTCGGAGGTGATGACCGTCGCTAACGATCATGTCGACTATCTCCAGCTCGATATCGATCGCGCCGCCGCCGGCCGTTTCGGCATGCCGATCGACCAGATGCAGGACACGCTGCGTGCCCAGATCGAGGGCGTGCATGCCGGCGTCGTCGCCGACGGGCAGAAGCGAGTGCCGATCCTGGTCAAGGGCGACGAGACGATCCGCAGCGACGCGACCCGCTTTGCCGACCTGCCGCTGCGCACGCCGGACGGCACCGTCGCGCGGGTCAGCGACATGGCGCGGGTCGAGCGCACCGAGGGGCCGGTCAAGCTCGACCATGAAAATGGCTCGCGCTACGCGCTGGTCCAGGCGTTCGTCTCGGGCCGCGATCTGGTCGGCTATGTCGATGAGGCGCGCGCCACCGTCGATCGCGAAATCAAGATGCCGGCCGGCTATCGCATGGTCTGGGGCGGCCAGTTCGAAAATCAGCAGCGCGCTTCCGCCCGGCTGATGCTGGTCATCCCGGCCGCGCTGCTGCTGATCCTGCTGGTGCTGCTCATGACCCTGCGCTCGATGCGCGCGTCGCTGCTGATCCTCGCCAACATTCCCTTCGCCATGGTCGGCGGCATCATCTCGCTCTGGGTATCGGGCCAATATCTCTCCGTGCCTGCCTCGGTCGGTTTCATCGCCCTGCTCGGCATCGCGGTGCTGAACGGCCTCGTCCTCGTCGCCTATTTCCGCCAATTGCGCGAGGAGGGGCAGAGCATGGCCCAGGCCGTGCGACTGGGCGCCGAACGCCGGCTGCGCCCGGTGCTGATGACCGCCAGCATCACCGCCTTCGGCCTTGTCCCGCTGATGTTCGCGACCGGGCCAGGGTCGGAAATCCAGAAACCGCTCGCCATCGTGGTGATCGGCGGGCTGATCAGTTCGACCCTGCTCACCCTCATCCTCCTGCCCATTTTGTTCGAGCGCTTCGGTGAAGGCGCCACGGAAGCCCGATCATGACCGACATGTTGCTGACCTTCTATTGCGCCGCGATCGACCGCGACGGTGTGGCCGACGCGCTGCGCGGCCACACCCAGGCGCCGCTCCATCTGCGTGACGAGCAGGTGCTGGGTCGCGATTTCGGCGATGCCCGCGCGGCCGAGCAGGTGCGCGGCACGCTGCGCCGGGCGGCGATCGACCTGATCGTGCCGGCGGATGATATCGCCCCGCTGGTCGCCGCCGTCACCGATGCGCGGCGGGGCCATGCGGTGCGCTGGCATGCCTGCCCGGTCGCGGCACGGGGGCGTATCGCATGATCCGTGCGCTTCTCCTGTCGGCCACCGCCCTCATTACTACGCCCGCCTGGGCCCAGCGCACCGACCTGCCGCCCGAACCCTTGGTGGTCGAAGCGCTTGATAGCTATCCCGCCGTGGCTGCGGCACAAGCGCGCGTGCGCTCGGCCGAGGCCGGCGCCGCCATGCTCCGCCGGGGCAGCCATGAGTTTACCTTCCAGGGCACGGTCTCCCGTCGCTCGGCCGAGGGGGAGGGCGATTATGGCGAATATGACGTCAACCTCACCCGCCCGTTCCGCCTGCCCGGCAAGGCGTCGCTGGACCGCAAGGCCGGCGAACTGGGCGTCGAGGTGGCGCATAATCTGATGGAGGATGTGCGGCATCAGACCGCGCTCGCCTTTTCCGATCTCTGGCATGACTGGCTGGTCGCCAGTGCCCAGCATCGCACCGACCTCGATTCCGCTGCCAGCCTGACGCAGGACATGGCGGCCGTGCGCCGCCGTGCCCAGTTGCGTGACGCGTCGCTACTGGACGTGGACCAGGCTGAAGCCGCGCTGGCTCAGGCGCAAGCGCAGGCCGCGACCTCCCGCGCGGCGCGGGATGAGGCGCGGGTGAAGCTCGCCGCCGGCTTCCCCGGCCTTGCTCTGCCTGAAGAGGCGCCCTTGCTCGCCGATCCGGCCATGCCCGCCACGGCGCTGGAGGATCTGCGCAATCTGGTGATCGAGCGCAGCCATGAAATCCGCGCGTCGGAGCGGGAGGCGCAGCGGCTGGCCATGGTCGCCCGCCGCGCCTCGGCCGATCGCATCGCCGATCCGTCATTCGGCGTGCGCGTCTTCAGCGAACGGGGCGGGCTGGAAAAGGGCGTCGGTCTGGTCGGCTCGATTCCGCTGGGCGGTGGCTATCGCCGCGCCGCGCATGACCAGGCAACCGCAGACGCCAGCGCGGCCGAGCTGGAACTCGCCCGCGTGCGGCGCGAGATAGAGGCGACCGCCGCCGCCGACCTCAGCAATGTCCGCGCCCGCGAAGCGGTCTGGCGCAGCATGGAAAGCGCTGCCGCCAGCGCCGCCGCCGCCGCGACCCGGACGAAGAGAGGCTATGAGCTGGGCCAGATCGACCTCGCCGATACGCTGCTCGCCCGCCGCCAGGCGAACGAGACGCGCCGCCAGGAAATTGACGCCCGCGCCACCCTGCTGCGCGCCATCCTGCGCATCCAGATCGACGCGCACGAGGTCTGGACCTCGCAGGAAGGGCATGAGGATTAAAGTCTACAATGGGCGCGAATCTGCCATCGACGACTGGCTGCGCAATCCCATGTTCTGGACGGTCTAGGATTTCGGCAAATGGCAGAGGGCATCGTCATCATAACGTCATCGCGGTGCACCGTAGCCGGCCCGCCGCTCCTCCCCTGTGGAGCGGCCCTCCCTGAATTCTGGTCCCGCCGTGGAGATCTTTCCGGTGGGGTTACTTTTATCTGCATCTGATAGATTTTGGACCAGCGAATAATGGCGAACGATGGGACATTCTGTTCGGTCTGGTTCTGAGTGCAAAAATAGAAAACCGGACATTCGGATCGCATGTATGTGCTCGCCACATCCGCCAACATTCCAGACATTGCGGGCCGGAATTGAGCCACCTGTTAGCTGCCTTCTGTTCATGATAACCTGATGGCGCTGGGACGAGCCTTCGATGGCTTTGTCGAACATGCCGAGCGGGTCTCACCGACCTGCCTGGTACCGGCAAGAACCACATCGCCACGGCCCTACTCCCATAGCTGCCAACGGGAGCAGGCGGACAATCGCTCCCATGGGAACCACTCGCGCCAACAGCCCTTATCGCCCAATCAACCCATTTATGAGCTCACGGCCCAATCTGCATGGCGAGCGAGCTTGTTGATCGCCGGTGTTCAAAAACGCTCGGGGACTTTGCCGATCGTCGGCGAATTGACCCGGAATTTTTCCCCGATTTCCGCTTCTCGCGACGGATTGAGTTGATTTCGCGCCCGAACAGAGCGGTCGATATCGCGGAACCGGCGCTGAAGGTGTAGCTTCATGGCAAGCGACGAGGGCAATCGGTCGCAAAATTCATACAGCCCTGCGCAAATGCGACGACCACTGACGGGTGAGTTCGAGTTTGCTTATGCGTGGGGTGTATATGCGGGTGGTGATTGCCAGCGAAATCCGACTGCTTGGCGAATGCGTCGCTCATTCCTTGATGACGCGCGATTCGGCGCTCGATGTCTTGCTGACGGGTACGATTGCGGATCTGAGCGACCTCATGGCGCGCGGCCTGCGGTTCGATGTTGCCATTCTGGATCTGACACAGGGCGTGGATCTCGACGCCGTGCGCGCCTTTCATCGTCGCTATCCCGATCTGGCGTTGCTCGCCCTCGGCCTGGAGGAGCAGGAGCAGGCCGTAGTGGCGCATGGCAGTGCCGGCTTTGGCTGCTACGTGCGCCGGGAGGACGGGATCGAGCGGCTGTACGCCACGGTGCGCGATGCGATTGCAGGACGAATGACCTGCTCGCCGGAAATTGCCGGTTCGATCATGCGCGCCCTGTTTCGCGCTCCCGGATCGGCTAGCGCGGACCCGGGCCATGGCAGGAACGCGACGCTGACCACCCGCGAGGAGGAGGTCGCAAGGCATGTCGCCGATGCGCTGTCTAACAAGGAGATCGCGCTGCTGCTCGACCTGAGCGAGTCCACCGTCAAGCATCACGTTCATTCTATCCTTAGCAAGCTGGAGCTGCCCACCCGCCGGCAGTTGATACGACGGACGCGGATGTTCGACATGGTGACCGAGCCGACCCGTGCGTCGAGCTGAGGCCGACTTCGCAATCCACTGACTTAGCTTTTCTCGCCGGTCTTGCTCGCCCGCCGCCGAAAATCCTCGCGCAGTGCCGCCAGGCGATCGGGGAAGGCGGCGAGCTTGTCTTCCACGTCGACCCCAGCGGCGTTCAGCCGCTTCTGAACGTCAGACAGATTGCTTTGCGCGGTCCGGAGCTTCTCCGGGTCGCCGGACAGCGAGCCGAGAATTGCGCCGGGCAGCGCTTTGGCGAGGGCCAGAAGTGCCGGCAGGGCGTCGGCCGTGACGGCACTGTCCGGGGCGATCGGCGTATCGCGGGCCGCCTTGAGCGCGGCGCGAGTGCGGCCGATCTTGCGGTCGATGCGCTGGCGGATGTCGGAGAGCGCGGCCCCGAATTCCTGTTTCGCCCATTCATGGGCCTGGGCTTCGGTGACTTCGAAGCTGGCGAGGCACGATTCGCTGCAGTGCGCCTCGCCTCCGTCAAAGCGCGTGATGCGGTAGCATCCATTACGCAAGGGCGCATCGGTGGGGATGATGAAGTGACGCTGGTCCTCCTCGTTGCGCCAGAGAATGTCGTTCATCTCTCCTGCCACAGCGCATCTCCCTTCACTCTCGCGCCGCGAGGTTACGGACGATCTGTTCCTGTTTGTCGGTGTCGCTAATCTGCCAGCCAATGACGCCCAAATGATCGGCGGCTGCGATGACATAGTCACGGGGCGTGAGGTTCATCCGGATCGGCTGGCGATTCTTGAAATGCACGCATTTCAGGCCAGCTACACCGTCATCCAGTCGGATCGCGGTGTAGCTGTCGGGCGTGACGCTGTCCAAGCGGCGCCATTCGGTCAGGCACTGGCCCATGCTCCTGTCCTGTTCGTCGTCGCGCTGGAATAGTTCCGGCAAGGAGGCGAGGGCGATCACGCCCTCGACAACGCCCGCGTCGCAACTCCAACGAAAGTCGAACCCGCCTGTGGCCGTATAGAGTTCGATCAGATCGGCCGGCAACATGTAGCCGCTGTCGTCAGTTTCCTCCCGAACGATGTCCTGCCAGTCGCGTATCTCATCCGATGGCATCACGCGGAAGTCCTCGAATGTGACATGGAAGGAGGAACGCTGCGCCATTTCTTCGGCCATCGTCCGGATGTCGGTCAACGCCTCATGCAGGCGTTTGTCAGCAGCTTTCGTCATTTTGGCCACTTCGCCTTTTTCTCCGTGATCAGCAGCAGAACGGCGGCGACTCCTTCGCTCAGCTTGTCATCCGGATTGCCGCCCTTCGTTTTGTAGAATGCGGTCATCCTTGCGGTGAACGTTCCGGGGTCGGTGAAGGCTCCGCGTAGGTCGCGTTCCTCGTCCATCGCCATTGCGAACCGGATTGGCACGTTGCGCTTATACAGTGCGGTGCGGCGGAGTTCGTTGATGTCTGGCCGGGCGCCGTCCTCCAGATCAGGTTTTTTCAGGTTGGCGTAATAGGGCTTGTACTCCTTTTCATCGGCCCACGCCTTGTCTCTGAAGCGCATGGCTCCCCATTGAACTGAAATGGACGCGGGAAAGTCGTTCATTCGGGGGTCTTCGCTATCATCATGATAGGTGACTGACGCGGTGTAATAGAGCACCTCGCCCCGGGCGACCGCCGTTTTCGCGTCGTCTTCGACGGCGATCTCCATCCGTGTATTGTCCCCGGTGCGCATGGGTGTGGTGTTCCATGGGTCGCCCGGGCCGTGCAGCTTTTCAGATAGGAGGTGCGCGGCGACCCATTGCGGGTTTCTCCCCGCAACGAGCGGCCAGCCACGTAGCTTGCCTCTCGGTTTGCTGCCGCTGCTGCCGTCTTTGCTGAGCGGTCGCGCCGTGACGATGGTGGCCTGCCCTGATCCGCCATGAATCTTGGTTTTGGGCATTGGGATATCGTCAATCGCGATCTCGATGATCTGGAGTTCCGGCCAGAGCTTCTCCTGCCAGTCCTCGGTCTGCTGGTCCTTGGCCTTCACATCGTCGGGCTTGGCGTCGTTCTTCGCGATCGCCGCCTTGGTGGCCTTGGCGGCCTGTTCGGTCGCGTCGAGCTTCTGGCGCGCGCTTTTGATCGCATCGGACGCCCGCTTCTGGCGGTCTTCGATATCCTCCTTCGATCCCGGCCCCTTCGAGAGGTTGATCGCCTTGTTCTCATATTTTGTGAGCTTCGCGCGCACCGGCCCCTTTTGTCCGCTCGCCATCATCACTTCGACGCCGCCAGTTGTCTCGGCTATCCACATTTCGTGGCTTTCGTGCGGGCCGGCCCAGTGGGCGACCGCGCCAATCTTGCCGTCAAAGTCTTTTTTGTCGTCGTCCTTCTTATCCTTGTCCTTCTTCCCCCCGATCCCGAGGGCCGCCAGCAGCGCCTTGCCCTTCTCGATCAGCCAGTCGAACGCCTTCTCGATGATGCCGAGTATCCATTTCTGGAAGCTCTTGATCTGCTTGGCGACCGCCTTGGGCAGGTCGCCAAACCCGAGATAGTCCGCGATGAAGCCCAACACCGGCGCGATCAGCATCGCCAGTCCCTTCTCCACGGCATTGGCGAAGCCCGCGACATTGCCCGCGATGATGTCCGCCAGACCGTTCACGATCGTCTCGATAAGCGTGAAGATGCGCGCGGCGTTCTCGAAAACCCATTTCAGCACCTTGTAGATCGCTTCGATCGCCTGAAGGATCGCGCCCGCCGGGTTGAACAGCAGGATCAGGCGCGCGGCCACCGCCTTCACGATGGCCGTCACCATATAGTCGACCGCCATCTGGATCACCTGGTCGAGGATCGACTGCGGGTCGAGTTTCTCCCGGATCATCTCGAAAATGCCTTCCGGCCCCTTGTCGATGAGCATTGAGACGAGCGACCAGACCTGCTCGATCAGCGCGACATTCTTCTCGCCGATCTTCTTGACGATGATCTTGCGGATATTGGGCCAGGTGATGCCCATGATCTGGAGGAAGAAGGTGATGACGCTCTTGAGCGAGAAGTCCTTGGGAACCTGCACGTCCTTGAGGTCGCCCAGCAGCCAGCCGAGGAAGCCCTTGATCATGTGGGTGGGGAAATTGTCGAAGAACTGGCTGAAGCCCTGGCCGATGCCCTTCAGGAGGTTGTTGGCGAAGTTCACCGGGTCGTCGATGATGTCGCGCACCACCTTCTTGATCTTCGCGACCACCGCCCAGAAGGCGGGCGGGGAAATGCCGAGCAGTTCCAGCAGCCCCTCGATGATGAACTTGACGGGATCGTCGACGAAGCGTTTGACGGCGTCCACGATGCGCCCGACGAGGCCGCCCGCCTTCTTGCGCAGTTCAGCGATCTCGGCGCGCACCTCGTCCACTGCCTGCGCCGCGCGCTGGCCCAGATCCTTGTTGAATGCGTCGCGGGTCTGGTGGACTTCCTGCCCCAGCTTGTCGAGCTGGGTGTCGAAGCCGGCCTGTTCCTTGGTCGCCCACTCCTTGAGCGAGGCGGGCAGGGCGTTGAAGATGACCGCGATCTCGTCGCGCGCCTGCTTGATGCGCGCCTCGCACGCCTTGATGATCGCGTCGACTTCGGTCGAGATTTCGCGCAGTTTCTTGATGACGCCGTCGGCGAAGTTCTTCTCCGCCCGGTCATAGCCCTCGGTCGCCCAGTCGGGCAGGCCGGTGAAATAGTCCGCGATCGCGGCGAGCGTGCTTTCATGGCGCTTCTTGACCTGATCGGCGACGCCCTTGAGGTCCGCTTTGAAAGTAGTGGTGAGGTCGGTCTTCGCCGCCTCCCACTTGTTCATGGCGTTGGGAACAAGGTCTTTGAGAAGGCCCTGCACATCCTCCTTGGCGCTGGTGAAGGCGGCGCGGGCCTGCGTCCCCGCCTGTTCGCGCATCTGCGCCTCGGTGCCGACCATCGCGGTCTGGCGTTGCGTCGTCTTGCCGACCGTGCCGGCGCGATGCGCGGTGAGGGCGGCCAGCGCCCGCACCTGAAGCGCGCCCATATCCTCATTGGCCTTGGCGAGCGCTTCCTTCTGCTGCGCGACGATCTTGGCGGGATCTTCCTTCGCTGTCTGGTCCAGCTCGCCCTGCGCCTCGCGCGCCTCTGCGACCGGGCCGGACTGGACGAGCGCGGCCGCCGGCTTGTTCATACCGGTGTCGTCGACCTTTTTGCGCGCTTCCTCTGCGTCCTTGTCAAGCGAAAGCTTGTCGGCGCCCACTGCATCGGGAACGGCTGCTTTTGCGCCGGGCGCGGCTGCGGGGGCGGCGGCGGGCTGTGGGGCGAGGGGCGGCGCGGGCGCGCCGGGCACCGGCTCGGGCGGCTTGTCCAGCGGCCCATAATTGTCGGTGACCTTCTTGCTTTGCGTCTCGACCGTGGAGTTGAGCGTCGCGCCTGCTTCCATCGCCTCCTTGGCGGGTTCGGCCTTGTCCAGCGCGTCCTCGTCGGGCGGGCGGCGGCGGCGGATGGCGTCCGCGATGTCGGTGCAGAGCTTCTCGATTTCCGGACTGGGCGCGGCGTGCATCTCCGCAATGAGCTGCGCGCGGGCTTCGGCGATGCGCTGCGCGTCCGGTTCGGTCACCGCCTTCTGCGCGTCGGCCACCTGTTTGTCGGCGGTGGGGAGCGCCCCTTGCGCGGTGGCGGCGCCGCCCGCGCGCTTCTGCACCCCCGCGATCCGGTCCATGGTGGCCTTGGACGGCTTGGTCGGCGGCTCCGGCATGTGGAGTTTGACGCCGCTCGCATCCTTGCCTTCCCCGCCGGCTGCCATAGGCGCTTCGCCCTCGGGGACGGCCTCCCGCGCCTTGCCGGGGGGGCCGTCGGCGTCCTTCTTCGCCTTTGCGGCATGCGGCCCCTTGGGTTGCGGAGCTTGATCATTGGATGCGTGGCGAGAGGGGGCGCCGGGCGTGGCGGCCGGCGCCTTGCCGCCGCCCGAGCGCGCTGCGATCAGCTTGCCGACGCCCGCCGCGCCGATCCGGCTTTGCAACAGAGCCGCCTGTGACAGCGGAACCTGCGCGGCCTTTGGCGGCGCCTTCGCCGGCGTCGGCGGAGGCAGCGTCTTGGCGGGCTTGCGGACTGGCTCCACGCCGCGTCTCCCCTGTCGCCCGTGGACGTCAGGACGAGATGGGGTCGGGGATCAGCGCCGGGCGGACGAAGCGGCGCACGCCCTTGTGGCGCACCTGCCAGCCATTCCGCCCGTCATTCTCCACCCAGCGCACCTCGGCGAGCAGGACGCAGCAGCCACAGGAACAGGCGGAACCGCAGCCGCAATCCTCGGGACAGGCGGGATCATAATTGTGCTTGTCGTAACAGTCCGTCACGCGGTCGGGCAAGTTGTCGACTTCGATATCGCCGCTGCCGATCTCCCCTTCGCTCCCGCCTTCCTCATCGCCATGCTGATTGCTGAAATCCATGCAGCCGCAGGCGCAGGTCGGCGGATCGAAGGTCACTGAGATTTCGGTGTTGAGGCGCGCCCGCGTCGCCTGCGTGCGGTCGTCGAGGGAGTCGTCGCAGACGGTGGGGCGCGGGCGGGACTTGCCGTCCTTCGCGCAGGCCAGTACCCAGAATTGGGTGAAGCGCGGCGCGCCATTGGTTCCGGCCGGCGAGAGGACGCCGTCGCGTTCCTCCAGCTTGATCACGGCCGAGCCGGGCAGGTGGAGCGGGTCGCCGCAGCCATCCAGCGCAAGGCCGGGGGCGACGGTGACGATGAGGCCGCAATTCTCCTTGACGGAAACGGTGAGGCCGCACAGCACGCCGCAGCCGAACAGCGTGCGGAACAGCAGCCGGTTCAACTCGCGGGTATAGTCCACCGCGGCCGTCAGGTCGCTGTCCTGCAGTATGAGGCCGGGCGCGTAGAGCGGGCGTTCGAGGCTGCCGGGAACGATGGTCGCCAGCCGGTGGTCGCCGCCGCCGTGGCAGTTGCAGTCATGGGTCATTTCAAGCCTCCTGCGCTGGCGGCCTGGCCGCTCGCTGCGATGGGTCGTCCTGCTTCTTCACGTCCGGCGGACCTGCCGGCACATTGTCCCTGTCTCCGCCATCGGCCTCTCCGCCGTCAGGCTCCTCCGGCGACGGTTCGACGACGAAGCTGCTGAGGAAACGGCCGCCGGGCGCGCAGTCGTCGCTGGGGACGTAGCGGCCGCCGCCCGCGACCTTCTGGCCGAGCGCGTCGATGATGAAGGCGGTGCGCACCTCGATCTCGACCAGCGTCTCCTGCTCGAAGCCGGAGCTGTTGTCGGGATTGATCTCGCCGTTCCAGAAGCGGAAGCTGACCCGGGGACGGCAGGCGCGGGTGGTGCCGTCGGGATCGCCCGCGGTCTGCGGCGCGACGTCGATGGCGCGTACCGGCATCCGGCGCACCTCGCCCACATCCTCATTCTCGTCGCGCTGGATGAGGGTGATGGCGAAAATGTCCGCCGTTAGCGAGGCGGTCTGCACCGGCCCGGTGAAGCAGAGCCAGAAGTCGGTCGCGACCGGCTCGCCTTTGTAGCGCTTGGCCTTGGGGTTGCTGACCGGAGGCGGGGCCGAGAACTTCTTCGCGAAGGCGTTGAACGGCACGACGCGTCTGTCGTGCGGCAACCATTCGGCCCAGCCGACATCCTTGATGCGGGTGAGGTCGCAGCCGCGGATCAGGTCGAACAGGGTCGGGTTGGGGCTGGCGAGGCGGCGCGGATACCAGTTGTCGTCCACGCTCATGACATAGGGCTTGCCGCAATCAAAGCCGACGGTGACGCAGGCGAGCGGCACGCCGTCGTCGAGCGCGACGAGGAGCGGACCGAGGCGGTCCAGGCAGTCGATGCGGCACAGCCCCTTGTCGAGCCGGTCGAGGCTCCATTTCGCGAGCTGGCGATGCGTGCCGCGGTCGCTGATCCGGGCGATGGCGGGATCAGCGCCGGGGTCCGGCTCCGGCAAGCTCCACCAGCGTTCGTCGACGGCGGGACAGTCGCCGCGCGGCCAGAACGGGTCGGGGCAGGGGGCGAGGCCGGACGGGCAGGCATCAATGCGGATGAGCGAATAGACCACCGTCTCGCAGATGTGCGTCGCTTCGCAGCGGGCGGGCGTGCAGTCGTCGCCGATGCTGACCGAGTCCACCGGCCGCTCGGCGTAATGGGCGCTGACGAGATAATGGCGCGGCGCGGCGTCGCCTTCCTCCTGCTGCGGCGGTTCGGCAGGCTCCGGGCAGCCCTTGCTGCGTTCGAGCCAGAGGATGTCGCAGGCCGAACGAAGCTCCACCGCGTCGCAGGCGACCAGTTCGCGGCCGCGCGGGTCGAGCGCGAAGCCGGGGCCGACGACGACGCCGCGGTTCTTCTCGGCGTCCTGCGTGATGGTTTCGACCGCCATCCCCTCGACAACGCCCCAGCCGAGCATGGCGCGGTTGATGAGGCGTCGCCGTTCGATCAGATGGCGCTGTTCGAGCTGATAGTCGGCGACGGTCAGGCGTCGGCCGGGAAAGTAACGGTTGCGCTCGGACGCGCTGCACGGGCCGCAGGTGGTCGCGGCCTTTGGGGCTGGCGGGTCGCAGCTCATGATGATGTCTCCTGCTGGATCATGGCAATGTCACCGGGATGGACGAGCCGGCGCCGCCGATCAGGCTGTCGTCGCCGCCGAGCGGCGCGATCCCGAGCGGACGGGCATCGCCGAGGATGATGGGGCGGCCATCGTCGAGGACGGTAAGGACATCTGCGCCCGTCGCCGCCGCCAGCGCGGTCCAGCGGGTCCGAAGGCGGACGCCGGCGGGGACGAGGCGGCCAAGCATCGCCTCGATCACCATGCGGTAGCGGCGGGTTTCGGCGGGGGGGGCGGGGATCTCCACGAACAGCTCCGGCGCGCGGCTGACGCTCGGCGCGCCGGGGCAGCCGAGCGGGGTACGGCCGCGGACGAGGCCGGCGTTCCACCCCCGGCGGGCGGCGGGGGGGCCCGGCCGGAAGGGGGGCAGCACTTAGCCGCCGGGGGGGCGGCCGCCGAGCGGGACGGGGGGGAACCCGCCGGCGGGGCCGATTACGCGACAGGGGGGTCTGCGGCACGCGCGTGACGGCGTCCGTAGGACGCACCGGACGAGACCCACCCCGCGG
>NZ_QLJK01000028.1:0-70871 GCF_003950715.1 Sphingomonas sp. S-NIH.Pt3_0716 | reverse complement strand
TTTTGGCATTGGGCCCTCGGCGCTGACGGAGGCCATGGGCATGCTCAACCACCATTTCGCAGCAGCCGCCTGATCGGCGCAGAGCGACAGCCTACCTCTGACTGCCGCCAATCTTTGCAACAGAGCCCCGCACATCACCTAAACTATCGTTCGTCATGCACTCAACTCGCGCTGTCTGTTGCGGCAACGCTCGGAAGACGCGCTTTGATCGACTGCCCCCAAGTCGCAGCCGTTCTATCGTCGTTCCATCCCGGTGACAATGAATTCCGCATCTTGGCGGCCGAGCCCAAGGCGTTGGTCCGATGTCCATCCAAGGCCCCTTCACCCATCTTCCAAGCGATGTTTCGCGACCGGAGGAGCAATCGTCAGCGGCTCATAATAGGCGGCGCAGCCGCTCAACGCGGCAAATTCCGGATCGTGGGACGTCACGATCCGTCGAATCAAATGGGGTGGTACCGGGGCGAGCGCGCGATCATGGGGCACGCCATCGTAAGACCGCTCCGCGCGCCAGCCACAGAACTGCCGCACGATGTGGGTTTCGTAGCCAAGGCTGTCCTGGAAATAGGACATCGGGATTGCCGCTTCTACAACGCACGGCACACCTGTCGAGCGGAGGATTGGCCCTAGTGCGATATCACGGTCGATCGCCGCGTATAGGGACTCACCTCCCCAGAACCGGAAGAAATCCTCAACTCCGTCGTCGTTTTGTGGCCGCGTGAAGAGGAACCAGATGCGCCCTGCCCGTGTCGGTGAATGCGCCTGGTGGCGCAGCCGAAACTGGGCAGCAATCTCCGGTGAGAACGCGCCAGCCGATATTGCCGCATCGATCCTCGTCATCAAACCGTCAACGCTTGGAAGATGCATCCCTTTCGCGAGGATGCCAGCCCGCTCATGTGGCAGCAGGCGGGTACAGTGCCAGGCCAAAATCTCGTGGGGGCGCAGCAGCTCGCCCAAGCGCTCGACCAACCGATCATACTGAGACCCGGTGGCGAAGCGCTGGGCCGTCACCCAGTCGTTCAACAGATCGAAATGCTCGCCGAGGAAGTCGGTCACTGCTGGCGGCCAGCTCGCTGGGTGATCATAGTCGAAGAGCACGTTTCGCCTCCGCGACAGCGTCGCCTCCCGTCAGAGATCGGTCGGCGTTCACGGCAATCGCGCCGCCTTCAGCGCTTCCACAAGTCGATCCAGCATGGGCTTTGCCGCATCGATACGGTCGATCGTGTTCGCCATCGGCTCGAGGGCTGCCTCGAGAGCATCGTCCTCGAACCCTGCAGCCAGGCGCTCTCGATTGATCGGGATCGTCAGCGCCAGATCTCCAGCCTTCGGATCATACAGGAAGCCCTTGGAGGCAAGGTCCTCAAGCAACGGGCCTTGAGATTTCAGGAACGCCTTCCATGCCCGCTGGCCCAACGCGTCGGTCGACGCCGAAAATCTGATCCCAGCACCGGCAAAGCCAGCTATTGTACCGAGCCACGTCTCCGGCTCATTTCCGTCGATGCAGGAGGCGGGTTGGAGGGAGAAGGACAGGTAGAAATCCTCTTCCCCGGCCTCACCGCCCATCCTCCAGTCTTCCGGTGCGAGCCACTGGGCCTCATCAAAGTCGGCCGGCACAGCACCTGCCCACCCGAGCTCGTGCCGCTTATCGTTGATGACGGTCGCTGCTGCCTTCTCAAGCATTGGTTGCATCATCGTCTTGGCATAACGGAGAGCGGCTTCAAGCTCATCGATATGTTTGACGATCACGGCTCCGACATTGGGATCCGACATAGGAAAGCTGCTCCTAGAACCTACGAATGTGATCGGCGAACCGCTCGATGAGATGCTCGACGAAGGATCGATCGGCGGCACGCCTACTGACAGCGGCGAGAGCGGCGCGCGCAACATCCTGCCAGGTGGTCGAAGATACAGTCGCCAGACGTGTATCGAACGGTGCCAGCAACAAGATCCGAGGCGCCAGTCCTTGAAGTTCGGCTCTGCGATGGATGGACGCTGAGTATCGCTCCAGCTGCTCTCGGCCCAGGCCAGCACGGATTTTTACCTCGACACCAATCAGATGGACTGCTGTTTCGATGACCAGATCGACGCGATCGGCGGCGTCTCCCAAGGGGCAGACTTCGGTCTCGATACGGTATCCCCGTTCAAGCTCAGCGCCCCAGTGCTCGCCCGGAAGGGCGTTCGAGAGATAGCTGATGAGGAAATTGCGAGAAGTCTCCCCACCAAATTCGCGCATCCACAAGCCAGCCAGAGCGGCAGCATTGCGCACCTCGTCATGCCCGATATAAGCCAGCGCCCACACATTGATCAGCCCGCCTTGCTCCCTCGTCACTGACAGCGGTCGCTGCAGGGCGGTGAAAGCGCTCTGCAGATCATGCAGGGCATAGAATTGCTTCGGCGCAGGTGGATGCGCCATGGGCAGCGCTTGGCGCAACGCGTCGAACGCAGCGTGAAGCCGCGAAGCAGACAGCGTTTCAGACATTGGCTGAACTCGCCACGGAATCAGCAGCTGCTGCGTCGTCGTCGACTTCCGGCGGTCCTGTATCGGGCAAGGCGCCGAACAACATCTCAAGTACCTCGTCCAAACTGTCGACCCGCCTGAACATTTTGGCGGGGACCGTCCGATGGTTGGACCGTTCAGGTCGGTCACCCTCTTGCCGGCGGCCGATCCGCTTCGGCCGGTTGAGCGATGACATGTCCGGGAGCGGTTGCCCCGCTGCCCCACCGAACCACCAAAAATACCGCAGATCGAGATCGAGGCTGACAGCGATCCAAATCACACACCCGCTCGGTTTGGAGGCTAAAGCGCCGATCGAGACTCGAACCGGCTTCTCACCGACGCCAGTTTTGAACTGGATGTGGCGCTGGATGTGACCGCGGGTCATGACAAGATCGTAGCCGAACGCGTCAAACTCCGAGCGAAGTACCTCGACGTCGGTGATGCCCCTTTTCCATAGTGTTCGGAGCGCCTCACCCACGAAGACGTGCTCGACAATCCGCTCGCGCAGGGTTGAATGAGTTGAGTGAAGCGCGATCTCGGCCATTTTTTCCTCAACGGTAAACTATTGATCGTGACGGGCCTACCCTTGCGAACTGGTCTTCGATGATCTGCTCCGCCAGACCCTGTCGCGCTTCCATGTGCTTCAGCTTCTCACGTAGTGCCGACACCGGATCGGTATCGTCTCCGAAGTCAGATATGGTCACCCTAGTTTCCCCATTAGCCGTCCCGCCGCACCCTGCTCCGCAGCGAGATTGCGATTGTAAGCGAGCGGCATGCGGGGGCTTCTCCACCGCAATGCGTCCATGATGCCGGCGAGATCTTCCCCGCTTGCGAACAAATCCTGATTTAGGCCGACACGCGTTGAATGGGCGCTCACCCCTTTAAGCAAGCGCACGAGATCGTCGGCCGTCAAATCACCGAGGGCACCAACATCGAAGGCTCGCTGGATCATCGCGCGCCAGATCGGCCCAATCGAGCCCGGATGCAGCGCCACCTCGCCAACGTCATATTCGACGCGCGCCGGCACCGCAGCCCGTGGAAGCGTCTTTCGCAGATCCCATTTCTCGCGGCTGGTGATGCTGTCGATCGGCCGTCCTTTCACCGCAGGCCGCGCCTTGTAGCGCCGCACCTGCACCCGCCGGAACAACGAACCAGCCGTGATCCCGGCTCCGTCGGTCCATGCTGCGATGGCCCGCATCGAGCGGGGCGAGAGAAATGCGGTCGCCCCCTCCCCTTCCCGGTCGCCCTTGCTGCGTTCGATCGCGAGCAGACCGGCTTCAGGATCGAGCGCCTCCAGGACATGATCGACTTCGATCGCGACAAGCTCGGACGCCCGCAGCCCGGTGTCATAAGCGACAGACAGCAGCGCCCGATCCCTCAGGCCCGGCAAATCGTCCGCACACGCCTCCAGAAGCGCCCTGATGTTGATCCCGCGGGGCTTGTCGCGCTCAACGTCGCGAACCGGCCCCTTGAAGCGCAGCGGGCGCGCTTGCGCCTGTGCCGTGCCCTTCTCGCGCCGGATCGCGCGAAGCCGAAGTTTCACCAGCTCGGCCTGGGTCGGATCCTTCAGGTCGAGCAATTGGTGGATCTTGGCAATCGATGCCTTGTAGCGGCCAAGCGAGGCGGGCCGAGCCCCCTGCCCTGCCCGCGCGTCGAGATAGTCGGCGACGATCTCCGGCGTTGCCGGCAGCGCGATGCGGTTGGTGCGCCGGCACCACAGGTCGAACGCTTCGAGATCGGATTTCAGGGCGCGGATGGAATGTGGCGAGCTGGCGGCCTGATAGGCGGCGATGAGGGTCTCATCGACCACGATGCGCCCGCCGGCGCGCATCTGCGTCGCAGTCCACGCGATAGCCGACATAGCCTCGGCCGACACGGTGACGACCACGCCATTGGCGGCGTCGAACTCGCCGGTTTCAGGGCTTTTTTGCCCGCTGATCGCGCTGCCCTCCATCGCTGCGGTTGTAGCGCACCTTATAGAGAGACGTCAAATTCGGTTATGTGATAACTGCAATTATCGCATGTCTGGTATTCACGACAGTTAGGGCTGGAAACCAACTGGTGACTTTAGTTTCCCTGTGTGCGACACCGATCTGCGAAATGGAGCGGCTGCGCAACTTCCAGAGCAACGACGGCATGCTGCTTTTGGGCCGGCTCGATGGCCGCCTGCAGAATAGCCCATGTGCCGATATCTTCATTGCTCGATCGCGCCTCGAGGGCGCGGCCGCCTTGGCGGGCCTGGCAGGCGTTCCCATAACGATCGGCGATCTCCAGAGCTGGATTGCCGGGCGAAGCCCCCCTCCCCGCGCCTCCGAAGGCCTCAACGATCCGATCTCGGTTGCCGCCATCTTCCACCTTGCGCTCAGCCGTGACGACGACGCTAAGGATCCACTGACCCTTGCAACCCTCAGGACATTGCGGACGATCCTTGACGATCGATCTGCAGCCGAGACCTACGGCAACGAAGACCTCGCGCACTTTGGCCCGTTGTGGCGTCGCGTGCGGTCTGCGGCGTCGGCCCCCTTCCCCGTCGGCGGCCTGTTGGCGATAGCCCAGCGGGTCTTCGAGCTTGCGGAGATGACGGAGCAGACTTCCGGCCGCGCGTCGGACGTCGTGTCGATCGATGGGCGGGCGTGGGAGCTGCCTGCCCGCCATCGTGATCGGAACTGGCTTGTCGCGACAGCAGTCCCTCTGATGGTTCATCGAGCAGGGTTCACGGGTCGGATCATTCCGTCGCTGGTGCTGCTCCCGAAGTTCCTGCCCCCCTCCCCCGGCGCGCTGGCGGAGATACTCGCTGATCGCCTCACCGATGCAGCGGCTGCCGGACTTCGAGAGCTGGACTGGATCGAACGTGCGATGCACCGGCAGGCTGCCCATCGACAACTGACCAAGCGGAGCAAGGCCCCTCTCTTGGCGCGCCTGCAGATCGCCTATCCTGGACTTTCACCCGCGGCTGTCTCGAAGCTGCTCGACGTCACCCCACAGGGCGCCAGGAAGCTGCTGGCGGCCACATCAGGGCCGTCAGACCCAATGCTGGTCTAGGACCGCCTTCAGCGCTTCCTCAACCTCTGCACGTGTCGCACCGCCACGGCTGATGAGGGTGAGGCGGATGCCCTTCTTGTCGGCGCCCTCGATGCGGAGCACCGGCTTGCCGCTCGCACTGGCTACAGTCTCGGCCTTTCCTGACTTCTTGGGGGATCCTGACTTCTTGGGGGGGTCTACTGCCTCGGTCAAAGCCTTGATCGTGTCGAGAATCGACAGCGGTTCAGCCCCAGCCTCCCGAGCATCCGCAAGGCGCCCCGCCTCCGCGATTGCCCTCCCCCGCCGAACTTCTGGCTTGAGCAGTGCCTTCAACGCAATCGCGTTTCGGACTCCAAGATCCTGCGGGTTGGCGAACGCTCGGGTGAGATCTGCCGGCAGACGAGCCAGATCGAGATAGCGGGTAAGCCAGCTTTCGGAGCAATGGAGACGTTCGGCCATCGTCCGCTGCCGACCATCATAGTAGAGGTCCAAGGCGCGAAGGTAGTCCTTGGCTCGCTCAAGGTCGGTGAGGTCGTCTCGTGCCCGGTTTTCGATATCGGCGAACCGAAATGCCTCCTCGTCCCCCAACTCGCGAACATCGACGAGGAACTTGAAGTCCGGGTAGTTGTGCGAGCGCAGCCAGCTGATGGTCCAGTGACGGCGCGCGCCGCAGATCACCTCGAAGTCGAAGTCCGCCTCGCCGTGGATCCGGCGAACGATCGCCGGCATCTCCTGCTTGCCCTGAGACTTCATGCTCTCGATGAGGTCCGAGCACCGCTCCTCGTTCAGGAGTGCATAGTCTCGATTGTGACCCGCCCACATGCGGCATCGCGCAGGATCCACGAGCTCGTGAGTCCGAGTCACGACGGCGCCCGATGTGAGCGCTGCCAGACGGTTGGTTCGACCCGTAAGAACGTTGGCTGCGATGCCTTGGCGGCGCTGCTGCGGCGCCTCCTCGGTAAGGTCGATTCCTGCCGCCAAATCGGCAGCAAAACCGCTGTTCTTCTTGCTCATAGGAGCCTCCCTCCACCGAAATTGCACGCGTGCAATTTTTCCGTTTTTCTCGAAATTGCACGCGTGCAACGCGACGGTTTCATGCCAGTGCAGCCTTGCGTAGAGCGGCCTGGTGGCTCGGCCACATCGACCGAATGTCGACTTCGATTTCAGCATTCACGCCGTCCAGATAACCCAGGCAGCGCTTGCGAACAGCAGGGCTCGTTGCTGGCCCGTCGAGCTCGTAGACCGTCATCAGCCGCGCGGTCGCATTGTCGATCTCGGCCGAGTCCTTGAGCGGCGTGCGGATCATCGCATGGCCGAACAGCGTCCGCATCAGGTTAAGGAGCTCGCGCTGCATCGACTTGTTATCGTCGACCTTGGAACCGACAAACCGGAGGAACTGAAGCTCCGGCGCCATCCCGCGCTCCGCCAGCTGTTCGATGGTCTCGTCGAGCATCGATAGAAAGGCAGCGGTCGAGGAGAAGTCCATGACGGTTGGTGGCACCGGGACCACCAGCGCGTTCGCCGCACGAAGAACCGACAGCGAAATCGACCCCAGCGCAGGCGGCGGATCGAGCACCACCACGTCGAAGCGATCGGAGATGCTGTCGATGCCGAACTTCAGGCGCTCGAGCAGCGTCCCGAAGTCGCCTCGCGCCATGCGCGCTGCCAACTCATATTCCGAGTTGAACAGCCGCAGGTTTGCCGGGATCAGTTCCAGCCCGTCGAAGTGGGTCTTGCGCAGCGCGTAGTCGAGCGACTTCCGCTCGTCCTCGCGAAGGAACGGATAGAGGGTCTCGTCCTCGTCGAGATCGAGGTCAGGCACGTAGCCGAACAGCGTCGTTGCCGACGCCTGGCTATCGCAGTCGATGAGCGCGACGCGGTAACCCCGGATGGCAAGATACTGCGCGAGATGGACAGCGACAGTCGATTTCCCAACACCGCCCTTGAAGTTCTGGACGGCCACGACGCAACACGGATCCGTCGGTGCCCGGTACGGCCGGGTGCCGAACACGCCGCGCATGTCATTGAGCTGCGCCAGCGTATATCGCTCGCGCCGGTTGTTGTCGGTTCGTGAGGCCTCCGGAAGCCGCCCGTCCTTCTCAGCATCTCGGATCGCTGCTGGCGTTCGCCCGACAAGCTCTGCGGCCTGACTGATTGTGAATGTCGGCTCTCGCCGGTCATCCGCGCGCGCGCTCTTGGCCGAATCCCGCAGCTTTTCGAGGACCGACGAAGTGCGGCTCGCAAGTGTCGCAACCGAGACGAGACGCTCGGCTTCCTCAATCTCGAGGCCGTTAGCCATATGCCCACCTTTCGCAATTGAGCAGGTGGTACATCGACTTGCGCTTTTACGTCAAGAAAAACAGAAATTGCGAAAGTCGAGACGCCAATTTAGGCCGATCGATCCTCTCCGTCAGTCTATCCTGACTCGGTGGGGGAGGCAGAAATTGCACGCGTGCAATTTTTCTGAATCAGGGCTTCCCGCGCCGGCCAACCCAGCTCTCACAAAAACCTGTCCACGAGTCCATCAGCTTCTTTCCACGGAGCTTCTCGAGCCGCGTGCCCATATGCTGACGGTAACCCTCCGCGATCATGTCGACCGACCAACCTCCACCGTGCCTCAGCGCAATCGCACGAAACTCATCGGCTCCGTAGGTGAGCGAACCCACAGGGAAAGACTTCTCTTCAACCTTGTGTTTGGTGAGCGCCTTTGTCGCCTCCGCGATCGCGCCCTGCACCGACACGGTTTCGAGCGAGCCATCACGGCGGGCCTTCCGTCCGGAGGAATGCCGGTCGAGTTCGTCAACCGTCTCGATCACTTCCGGCGCCCCCTTCGGCTCAAACCGGAACTCGATTTCCGTGACGGTTCGCCCCTGACGGGTCTCCCGCCATTCTACTCGGAAATGAGCCAGCTGATCGATCTCAGCCTTCGCCTTTTCGAGAACCTTCCGGCGCAACTGTGCGAAATCCGTGTAGACTTCAGGCGGAATGCCAAGCGCGGCCCGGAGCGACTGCATGTCGCCTTTCCAAGTGGCCTGACGGCGGTGCAACCGAAGCGCGCCAAGCTCATACAGCTTCAGCGCGTAGCTCGACCTGAAACCCAGGACCGCCTGCCGGTTGAGCACCGCATAAGTCTCCGATGCCTGGATAAGCTTGCGAGCATCAGGCGTGAATTCCCATTCGATCCAACCCGCCTCACCGCCGTCTTCCTCATACTCTTCGCGCGATCGCGATATGAGCGAGAACCGGAGCGTTGCCTTCTTACCGCGCCAGGACTTGTCATCGACAGCGAACAGCGTGCGATGAAGCTCCTCGAGCATATCGCTGATCCGCTCGTTGCCCTTGTGGCCGCGCCGGATGTCAGCCTTCCGCATTCTGTGGGGGCGGTCCTCCCACGCGTCGCCGCCAGCAGTAAGGATCATGAGCGCCAATAGTCGCGACGCTGTCAGGCTCAGCGACTCGCCCTTGATGAATTTGACCTCGATTATGTTGCCGGGCTTAGCGAATTCGTCACCGCCCTTTGCTTTAAGCGCGGCGGCCACACGCATTGCTCGACCGAGCGATGCTTCCTCCGCCTCGTTCTCAACTGCTTCAGCTATTTGGCCAGCGTCGCTTTCCATGCAATAATACGTTCAATTGGCGGTGCTTGAACGCATTTGCTGCCTGACCTGACCTCTCACGTCAAGTCAGGTCAGGATAGATCGAATTTGGGCTCCCCCAATCGGTCAGGATAGAATCGGGGTGAATCGACCAAGGAACCGAGGAGAACGGCCGAGTCGTGTTTCGGGTCAGGCAGCCCCGAAAATTGCCCCCAACAGCCGCTGTTTTCAGTCACCTGAGCTGCGGATCGGCAGCAAATTTCCCGCGAGCGCCGTCGCCCCCAAGAAGTCAGGATAGCCCCAAACGGTCAGGTAAGTCCCCCCAACGGGACAGGTCAGAGCCCCCATCAGGTCAGGCATACTCCCCCGTCCGGTCAGGAAGTTCGTTTCAACCTACTGTAACGACGCCGTTTTTTGGCCCCCGAATCTGAATCTTTTGAATCACGAATCCTCCCGCTGCGAGCAGCGGCGTTTTTAAAGATGATTCTTTTGAAGGGATCGACCGATTCGCAGAGGCGAGATGTCGCGCCACCCATCGACCAGCAGCATGATGCGCTGAAGGAGGAGAGGGGGAGAAGCATGGCGAACAGGGAGGGCAGCCATGCCTCTGACAGCCAGAAGACCCGACCAGCAACTCGTCGATATCGTCGGAACCTTAGGGGGCACCTGGTCCGGCTATGTCGCAATGTGCCGTTGCCCCGCGCATGACGACAGCGAACCCAGCCTATCCCTCCGTCAAGGTGATCGCGGTATCTTGGTCACCTGCTTCGCCGGCTGCTCGCGGGACGACGTCTTGCGTGAGCTGCGACGAGTCCGTCCGACCGAACGCTATGCGAGGCCTGATCTCGTATCGGATCGCCGGCCAGTGAACGTCGAACGGATCTGGGAAGAGGCCGTCGATGTGCGCGGCACTCTGGCCGAACGCTATCTACGCCGACGCAACCTCATGCCAGTGCCGCCGGACCTCCGCTTCCATCCGCAGTGCCCCTATCTTCCCAAACCGAAGACCGTGTTCCAGCCCGCCTTGCTCGTCGCGGTTCGAGAGAACCGTCAGCTTGTGGCAATCCAACGGATATTCATCGATCCGCGAACCGGCGACTATCTTCGCAAGGTGATGCTGGGCGTCCCGCTGTCTGGTGCGTGGCGGGGGAGGGCAGGGGGGACAACCCTTGCAATTGCTGAAGGCTTCGAGACCGCTGCGGCCTTCACTAGACTCCGTCACATCCCTTGTTGGGCGTCCCTGGGGGCTCGCCGACTGGACCAGCTCGCCATTCCGATCAGCGTCACGTCACTGCTGATCGCAGAGGACAACGACGCCGAGGGTGGCCGCGCAGCCGACAAGGCCGAAGAACGCTATCGCCGACCAGGTCTGACGATCGAGCGGGCGCCACCCCCAGCAGGCCATAAGGACTGGGCGAAATTCCTCGACGCACTGGTTCGACGGGGCCGCCGATAACGTCCCGCCGCCGGAGGAGGGGAGGGGGGATCGAGGGCGTGATGCTGCCGAGGGGGCAGCCACGCAGGAGATCCTAAATGTCCGACCTCTTCCATTCGGCCGATGCCGCCGATCGCTCCGCCGCACGACATCTGCTACCGCATATCGCGTCGGGCGAACCCGTCACACGGCGTATACTGAACGAGGCGATGACCTTCGGCTATGGCGGCTCCGACGCCGAGGGGCGCTGGACCCAGCGCACGAGCTTTGAAGTCCTCGAACATGCGCTCGCGCTCCACCTGCGCCAGGCAGGCCACCAACTCGCATCGCTCAGCGATGTCGCGCCGATCATCGAGCTCATGAGTCGCTTGCCCACCCAGACGGTTCGCAGCGAAGAACAGCTCGAATGGCAGCAGTTTTCGACGCCGGCTGACATCGCGGCTGTGGCTGCGCTCCTCGCCAACGTCCAGTCCGACGACATCATCCTGGAGCCGAGCGCCGGGAACGGTCTGCTCGTCGCACAGATCGGCCATCACGAGGCGCTCCAGCTGAACGAGCTAGACCCCGCGCGGCGCGACAGGCTGAGCGCCATCTTCCCAAATGCCGCGATATCGGGCCATGATGGTGCAACGATCAACTCGACCCTGGCGAACAGCGCCCGGCCATCGTTGATCCTGATGAACCCTCCCTTTTCGCGCTCCTTTGGTCGCGGCGCTGACGATTTTGCCGCCGTGCGCCATCTGCAGGCAGCGCTCCGCCGCCTCCAGCCCGGTGGCCGACTCGTCGCGATCATGCCCGACTGGTTCGGCCCGAGTGCTCGGATGCGCGACCAGTATGAAACGGTGCTCCGCGACGTCACCGTTCGAACCGCGATCCGTCTCGAAAAATGCTACCTGAAGCACGGCACCTCAATCGCCGTCCGCCTGTTCGTTATCGACAAGGTGCCAGGCGCGTCTCCGCCCGCAATCATCCAGCGATCATCGGTTGCGGATCTCCTGAATGTCCTGACGATCCCCGATCGCGCTCACCTGCGCGCAGATCCTCCCGCTGCGCCGCCCAAGCGATCGACCGGCATCTCGATGTTTCGGGCCGTCAAAAGCAGCCGGCCGCAGCCTCGCAGGTATCATGCCCCCGTCCGCAACGACGTCCTTCCGGTCGACTATGCCAGACTGGAAATTCCGGCACCGCTCCTCGAACAATCCGGCGTCTACTTGCCGTATCGGCCGAGCCGCATCGTTTTCGATAAGGCGGGCGAACACCCCACCGCGCTCGTCGAATCCGTAGCAATGGGGTCGATCCCGGCGCCGATCCCGACCTACGTTCCGTCATTGCCCGAGCGCACGGTCATCGAGCGGCTCCTGTCGTCGTCTCAGCTCGAGACCGTTGTCTACGCCGGGCATGCCTGGAGCCAGACGCTGCCGGGACGTTTCAAGCCCGACAACGAAGGCGTCGGCCTTGTGCTCACAGAAGACGGCGCGCCTTTTCGCAAGGGCTTCTTCCTCGGCGACGGCACCGGAGCGGGTAAAGGTCGCCAGATCGCAGCCTGCATTCTCGACAACTGGCTACAAGGCCGCCGTCGGAACATCTGGGTCACCAAGAACGCACCTCTTCTGGAGGATGCCCGGCGGGACTGGACCGCGCTCGGTGGCGTTGCCGGCGACATTCAGCCTGTCTCCAACTGGAAGATCGACGAGCCGATCAAGCTCGATCAGGGGGTTCTTCTGGTCACATATCCGACCCTGCGTTCGATGCGCGGCAACAGCAGTCGATTGAAGCAGATCGTCGACTGGGCCGGTTCCGATTTCGAAGGCGTCATCGCGTTCGATGAAGCGCACGAAATGGGCGGCGTTGCGGGCGGGGAGGGGGCTCTCGGCGCCAAAGAGGGTTCGCAGCAAGGCATATGCGGCGTTCTCCTGCAAAACCAGCTCCCCGGCGCGCGTGTCCTCTATGCCTCGGCGACTGGCGCTTCTGACGTCAACAATCTTGCCTATGCGGTGCGGCTCGGTCTGTGGGGCCCCGAAACCGCGTTCGCCGATCGCGAGCAGTTCATCAGCAGCATCCGAAAGGGCGGCATTGCCGCGATGGAGCTGGTTGCGCGAGATCTGAAGGCGACCGGCCTCTACATGGCGCGCGCCCTCAGCTTTGCCGGGGTCGAATATGAAATCCTCCGACACGAGCTGACCGACGCGCAGATCGAGATCTACGACACCTATGCCGAGGCATGGTCGATCATCCTCCAGAACATGGAGAGGGCACTCGAACTCACCGGAGTGGTCGATGGGTTGGAGAACGCCACCCTCAATAGCGGCGCCAAGGCTTCGGCACGGTCCAGATTTGAATCGACTAAGCAGCGCTTCTTCGGCCAGGTTCTCTTGTCGATGAAGCTCCCGACCGTGATCGCGGCCGTCAGGGAGCATCTGGCGAAGAAGCAGTCGGTCGTGCTGCAGCTTGTGACAACGGCGGAGTCCATTCTCGACCGCCGACTAGGGGCGCTCAGCCCCGACGAGCGGGCCGAACTCGAGATCGACCTGTCCCCGCGCGAGTTCCTCTAATGTTGAGCTCAACATTACACATATTCTTTGCAGTCGCAGTTTATGTCGAGCGTGGTGGCGGGAGGCGCAGGTTTCCTTCGGTTTTCCATGATTTCACTCCAGATAATTACGGTTCCCTCGACCTCAACAAGTCGAAGGAACCAACATGCGATCAAGATCATCATTGCCGTTTCGAGCGGCCCCGCTCCGGGTCGAAGACCCGCCCAGTCACGGCACCCTTCTCACCACATTCCTCTCCTCTCAGTCGCTCGACGAGAAGTCAGGCTGTGCGGTTCTGTATGGCGCGGCGGTCCGCCATTTCCTGCATTGGCTGGGCCTGCATAGGATCGCCATCCGCACGATTGACGATCGGGCTGTCCGGCGGTTCGAAAAGCATGGGTGCCGGTGCCACCGGTATTCGGCGCAGCAAGCGCACTACAAGGCTGACCAAGCAGCAAGGGTCAGGCGCTTCGTCCGGTTCCTGGAAGATCAAGGCTACGTCGAAGTCGACGACGGGATCGACGATCTGCCACGGCACCTCGCCGACTATTCCGATGCGATCGATCGCCTGCAACTTGCCGAGGGACCGGCACAGGCCTATCGGTCCGAGGCCGAGCATTTCGTGGCCTGGCTTCGCATGGCGCGGCGCCAATGGATCGATATCGATGACACGATCATCGACCACTATGCAGCGCATGATTGCCGATGCCCGGTCTGGCGCAAGCGGGGCAAGTTGGTCGCAACGGGCACCAAGCGGCGGCGGCGATGCGCACGGCACTTCGTCGAGTTCCTGCGAGGCCGGGGCGCCATCCCATTGGTTGAACCGGTGGCGGACGATGACCCGCACATGTCGGCTTACTTGGCATGGCTCAAGCAACACCGCGGCGCCACGGACGAGACGATCCGGCGCTACCGGACCGATATCAGACGGCTCATGCCAATGCTGGGCGAGCCTTCGCAATGGGATGCCGCCGGACTCAGGAGCGCATTCCAACGACGAAGCAAGGAGACGCCGGGGTCGGCATCGCTGCTCGTCACGATAATGAGGAGCTACATCCGGTTTCTGGTCGTGCGTGGCGAGTGCCGGCCGGCATTGTTGCATGCAGTTCCATCAGTACAGCGCTACCGCCTTTCGACGCTGCCGCGCCACGTCGACCCGGCAACGATCGAGAGGATCATTGCGGCCTGTCCGACAGATCGTCCGGTGGAAGTCCGGGACAAGGCCATCATTCTCCTGCTCGCCAGGCTCGGCCTGCGGGCTGCCGATATTCAGAACATGCGTCTCGACGACATCGACTGGCGATCCGGCCACCTGACGGTCAAGGGCAAGACGCGTCGACCGGACCGCCTGCCATTGCCGCAGGATGTTGGCGACGCGATCCTGGCATATCTTGCGGCAGCCCGCCCGAAGGCCGCCGAAGAGCATCTGTTCCTGCGTGCACAAGCACCGTTTCGGCCATTCCGCTCGTCCGCTGAGATAGCGGGCATCGTCGCTCGTACGCGCGACCGCGGTGGGATCGAAGGAGTGCCGACCGGGTCGCACATATTCCGGCATTCGCTTGCCACCAACCTGCTGCGCGCGGGCGCAGGCCTGGAGTCCGTCGGGACCATCCTGCGTCACAGCTCGCCCGAGACCACTGCCATCTACGCCAAGGTCGATCTGCCGATGCTCATGAAGATCGCGCAGCCCTGGCCGGGAGAACAGTCATGCTGAACATCCACATTTCCAGATACGTGGCGCTGCATCGCAGCCTCGGGCTGAAGTTCTCTGAACAGGAACGCATGCTGCGCCTGTACGCCGCCTACGCCGGGGGTTTCGGCGATCGGCACACTCAGGTCCAGCGCATCTACGACTGGTGCCATACGTCGAGCTCACAATATGTGGCCCGCCGGAGGTTCGACACCGCACGTAACTTCAGCCTTTTCGCTCACGCCGAAGATTCAGGCCACGAAGTTCCGCCTGCCGGCGTCTTCGGTCGGGGCAAGCGGCCACGCCCGACGCCGACCATCATTGAGCCGGACCAGGTGCGGGCGATCATGACTGCTGCATTGGACGTTCCACCCCAAGGCACGATCAGCCCACACACGTACCATTACCTGTTCGGGCTGCTGGCGGCGACAGGTCTCCGGATTTCCGAGGCCCTCGCATTACAATGCAAAGATCTGGTCGAGGATGGCCTGATCGTCCGCAACGGCAAGTTTGGCAAGCAGCGGCTGATTGCCTTGCAGCCATCGACGCGCCAAGCACTCGAAGCCTATCTCGCCCTCCGCGAGAAGCACGCGGCCAGGGGCAACGACCTGTTCGTCACTATCCGGGGACGGGCACCGCACAAGGTGCGCGCCCACGTCGTGTTCGTCAGATTGGCCCGGCAGCTCGGATATCGTGGACCAACCGGTACGGCGGGCATGCGACTCCACGATCTGCGGCACACCTTCGCTGTCCGTTCCCTTGAGTCCTGCCCACCTGACAGGGAGGCCATCGCTCACCACATGGCCGGTCTCAGTGTCTATCTGGGGCACGCGTCGGTCGCCAACACGTACTGGTATCTCGAGGCCACTCCGGTGCTGCTGCGCGACATTGCGGCTGCGAGCGAGCAGCTTTACCGGGGAGAGGCGGCATGACGGCGCTCGCTCCGCATCTCTCGGCATACCTGCGTGAGCATCTGCCACGCGAACGTGCTGTCAGCCCGCACACAGTGAAGACTTATGCCAACTGCTTCGTCCTCCTCGTTCAGTTCGCTGCCGATCGGCTGAAGCGTCGGCCGACCGATCTTGAGATCGAGGATCTCGGCCCCGACATGATCATGGCTTTCCTGGACCATGTCGAGACCGGGCGCGGCAGCTGTGTGCGGACCCGCAATGGCAGGCTCGCCGCGATCCGGTCCTTCTTCCGGTACATCGAGTATCGGATTCCGGCCTGCCTGGATCTGGCCCTCCGCGTCAGATCGATCCCGACCAAGAAGACCGACAAGGCGCTGATCGACTACCTCGACCGGGCCGAGATCAAGGCTTTGCTCGATGCCCCGGATCCCCGGACACGCCTTGGCACCCGCGATCGCGCGATGCTGCATCTGGCCTATGCCGGCGGGCTGAGAGTGTCGGAACTCGTAACGCTGCAGCTGCGCGATTTCCCGGACCGCTCCCTGTCCACCGTGCACATCATGGGCAAGGGTCGGCGTGAACGGGTCCTGCCGCTCTGGAAAGAGACCCAGTTCGTATTGCGCGCGTGGCTTGCGATACGGCCCGACGCGCAAGCTGCCGAGATATTCCTCAATGCCAACGGGCAGCCCATGACCCGCGACGGATTTGCGTTCCGTTTGGCCGAGCACGTCAAGACCGCGGCAACGAAGCAGCCGTCGATCCTTGGCAAGCGGGTTACGCCGCACGTGCTGCGGCATTCCTGTGCGATGCACACGCTCGCGGCGACCGGGGACATTCGCAAGGTTGCATTGTGGCTCGGCCACGCCAGCATCCAGAGCACCGAGACCTATTTGCGCGCCGATCCCGAGGAGAAGCTGCAAATCCTCGCGGCTCACGGCGCACCCGCCATCAGGCCCGGGCGCTTCAAGCCGCAAAGCGACGATCTACTATCAATGCTTCAGGAAATACGTGCAGGAGGTCATGTCAAAATTTGACACAGGTCCGCATCGCAGTTCGAAGCGCCAGTGGCGCTCCCGCCAACAAAGCTTCGCCTTCGAGGCGGCCGTTGATGCGTAGCATAACCGAACCGTTTTGACGGAGAAGCATCGGAATGAGTTGGGAACCAGTGAGGTTGGCCTGCCAAAACGTGCTCTGAGCGTTCGCGCGGCCGGTCGGAATGTCAATTAATCGACCAGCAAAATTCCATGTAACCGTAACGCGCGGCACCGTCGCGGGCTTGTTAAGGAGCATGGCCATCATGGGGCGGTTGCCTTCACAAAACAGGCTAAACGACTTGATGTTTGGCGAAGCAGCTACATCGACATAGGCCATTGGGGCGCGACCTTGGACCGGCACGACCTCCCAAGCAGTCCCAGGCAGCGGCACTGCGTCCTCAGGTGGGCTGTCCATAAGCAGGCGAGCAATGTCCTGGGGCACGGGCAAGCGGCCTCCTTGAGGCGCATAGACCGTCAACTTTCCCTTTTCCCAAAGGCCAATTTGAACAGCACGGCGATTTGCATCAAGCAAAACATAGGCTTGCTCTACACCGCCTTGATGCGGCGCATTTCCCGTAACCCAATAGAGAGATCCTTGTCGTTGGAGACCGGATATCGCCGAAAGATTGCTGGCCAGCAGGTCTATTTTGCGGCCCAAACGCGAACGTATCGCGTCAGCTATCGGACCACTTGTCAAAAGATCTATTCCGTTGGGATCGGAATCACTTTGGAATTTTCCTATGGAACTCGCAAGATTGGTCCAGGCTAGCGGCGTCGGTTTTCCCAAGACTGGCCTTGCTTGCAGAGGTGCTTTTGAAGCAGCAGATGCCGGCCCAGACCCCTTGCACAAGAGCAGTGGGGATTGCGACACGAGCGCTGACTTGAACGGATCCAGGCGCTGTCCAGGCGCGACGTCTGCTTCAAGGCGGACTACGCCTCGCTTTTCGTCGTCATTGACCGTCAAGATCACGCGTCCGAAATCGTTGGCATTGACAGGAAAAGGAAAAAAGACCGCGCTAACGCCTTCATAGGTCGGGCCAAGAAACGAAGCCGCGTACTCAAACCGGGTGCTTTTTACAGTCTGACCAGACGCTTTGAAAGTAAAGCCGGTTTCGTTGATCTCAAGGCTCGCCCCTCGAGAGCAATCGCCACGCGGCGCATACGAGCCATAGCTTCCTTCGAGATCCATGCCTTTTAATGACGTCAATGTCACTGCGCCTGCGACGCCGGGCAAGCCCAGAAAAATCCCTGCGAGAAAAACGATAATGGGGCGCTTGGGCAGTTTGTTCGGCATGGCAGATCTCCATGGCGGACAGCCTTGCATCGGGACCTCGATTGAAAGCGACGAACGACTGCCTCGGGGATTTTCTACAACCTGCACCATTCCAGCGGTGCCGACAATCCTAACGGCCCCAGCATTCAACCTTGTCAGGCAATTATCTGGAGTGAAATCATGGAAAACCGAAGGAAACCTGCGCCTCCCGCCGCCACGCTCGACATAAACTGCGACTGCAAAGAATATGTGATCGACTATCTCGAGCGAGCCTTCCCCACCCGGCAGATGCGGGTCTTCACCGACGATACGGGCGCCCAGCGCTCGCTTCCGATGGAGGACGAGGCCGGCAATCCTGTCCACAACCCGGAAGCGGAGGCGGCGCGCGCCGCGCTGATCGAGCAGCTCTGCGCATTACCGCCGATCGTGTCGGCGCTCGATGGTCTCCTTGAGCAGTTCGGCCATGACAATGTCGCCGAGGTGACCGGGCGAACCAAGCGCCTAGTCTCGACCGGGGACGGCCGGCAGAAGCTCGAGACCCGTTCGACGAGGACCAGCCAGGCCGAAGCTTCCGCGTTCATGCACGGCCGGAAGCGCACGCTCATCTTCTCGGATGCTGGCGGAACGGGGCGATCCTATCACGCCTCCCTCGACGTGCCGAACCAGGAGCAGCGCGTTCACCTGCTCCTCGAGCCGGGATGGCGCGCCGATCGCGCAATCCAAGGCCTTGGCCGCACGCATCGCACGCATCAGGCCAGCACGCCGCTCTTCCGACCCGTGACCACCGATTGCAAAGGCGAACTGCGCTTCACCAGCACTATCGCTCGCCGGCTCGATAGTCTCGGCGCGCTGACCAGAGGTCAACGACAGACTGGGGGGCAGAACCTGTTCGATCCCGCCGACAATCTCGAAAGCGAATATGCCTGCGCGGCACTGGTCAGCTGGTTCCACCTTCTCGTCCGGGGCAAACTGAAAAGCGTTTCGCACGCGGAATTCGAACGGCGGACCAGTCTGGAGCTTTGCGACAAGGACGGCGTGCTAAAAAACGAGCTTCCGCCCATTCAGCGGTGGCTCAATCGCATCCTCGCCTTGCCGATCGGCCTGCAGAACAGCATCTTCGACGAGTTTCTATCGCTCGTGGAGACTCGCGTCTCTGCAGCGCGCGATGCGGGTCGTCTGGATATCGGCGTGGAGACGGTTCTGGTCGATACTGCCACGCTGGTCGACGACACGCTGCTGCGGACAGACCCCGTCAGCGGAGCGACCTCGCATCTCCTCACGATCGAGATCGCACGACGGCGCATTCCAGTGTCGCTCGAACGGATCCTCCACATCGCCCAACATGATGCGACCGCGCAGTTCCTGATCAACGGCAAGTCCGGCATGGTCGCGCTGCAGACCCGGGCGCGCTCGCTAATGGAGGAGAAAGAGGGCACGCCTATTCCCCGCTTCGAACTCATGCGGCCCACCCGGCGAGAGTATATGCGTGAGGACGAGCTGTTCGAGAGCGCCTGGACAATCATCGACCGCGACAGCTTTTCGGCCAAGTGGACAGAGGAAGCGGCTGACGCCGCCACCAAGGTCGATACCGAGACGATCCGCCTGGCGACCGGATTGCTGCTGCCAATCTGGTCTGCACTCCCGAGTGACCATCTCGTCGTGAACCGCATCGCCGACGAGGCCGGCAACAGCTGGCTCGGTCGTCTGGTGTTCGACGACCACGTCGTGCAGCTCTTCACGAAGCTCGGCATCGATCGGGCTGAGAACCTGCCTCCGGCTGACATCGCCAAGTCCGCATTGTCCGGACGGAGTGTCGACCTCGCACGGCCATTCCCCATGACGATTAAGCGCGCGCTCGTGAACGGGTCGCCGCGCATCGAACTGGTCGGTGCTCCGCCGCAGCAGCTGCCCTGGCTGAAAACCATGGGCTGTTTCACCGAGGTCATCCAGTACCGGACGCGCGTGTTCCTGCCGCTCTCCGACGCGGCGGAGCTACTGGATCAAATATTGAAGTGAGGCCGGGCTGCGGCACCCGATGGCTAGCTTACTTCACCTCGTTGAGGAAGGTTCGCATCGCCTTTCGGAATTGGAACAGCGGCACGAACCCGATTTCGAGCCGCTCACCGTCTTTGGGCGGCGGGACGACGAACGTGCTGACGATCTTGATCGACTTCTCGTTCCACCGCCCACCGGCATGGCACAAGACATTTCGGGCCGCGATCAGTTCAAGGCAACCTTGCTTCGACCATTCGTATTGGGGGTCGAGGTGCGTCGCCAGCTTTTCGACTTTTGATTGCGGAAAGGGTCCAGCGGTCTCGGAGCGAGCCGTAAGAATGTCGTCCATCATTCCGTCGAGGATCACGACCAGATCTTGGATGAGCATCTGAACGACCTGGCGCGCAATGCCCTCGAAATGCTTGTTCGGGTCACGCCTGAAGACGACCTTGTTTCGCCCCATCGGCTGAGCGGCGAGGACGGAATTGTACGACCAACCCTTTGGAAGCCAGCTTTCGGCTTCGACTATACGGTCGGACAGCGTCTCCAACGCGCCGAACTCCTGCTCTCGCGCCAGACTTAGCGAATGGATGAGCGTGTAGAGCGTGCTCGTCCAAACATTCACTCGGTCCCAGTCCATGGCAGATCCCCCAAACCATCGTTGTCCTTCGTAACCTGCATTGCGCGCACTGCGCGTCAAAATTGCACGACCCCTGATCGGCCCAGGGAGAGAGGGGAGGGGGAGCGGGGGTGGGTGTCCGGATTTCGCCGGATGCCACGAGGAGTTACCCCAGTGATCCAGACCATCAAGCTCAACAAGCTTCGGCTTTCGCCGATCAATGTCCGCACTGCGCCCGACGAGCAGCTGCAGATCGAACCCATGGCCGCCAGCATCGAGGCCAAGGGCGTTCTGCAGAACCTGCTGGTTACGCCCGCAAAGAAGCCCCGCGGCACGTATGAGGTGTTCGACGGCGGCCGTCGCTGGCGCGCGATGCAACTGCTCGTTCAGCGCGGCACCATCGTCGATAGCGAGTATGACGTGCCCGTCATGGTGCTGACCGGCGACGACGCCGAGCTCTCCGAGACGTCGACCGCCACGAACTTCCACCAGCTCAAGATGACGCCGGCGGAAGAGTGCCGCGCATTCCAGCACTTCATCGGCAAGAGCGGCGATATTGACGCGGTCGCCAAGCGCTTCGGCGTGACGCGCCGGTTCGTCGAGGGCCGGCTGCGACTTGCTTCGCTGGCCGAGCCGATTTTCGAGGCGCTCAGCAAAAGCGAGATCACGCTCGATATCGCCAAGGCCTACGCGTCGACCGAGAACCAGGAGAAGCAGCTGCTCGTCTGGTCCAGCTACCAGCACAGCCATGTGACTGCCGACACGATCCGCCGCGTCATCGCCAATGAGTCGCTTAAGGCGAACGATCCGATCGCGATGCTCGTCGGCGAGGGCCGCTACTGCGAAGCGGGCGGCAAGGTCGACGGCGACCTGTTCACCGACGGCAACGACCGCTGGATCGATCCCGAGATCGCCCATCGGCTCGCCGGCGAGATCATGGAGACCGAAGCCAAGCGCATCGGTGAGGAAACCGGGCTCGCCTGGATCCGCTCGATTGCCAGCAACTATGCGCACAACGCGGCGCACGGTCTGTACCGTGCGATCCTCCAGCAGCCGGAGTTGACCGAGGAGCAGGCCACCCGCCTGGTCGAGATCGAAGAACGTCGGATCTATCTAGAGGGCGAGATGCAGGACGAGTCCCTCACCGAGGACGAGTTTAAGGCATTCGACCAGGAAGATGATCGCCTGATCGCCGAGGCCGAAGCGATCGAGAATCGTGCTCCGGTTCTGCCCGAGGAGCTGAAGGCGCATGTCGGCGCGTTCCTGCTCCTGACGCCGCAGGGCGAGATGCGTCTCGACACGCAGTATTACAGCGAGCACGAAATCCTGATCGAGAGGCCCGCCAGCGGCGACGAGACGGCCGATGGCGAGGGTGATGATGGTGCCGATCGCTATTCGAGCGGTGGGTTCCGCATCGGCGGTAGCGGCCCGGCCGCGCCCACCTATCGTCCCGAGGCCGTGGCACCGGGTGGCAAACCGCTCAGCGCCCGCCTCTACGATGAACTCGCGATCCAGCGGCGCGACATCCTCGCATCCTGCCTGCTCGCTCAGCCTGCCCTGGCACTCGACTATGCACTGTTCGTCATGGTCGACGCGCGGACGACCTCGCCGAGCCGATACAGCTCCAGCTCCACCCGGTACGGCACGACGATCCGCGCGGGCGGCCCGCAGGATCCCGTCACGGGAGACATGCCGACTTCGCGCGCGCGCGAATATCTCGCGGAGGCGCACGACGGGCTCGATGCGACATGGACAGAGCGCGACAACGAGGTCGAGCGGTTTGAGGCGTTCCGCGCGCTCGACGACGACAGCAAGGCGAACTGGCTCGCCTATATCGTCGCGCTGTCGCTCGAGGCGAAACCCGGGATGTCGAACGAGCAAATCCCGCTCCAGAACCGCCTTGCCTCCATCCTCGAAATCGATGTCGCAAGCTGGTGGCGGCCCACCTCGGACAACTTCTTCGACCGGGTGAACAAGGGCAGCATTCTGACCCTGCTGACCGACGTCGGCGGACCGGCCCTCACGGTCCGACATGCCTCGCTCAAGAAGACCGAGATCTCGGAGAGCTGTCAGAAGCTCTTCGCCGGCGAGACGATCGTCGAGCCCGAGGTCAAGGAGGCGGCCCTTGCCTGGGTTCCGAACGCCATGCGCTTCCTGGATCACGACAACACGGCCCCCGCAGATCCCACCGAAGGCGATGATGGCGGTGCTTCGGACGACGGCATGGCCGGGGCCGAGGACGCCGAGACAAGCGATGACTTGGTCGCGCCGGTCGACGCCGATGAGGCAATCGCCGCCTGACCAACCCGGTGTCGGGGCAGCCCGCGCGGCGGTCCCGACTTCACCGACAAGACCAGATCGACCGTCGGTGCGCGCGTCGCGCCGACGGTCTCTTTCGACCTCGCGATCGGAGTTGTCCCATGCGCCCCAACCAAAAGCCAAGCCGCGATGTCGCGGCCGAGATCACCAATCTCATCATCCGCAAACTGGAAGAAGGCGTCCTCCCTTGGAGCCGTCCTTGGCGGGTGACGGGCGCTGGAGGCCGGCCCCTGCGGCATTGCGGCACGCCGTACACCGGCATCAACACCGTGTACCTCTGGGCGATCGCCGACGCCAACGGCTGTCGGTCGCGCTACTGGATGACCTATCGCCAGGCCGAGGCACTTGGCGGGGTTGTCCGTCGCGGTGAACACGGATCGCTATCGGTCTATTATTCGAGCTTCAAGAAGACCGAAGCGAACCCGGTGACCGGTGCCGAAAGCACGAAGAACATCCGCTTCCTGCGCCACTACATCGTTTTCAATGCGGATCAGATCGACGGTCTTCCCGCCTATTATTATCCGGCGGCCGAGGATCCCGCGCCGATTGACCCTTCGATCCGGCAGTCGGGGATCGACGCGTTCTTCGACGCGATCCCCGCCGACGTCCGCCACGGCGGCGATCGTGCCTTCTTCCAGCCAACCCTCGATTACATCCAGATGCCGCACCCGCGGTCGTTCAAGTCGATGGATCATTATGCGTCGGTCCGCGCACATGAGACGACGCACTGGTCTGGCGGGACCGCACGCCTCGCGCGGACCTTCGGCAAACGGTTTGGCGACAAGGCCTACGCCTTCGAGGAACTCGTCGCCGAGATCGGCAGCGGTCTCGTGTGCGCCCATCTCGGGCTGCCGAACGAGCTGCATGACAATCATGCCAGCTATGTCGCCCACTGGTTGGGGATTCTGCGCTTCGACAAGACGGCCATCATTCACGCCGCGTCGAAGGCCGAACAGGCGTTCAACTACCTGCTCGGCTTTAGCGATAGCTCGCCTGACGCGGCGCCCGACCATGTCGTAGCCGCTGACATCGAACCGCTCGCCGAGGCCGCCTGAGCCTCTTCATCGATAAAACAAGGAGACGATCCATGGGATGGCTCACAATGCCCTTCCGCTCGATGGGCGGACATACCTCGGCCAAAGCCTATCTCGATGACCAGTTCACCTATAGCCGGTCGGTCGACGGGGGCACGGCTGGCCTTCGGGTGCTCGCGTCATCATGCCCCAAGAACCGCACCTACTATGCCGCGGTTCAGGTAATGACCAACGGAATCGGCGGCGACGTGTTCGCGGTAGTCTGCCTGCTCGCCTGGAATCATCGCAGCACAACCGGCGAGCAGTTCGGATACAAGGATATGACCGAGAGCATGGGGCCGAATGCGGCAGAGTGCCCCAAGCATATTCTCGATCTGCTTACGCCAACCGACAAGGAGTTCGCCCTCGACTGGCGCCGGCGATGTTCCGAGAACCTGGCCCGCCGCAGCCGCAAGGTTGCCGACGGCGATCGCGTCAGGTTCGCGGAGCCACTTTCCTTCACCGACGGCCATACCGGGCAGGAGTTCATTGTCGAGCGCCGGGGCAGACGTCTCAGCTTCCGCGATCCGGACGGACACGGTCGCTACCGGATCCGGAACTTCATGCAGAGCCGCTGGGACATCGTCCCCGTCACCAAGGTCCACAAGACGATCTTTGCCTGAGCCGACGTCACGGTATCATGCAGCTCGAAGAGGATCAGTCATGTCCGTCCCGATGTCCGCCCTGTCGCCAAAGCGGCTGCTGCTCTGCAGCCGTGAGAATGCTGATCGCGTTGCTTCCCGGCTGTTCGACGAACGCCCTGGCCGCGTCAGTATCGTTCTGACTGGCAATCCGCTGCAACCCTTTCGGGTGTCGACGTCGCCGGCATTCGACGATCATGTCGTGGTGGAGATGGTTTCTTGATGCCGCGCGCATTCGCAACTCGTCTGGCCGCCCTCGCGATTGCTGCGGCCTGTTCGCCGGCGGAAACACAAACATTCGATGCGAAGACGCGTGCGCTCGATGGTGACACGGTCGCGGTCGACTTTCGGCTGCTGGGCGTCGATGCCTTCGAGCGGCGCCAGCTTTGCCAGATGGCATCTGGCTGCTGGGAGTGCGGCAAGGCCGCGCAGGACTTCTCCGCGAGGGCGTTGCGCGACAAGACAGCCACCATCCGCCTTACTCCAACCAGTTCCTATGGTCGGCCAGTCGCCATCGTCACCGTCGACGGCGCTGATCTCGGCGAGCGCCTGATCCGGGCCGGCCTCGCTGTTCCCGCAACACAGTATCTTCGGGCGGACCCGCAGCGCGCCTCGCGCTACAGCGCCGCTTTCGCTCAGGCAAAAGCCAGCCGGGCAGGGGCGTTCAGGGGCACCTGGATCGATCCGTCACGATGGCGGGGCGGTGAGCGCCTTGCATGCGAACGCCGCCCGTCAGGCCGTTAGCGATGGATCGGCCCACCAGGAGGGTCCCTGTTCGAACGTGCTGTCGAACGAAATCAACGGGCCATCCGGCGCGTCCGCCACATAGGGGTTCGTGAGCGGCATCCGCGTCTCGCCGAGGCGCTTTTGTTCGCCCGCGACACGGCCGCGTCGCTCCAGCAGATCTTCGAGCCACTCGAGATCGTCGAGCATCGCGACCACCCCGCGTCCCGCGAGGCAGAAATAGACGCAGCGTTGAAAATCGTCCGATCCATCGCTAGCAAGGATTGCAGACAGCTTTGCCTTTGCAGCGGGCACGCCTTCGTGGACCCAGCTCACTGCCTCCCTCAGCTCACGGACTGAGTAATAGGCGTCCTCGACGTCCATCCCGATCGCGGCATTGGCGATCATGCGCCGCGTCGGTCGGTTCAACTCGTCGAGCGCCGCATCGCGCAGCGCGATGTCGAGGTCAAACCGGTTCCGAAAAGTCGACGTTCGCATGGCAATCCTCCTGCGATACGGAACATATCATGAACAACGGGCGCCGTCAACTGCTGCTGCGCTGGCGTTCAGGCTGCCCGTCGAAACGTCAGATTGTACCGCAACGCCCCAGTCAGCGCGTGTTCGCTGTGCCTGAGCGTATCCACGCCATGGTAGGTCAACCTGGCCGCTCCGCCCCAAACGACCACGTCGCCATGACGCACGGTGATCCGGCGCGGCCGGTCTCTGCGGCGCTGGCCGCCCCACAGGAATGTCGCATCCACACCGAGGGACACCGACACGATCGGCTGATCGAGGTTGCGCTCATCCCGGTCCTGATGGAGCGAGAGCTTCGCGCCCGGCTCATAGCGATTGATGAGACAGGCCTCCGGCGCAAATCCGTCGAACCCTGCCGTTGCCGCAGCTCTGCTCGCCAGATCGACGAACGCCGCTGGCATCGATGGCCACGCTTGCCCGCTTAGCGGGTCGGCCTCCCCATATCGATAGCCGCGACGGTTCGAGATCCAACCCAACCGACCGGCATTGGTCATCGCCACCGACATGCGCCCCCCACCCGGGGTCTCGAGATGGCGAAAGGGAGCGATCGCAGCGATCTCCTCAATCGCGCTCACCAGTGTGTCCGCGACCGGAAGCGCGAAACCGGCGAGCAGCACCGCTCCATCGTCAAGCTCCGCGTCCCGGCGATCGAAGGCGAAGAGGTCGCTCATTCTGTCGGAACGTAATGAGAACAAGAGGCGCGGTCAAACCCGGCTGCGCGCAAGGGAGCGCCCCGCAATGTCGATCGAGATCATCATCGGTTTGCCGCATCTCAGTCAAGGGCCGATCCTCGATCGCGCGTGCACACTCCGCCGCCCGGCGCTCATTTCCGCCGACGGCCTTTCACGCTGGTCGACGCGTAGGGGATGGCGCGAATGGGCAGGTTGGGGGCTCGGGCAATTGCAGAATGCCCGTGGTCTCGAAGCTCTGTGCCTGGATTCGGCTGGGTTCGTCGCGGCGGCGCAATACGGCGGCTTCCCCTGGTCGCTCGCCGACTATGTGGCGCTGGCTGCAGCCTATCCGTTTCGCTGGTGGGCGAGTGCCGACTATTGTGTCGAGGCCGAGATCGCTCGCGACCGCGACGAGGTCGACGACCGTTTGGCGCGCACCATCCGCGCCAATCTTGATTGTCGACGCCTCGCCGAGGACCAGGGCATTGCCGACACGCTGATGCCAGTCATCCAGGGTCGCCGACCGACCGACTATGAACGCTGCGTCGATGCTCTGTGGCGCTCCATCAAACCCGGCGCGCTGATCGGCATCGGGAGCATGTGCCGGCGCGACATCCACGGGCCTGAAGGTCTCGCCGCCGTCGTCGATCATCTCGACCAGATCCTACCGGCCGGCGTCCGGTTGCACGCCTTCGGCGTCAAGGGCACGGCGTTGCCCTACCTCCTTCCATTCGCACACCGAATCGCCTCGATAGATAGCCAAGCCTACGGCGTGGGCGCACGGCGCGCCGCCCATTGCGGTGGCATCTCCAAGTCGGATGCCTTTGTCGCCGACCATCTCGAGCGATGGGTGCGCGCACAGGACGCGCGCCTCGCCAAGACGGCCCGGCGTCTGCCTCATGCAGCGCGGCAGGTCCTGGACCCGCAGCCCAGCGATCCTTGGGAAGCGGCAATCGCACAGGCGCGCGCAGAAATCCGTGAGCTCATCAAGACCGGAGAGCTCGATCATGATGAGATCACCGCTCCCTGGATCGAGCAATGGGCGGCTGATCTCTACCGAGGCCATCGCCGAGGCTGAGAGAGAAGAGAGGGGAGGGGCTGGCCGAGCGGATTTGCGCTTGAGACCGGAGGCCTTCCCCATGAACTACGACGTTGCGATGCGCCATCAGCAGGCGCTCGATCCCAGCGCGCTCACCACTATCGCTGCTGGGCTGCACGCGATCGGCGCGGCGATCACCGACTGCCGAAACGCCGGCAAGGATCCTGAACTCGATGCGGCCGTGGTGCTGCTCGTGCGCCATCTCGGTGCGATCTGCGACGCCCGGCCCGGCACCATCGCACTGCGCCGCGCCTGCGTGGATGAGATTGCCGAAATCCGGCGTCATCCGGTTCTGCGAACGCTCGCCTATCGGGGCGTCGCCTATGACGAGGCCGCGAAGCGCACCTTCCATAGCGAGGGACGCAGCGCGCTGCGCCGGCTTGCCGAAGCCTTGGGGCTGGAAGCTGAGAGCTTCGAGGTCCGCTCCAACAAGGGCGGGCCGGCGGTATCTGGCGAGGTCACGCTGCACGGCGAAGAAGCCTATGTCCAGTTGTCGCTCGGTGGGCTCGGCCACGGTCGTGAAGTACTTTACCGCCGGGTCAACGGCCGCACCGACTATTGTGGCCAGCGCAATCATTTCGCGTCGGTGACCGACCTGCTCACGCCGGATCGCTTCGCCGCCAAGCTGCGGAACGACCTTCGCTTGTCGCCCCCCGTCGGCCGGTCGGACCGGCTGTTCGCCTGATCGCACGCCCGCCATCACCTGTGGGAGTCCCACATGATCCATCATTCGCGAACTGCCGCGGCCAACGTCGCGCCGCAGCTTCCCATACTTGCCATCAGCCCAGAGATCGTCGCCGCTCTCGTCGCCGGCGCCTGAGTTGTCTTCAACCTGTCGGGCGGCAAGGATTCGAGCGCCGCGATGTTCGCGGTGAACCTCTATCTCGACCTTCTCGGTCACCCTCGAGATCGCCGCATCGCGATCCACTCCGATCTCGGCCGCGCGGAATGGGCAGCGACCCCGGCGATCGTCGATCGGCTCGCAGCCTCGGCCGGCATACCGTTGACCGTCGTGCGCCGCGCGGCGGGCGACCTCATCGATCGATGGAACCAGCGCTTCGAAAGCGGCAAGCGCCGGTACGAGGCGTTCGAGACCTACAACCTGATCGGTCCCTGGTCGTCCGCCTCGCTCCGCTTCTGCCAGTCCGAAATGAAGTCGGCGGTGATCGGTCCGACCATCGCCCGGATGCTGCAGGGGCAGCAAATCATATCTGTCCTGGGCCTTCGTCGCGACGAGAGCCACAACCGGGCTTCGACGCCCGTCGCCAAGGCGGACCTGCGCTACGCCAAGGCCGGCAATCGTCACGGCACGCGGATGACCTTGTGGTATCCGATCGCGGACTGGACGAGCGACGACGTCTATCTGGCACACGACGTCCTCGGCATTCCGCTTCACGAGGCCTACACGATCTGGGGATCGACGCGACTTTCGTGCCGCTATTGCATCTTCGCGTCGCTTCATGACCTCAAAGCCTCCGCTGCCGCGCCGTCCAATGCCCAAATCTACCGGGAGCTGGTCGGTATTGAAGCGCGCTCGACCTTTCCCTTTCAGCCGGCGCGCTGGCTTGCCGATGTCGCGCCCCGGCTACTTCCGACCGCGCTCCAATCGGACATCATGCGCGCCAAGGCCGATCAGCGCGAACGGCGCAGGCTCGAGGGCGCAATGCCCTTCGGTCTCCGGTTTGTGAAAGGTTGGCCACCGCGTCTACCGACCCGCGCCGAGGCCGAGGACATCGCGGCGGCCAGGCGCCCCATTTTTAGGCCCGTGGGGATTCATCGAGAGTTGATGACGGCTGCGGCGAGGTAGATGATGGCCTCGAAGCTGCTGTCGGTTTTGCAGGCGCGCATGGCGATGCGTTTGAACTCTTTGAGTTTGCAGAAGAAGTTCTCGATCAGGTGCCGCCATTTGTACATTTCGGCGTCAAGCGGGATGGGTATGGCACGGCGCGGATGCTGAGAGATAACGATCCCGGCCCCGCGTTCGTTGAGATCGGTAATGATGTCGTTGTTGTCGAAAGCCTTGTCGGCAAGCAATGCGCCAAACTCCACGCCTTCGATCAACGGCGCAACACCGACGCTATCGAAGCGATTGCCTGGCATCAGACGGAAGCGCACCAGGTTGCCCAAGGCATCAGTGAGCGCCAGTATCTTGGTCGTCATGCCGCCTTTAGAGCGGCCAATGGCCTGGCCCGAAGTCCCCCTTTATGGATGGCCCGCCCCTTAACCGAACCGTTGTTGCTTAACCGACATCGGATCGTTTGAGGAAGGAGAAGGTCATGGAAGTTTCAGTTCTGGGGATCGACCTCGGCAAGAACAGCTGCAGCGTGGTGGGGCTGGACGGCACCGGTAGGGTTGTCGTTCGCAGGCGTATGCGACGTGAGACGGTCATCGCCTTTGCAGGGTCACTCGCGCCATGCGTTGTGGCGATGGAGGCCTGTTGCGGTGCCCACCATATGGGCCGTGCGCTGGTAGCGCATGGACATACCGTCCGGTTGATGTCGCCGGAATATGTCCGTCCATACGTGAAGGCCCAGAAGAACGACGATCGCGATGCCGAAGCTATCGCAGAGGCGGCGACACGGCCGACTATGCGGTTCGTGGAGCTGAAGAGCCAGGAGCAGTTGGACATGCAGACACTGCACCGGATTCGCGACCAGCTCGTCGGCGAGCGGACCTCACTGATGAACCAGATCAGGAGTTTGCTCCTCGAGCGCGGGCATATCGTCCCGCAAGGGCGTGCGAAGCTCGCGGTTCGGCTCGGCGAGATGCTCGAAGCCGAAGAACCCGTTCTGGGGTTTCGCATTCATCGGCTCGTCGCGGACATGCGCGCCCGCTGGATAGCGCTTGACGAGAGGATTGCGGACCTCGATGCCGAGTTCGCGCAAGCAGCGCTGACCGACGAGCGAACGCAGCGCCTGCTGACCATTCCCGGCATTGGCGCCCTCAACGCGACTGCACTGGTCGCTGCCGTCGGCGATGCCCGGACCTTTGCGCGTGGTCGCGATCTTGCTGCATGGTTGGGCCTGGTCCCGCGTCAGGCCACCACCGGCGGCAAACCTCGGTTGCTCGGCATTACCAAACGCGGCAGCCGATACCTGCGTAAGATCCTTATCCAGGGTGCACGTTCGTCGCTGCCGACGATGAGCAAGAGCGATACACGTCTGGGCGCATGGGTGCGCGGCCTGCTCTCGCGAGCGCATCAAAACACCGTCGTCGTCGCTCTTGCGGCCAAAATGGCGCGGATCGTCTGGGCACTTCTGCGCCACGGACGGACCTACGAACCCACATTGCTGGCGGCGTGAACGAGATCGGCCGATGCCTTTGGCATCCGCTGCATGATGTCTGCGGGAGGTGAGAAGAAGATGGCCTGACAGTCGACCGGTGTCTTGGAACCCTATGGCGCAAAATGGCACTTCGATGCCGGCCCCTTTATGAGGACCAGGACGCGCGGATCTCCATCTTGGCCAACGGCATCATGCCCAAAGGCCGGATACGTTTTCGCAGACTGCTCAGATCGTCAGAAACAAACCGCTTGCCGACGGGGCGGGCCATACGTTTGCGCCTTGCCCATGACGATGAACCTTGACGATGGTGGCATCGATCATGGCGTATTCCATGTCAGGCTCATGCGTCAAAGCATCAAAAATCCGCTTGAAAACGTCCGCTTCGCGCCAGTCACGGAAACGCCGGAACACCGTACTCCATAAATAGCCGATTGTTCCTACCGCTGCGTCCGGGATCGCTGATCTTCCCCAAACAGTGCGGCTCAATCTTCGCCCATTGGGCGTCGGTCAGTACAAAGCGATCCATCCGCAGTGTGAATCACATCTGCTGGAAAATGGGAATCCTAAATCCCCACAAGCCTTAGGAGCGGCACGGCCTAGCGAACCTCTTCCCGAACGGTTCATCCATAATGGATCGTTTCTCGGAGCTGATGGCAATTTCGGCCCGAAAGGCGCCCAAATGACCACCATTGAGGTCAAATCTGGCCGCTGGGACATCGTCGTCGCTGTCGATGATCCACCTCCACTCGGTTGGCGGTTCTGGTCGCTCGCCGGTTTCCCCGGCGATCCGCTCAATTCGAACCCCTACGCCGGCTCGCGCTGCCTCGCGCTCGCGGTGGTCGACCTCGACGGGCACGATCGGTGGCTATGGGCGAGCAGGGGCATGCCGGTGCGGTCGACCAGTTCATCACGCTCGGCGCCCCGAAGCCGGGTGCCCGCGAGGAGCCGCGTGCGTGGCTTCAGCGCCTGCAGCGCGAGCGTCATCTTCTGGCCCACCGGCAGGCCGGCTTGTTCGCCTATTGCTTCGAACTCACCCGCGAGGCGCACCGCCGAGGCCGCACGCTTTCGCGCCTGCCTTACCCCAAGGCGCCGCCCGCGCAGCACCCGATGCTTCCGCTGTCCTCGGAGGCGACTGAAACCCCGAACCCGACGGTCAGCGATTAGAGGGGAGGGGGGGGCGGATTGGGTAGCGGTCGATGTCCACCTGCCAGTTCGAGGTTCCCCATGAGCACTCCCCACAGACCGATCGACACGATCATGGTCAGCGCCCCACCCCCCGTCGTTCTCGCTTATGGCATCGGCGTGGATTCGACGGCGCTGCTCGTCGAACTCGAGGCGCGCGGCGAGGCCCCGGATCTCGTCCTGACCGCCGATCCCGGCGCCGAGAAGCCGGACACCTACGCGTACCAGCGGATGATCGCCGCCTGGATGGCCGCGCGCGGCATTCGCTACGACGTCGTCCGCTACGTGCCCCAGCGGTTCAAGCACTGGCCGCCCTATTACTCGATCCTGGCCAACGTCCTCACCAATGCGACGCTCCCCAGCATCAGCCTGGGCCGACACAGCTGCAGCTTAGGTCTTGGCTTAGCCAGTGTCCTGTTAGCTTGCTGTGAAGGAAGGGCAGGCCGGGTGACGCGCTAATCCAAAAAGCTAGTGGCGCCCGGCCTGTCCTTCCTTCACTTCAGCACTAAGATTTCGGATCGGCGACCCGTGAGGCGAGCGCCCGGCAGTTGATCTCAAATGCTGCGTTTTGATCAAAGAGGGGACGCGTAGCGACCACAGCGAGCCATCGCCTTTCGCCCTATTCTGAGAAGCGGAACGGCCGCCAGGCACCATCAGCCAAGGTTTGTATTTTCCGCCAGGTAGCTCTTCAGTTGCGGCAATTGCATATCGATCAATTGCAACGCTGTGTGGAGAACAAGCCCGGGTGTGTGGTGTAGCTGGTCGCGCGTCAATGGCGGCAAGAGCCTCAATAAGGGTGCCAACCTTGCTCCCAGTGCGTCGGTCGTAGCCAGGCTCCCAAGCGCGTGACCGACCCATAGTGGCAAGACACCAAATAGGATCAGGTCATGGCATTGGCGGAGCAATATCGCGTCTTGGACTAGGGGATGTGATTGATGCAATGCTTCGAAACTGTCGATCCCCGCATAGTCGCGGCGCCACCGTGCCACCCATTCGGCGCCGTGTGGGAACCCAGTGGTCGCGAAATAGAGCCCTGGGCTCTCGTATAACTTCCGGCGCGAAGGTTGCGCCACCGCCCCTTCGGCCATGATTTTCCTGGCTCCGTAAGACCTGGCCCTCAGAAACAGGCGCGAGGTTTCGGCTTGGATCTCCTGACCTTGGGGCTCATACTCCCTCACATGTCCGCCCCAGACGCGATAGTCAGCGAGGCGGAAGGCGCAGATTTTGTCATCGACGACGACATCATCCGCTTCGGCGACGCAGAGCGTGCGAACCGAGGCGCTCACCTGTTCGCAAAGCGCCTGATATCCCGGGTGCTCAAGCGCGAACTCGGGAGGGGCCTCCGCTCGTCCTTCGAGGAGCGTCTGCGGGCCCGCCGTCTCGCCGGCCGCGCGCATCTCGGCAACATAGCCGGGCTGATATTGTGTGTCGGCGTCCGCTTGCAGGATCAGGACATCCTCGGCGACCAGCCCTTTCTCGAGCGCCAACTGCGCGACGAGATCGATGCCGCGCCGACGCGGGGGCACGTAGCCGCGCTCGGGTTCATGCGCGAGTTCCACAGCACCGGGTGGCGAGCCTTGCCGGATGTGGTGCATGAGCTCCGGCGTACGGTCCGTCGATCCATTGTCGACAAGGACCAGCGTGCCGTCCGGATTGTCCGTCGCCACGCCCGGACCAAAGCCCAATGACGCGCAAGTCGCTACCAGCTCGCGTTCCTCATTGAGGCAGGGCATGACGATATAGGCGCGCATTCGGACCTTTCAGAATTCCGGTGCGGTCGCGGTCAGCCTCCGGACGGCGACCTCCCCTTACCAACATGCTTCATGATCAACTGGGAGTGACCCACCGGCGTCACGTCCGCGAAGCCGGCTTCTTCAGCGGCGCGCCGCGAAGCGATGTTGGATTTGCGCATATGGGCGTAGATCACATCATATTGGCTGGCCTCGCACGCCTTACGATACGCGAGGCGGCCGATCTGACGCCCCTGGCTTTCCCGATTCAGAAAAATCTGGAGCGAGGCATGTTTTCCGATCGGGGGTTCTTCGATCAGGTTGATGAAGACTGTTCCGGCGCGCTCGCCGCAAGCCTCGATAACCCAGGCTTCGCCACCCGGGCCTCCGCCGCGTTTAGTCGTGCCCCGGCTCGGAACCAATCGCACTAGCCCCGGATCGATCGGCCCGAGCGGCGAATGCGCAACGACCGGAGGCGGCTTCGGTGTCGGGCTGGCCGGCCGGCGCCGTCGCTTCTGCTTAGCGGATGAGGGCTTAGCGGACATTTAGCCGCGCAAAGGCCGCGCGCAAACGCTCGTCCGCCGCACGCCAAAATTCGCCGGGGAAGAAGCCCGGCGAATAGGCAATCACGACATCTTCGATGCGCGACGCGAGCCCGGCGCCTTGCAGCGCATCGGCGAGCGCATCGATTTTCTCGAGCACCGATGCCAGCGGAGGGTCGAGTTTTCGCCGCCGGTCGAGCCAGTCGCTGTCGCCATCGTAGCGATTGTTGAAATAGTCCATGTCGATGTGGAGCAGAACCGGCCCAGGGCCGATCCCTTGCAGCCAATCGCCAAGGTCAGGGGTGACGCGATATCGCCCCGGACCGGTCTCGCGCGCGACCGGGACGAGATCGACAGCGGGGCGCAACGCGCCAGGGTTGAGCAGCGTGTCCTGCTCCTCGATCAGCTTGACCTGGAAGTCTCTGGTGTCGACCGCCTTCGGCGGCTGGCAAAGGTGGCGAACCTCGGCGTTCGGAAAAGCGTGCAGAAACGGCGTCAGAAAACTGCCCATGCCGATGGCGCCGCTTCGTATCGCACTTGCCACGCTGTCGGGCTGGGCAAAGTCAACGAGATGACCGGTCAGGGGATCGCGCCAACCCGCCGGCTCCACGAACAGCCGCGGCGCGCCGAGGTCGCGGTGATCGTCGACATGGAGTACCACGATCGGCGCAGCAGCCTGTGGGCCGGCCCGCTCCACCCATTCGCTCCAGCTGAGAAGCGTCCAGCTATCGTAGAGCGCGCTCAGAATACGACCACTACGGCGTATAGAGAGCGCCATACCCGAGCGCTCCAGGCTCTGATCCCACCACGCGAGTCCGTCGGCCAATTTGGGATCGACATGCCGCGCGGCATCATTGGGCCAACCGAGCGTCAACTCCCAGCCGCCGGTGGTCCGTTCGGCGCTGGCATCCTTGTCGCAAAAATAGTCGCGCAGCGTCGCATGACGCTCGGCCGCCGATCCCGGGAGTCGGTCAAAAGGAAGGGTGATCACGTTATCTGACATCAGGCCAGTTCGCATTCGGCAGACGTTTTAAGGACGGCAACCAATTCGCGTCCTAATGGAGTCAGCGGGCAGCTATCGAGGGTCACGAACGCATCGCGAAGATTGTCCTCGGTGTCGCGGAGCTGATTGATCGCGCGATTGTGGAGGCGGGCAGGCCCTTCGTCCCGGACATGAAGCCAGAAGCGCCGCAGTTCGACAAAGACGAACACCGCATGGAGCAGGCCCGAGGGCGGGCGAAGATCCTCACGCCATGGCGAGGAGACCAGCGCCGCGGTGGAAGCAACGGTCGGCGCACACCGCTCCAGCAGATAGAGTTTCTGGTGTCGGTGCTCGTGCAACAACGAGTCGGCGAGATCGTACGCGTCGATCGGATCATCGCCCTGCAGGACCGACACATAGAGGGCGCCCGGCACCGAGTTGTCGCTGAACGAGACGATCTTGTCGGGATGCGCAAGCGGATCGCGGATGAACTGGACAGCCCGACAGGCCAGTCGCATCTCGCGTGCCATTGCGGGCCGCCAGCGCTCGATAATCTGTAGCGCTTCCTCGACGATCGGCTTGACCCTGGCCGTGGTCGCCTCATCCTCAAAATAGATTGCCTCGCCAAAGGGAATGCGAAGCCAGGGATCGGGGAAACCGATCTGAAAGCCGGAACCATCGCGTGATGGCTGGGCAAGCAAGTCCTGCAGATAGGATGCGTCGGCTTGGATGGCTGCGCCGTCGACGGCCTGAACTTCATAGGCGGCGGTTTGAATGTCGAGCGTGTGCCGCCACGCGATGGCGCCCGGAGCACTCGCCAGTTCTTCCTGCTCGGAGAGGGACAGCGCGTCGAACGCCGCGATCGCCGGACCGAGTTCGGGATGGGTGGCGCGCAACTCGCGGACCGTCCCCAACAGCGCGTCACGCGCGGCTGACCGCGCGCCGGCACAGAGATCGTCCATCATCGCCGTGGCGCTCTCCGCGAGGTCGAACGCTGCTAGGTCGGTGCGAGCGGGCAGGGCCGAATCCACCGCATCATCCGAGGGCAAGAGCAGTTCCGCGAGGCGGGCCCGCGCATGTTCGACCAGCGCGAGCATCTCACGACAATAAACGGTCGGATGATTGAAGCCGTCGGTGCCAAAGCGGTGGGGGAGTGAGCCGCCCCCGCAGATTTCGACAATCGTACAGGCTTGGCACTGGCGGCATAGTCCTGCTTTGCTTAGCAGCGCGCGATGCGCTGCGATCCGGGGCGAGGTCGCGATGTCTGCGATCGGCGTATCCCGTACCGAACCGCCAAGGCTGGTCGCTCCGTCCTGGGTCACCTTGAGCACGTCGAGATCGTGATAGCTTCCGTCGGTTTCAATCGAGACCAGGCTGACGTCCCCGAAGCCAAATGCGTCGGTTCGGGAAGGCAGCCCGGAAACGGCATCGAGCAAAGCTTCAAAGGTTCGCACCGGCAAATGCGGATACTGATCGAGCCACAGATCGAATGCGCGGATCAGCCAGCGCTCATAGAGCGAGGGATCGAGCGCGCGGCCCGGTGGGAGACGCAAATGGTGGGCATCGGGTAGCAGGAAATCGAGCTTCGGCGGATGATGCGCGTCGAAGAAGGCGAAGAGATCCTCCGGCGAGGTCGCGGTATCGATGACGGCGATGACGCCTGCAAATAGCCTGGGGCGCTTCTTGAGTCGTTCCAGCGCAGCGAATACCTTGTCGAAGCTCGATCGCCCTTTGCGCGTCGTTCGATGCTTGTCCTGCGCCGCGCGCGGACCATCCAGGCTCAGTGAAACACCGATGTCGGCCGCCTCGAGATGATCGAGCGCGGTATCATCGAGCAGCAATCCGTTGGTCTGGAGCCCGACATCGACCTTAGCCGTCGTCGCGGCACGGATTTCCGCTGCAAAGGCCGCCAGCGCATCGGCTCCGGCAAGCAAAGGTTCGCCGCCGTGGAACACGACCGCGCAATGCGTGATTTCCGCTTGCGCGGTATACGCACCTAGTCGGGTCGCGAAACGAGACCGATCCTCCGCCGACAAGAGCTTAGGCATGGCGCGCCAGCTCTGGTCGGCGTGGTGGTAGACGTAGCAATAATCGCAATCGAGATTGCAACGCGACGCGACCTTGACCAGGAACGAAGTGATCCTGGCAGGGGTCATGCGAGGAAGTCCTTAGGAGCGATTGTGCCGGTGATGCATCCGGTCATAGCTCGTGATGACTTCGCTTGCTTCCGCTTCGGCGAGAACGCGACCCTTCAGCCGGCGAAGCGCCGGATTCAGAGGCTGTTCGCGCAGGAGGGCTGTGCGGATTTCGGGGCTAGCTTCCGGCGGCCGAACTTCGGTATCGATCGACATGGGTATACTCCTTTCGATGCATCGCCATAATACACGCTATTTTGAAGGAGTCCATCACGCCTCCCGGCGCGCGAAATCTAAGGATATATTTATAAATGTGCTGTATGTAACTAGACGAGCAATTTTTTTCGGAGATAAAATATATATGATTGAGTATACGTGAAAGGTTGTATCTAAATAATATTAGAGTTTTATTTTATATATTTATTTCATCCTATGTTTATAATAAATTGGATCCATTACGGACCAAATTATTTGGAGATAGTCCACAGTCTGGACCGATCGCGTCGGAAGGTAGAGGGTTAATACTTCCGCGACATCGACTTATAAAAGATCGATTTTTTCTACATAATAACAGTGTGTTACGAGCCCTCTGAAAAGAAGGTGCAAACGTCGGTCGGATCCCGCTAGTCATTTCCATACCGTGGTGTAAGCCGCAATAGGGTGATGGATTTTTGGCCATAATCACCCCGCCAAAATGCTGGCGCATACTGAGATCGGCAAAGGCCAACCATCTGATTTGTCACCATTTTTTCAATATGCGGTGGCCCGCCTCCAAGCGATCCGGGTTCATCCCTTCGCTCAGCGCCCGGAGGCATCTGAGCTTAGCAGAGAGCGGGCGTTGGAGGCTCTCCGAGCTTCAAAGGCCCGTCATCAGCTATCGCCCGCTTGCAATGTTCTTGGTGCGTTCCCATACTCCATGGGGCCATCTTGGGAGGAGCGCCGCGGTATGAGGCAGCTTGAGGTTGAGAATCAGCTCCGCGACGTCGTGAGCCGTATTGTCGTACAGGTAGAACTGGCGACCGCGCAGGGGCGGACCGACATCAACCTCGCGCTCGAAGATGCATTCATCCCGATCCTGAAGTCGGTATTCAACCTGCCGCACCTCATCAATCTCAACCGGAAGCAGAAGAACTTCCCCGGCATCGACCTCGGCGATGACCATGACCGCGTCGCTTTCCAGGTCACGTCTACCACCGGGCTGGAGAAGGTGAAGTTCACGATCGGGCAATTCATGAGCCGGTCGTATTATAACACCTTCGACGAGCTATACGTACTCATGCTGGGCAAGAAGCAGGCATCCTACAGTCAGAGCGCCGTAAATGCCCTGCTGACGGAGGATTTCTCGTTCAACTGCGCAAAGCACATCATCGACCTTAGCGACATCCTCCGCATGGTGACCGGGCTGCGCCTCACAGCGCAAGAGCGCGTGCTCTCGGAGCTTAAGCACATCCTCGGCGAGGTGGATGCCTTCATCAGCATGAGATCGGAGACGGTTGAGGCGCCGACTGCGATCACAACCAACCTACAGGAGATCCGGCTGCCCGAGGCAGTCTACGTTGCGGAGCTGACGATCGACGACAAGGCGGTGATCGCGCAGGCCAAGGCGGAACTGAACTACAAGGGCTACGCAAAGAGTCGAAGGTCTGTCGTGAAGATGGCGCTCCTTCTGAACGACGTGCCGAAGGACGCATGGGTTTGTTACAACAACAAGCTGTTCTCGTTCACCGATATCGAGGCCAGCGGCCTGATCAGCATCGTGGACGAGGGCACAATCGAACGGCTGGAGATATCCGATCTGGCCGACTCCGACGAGCCCGAGAACGTGAACATTCTCAAGCAACTCCTGTGGGCCGAGACGCGGCAGATGCTGAAGGCGCGCAACGTGCGCTCGCATCCAAAGGACGGCTTCTTCTTCTTCGTGCCCGGCGAGGATGGGCAGGAGCTTCGCAAGGAGGCCTGGGTCGGCAAGGCCAGTGCGACACGCACCGTGTACGTAGTGAAGTATCAGAAGAAGGACCCTGACAAGATCGCGCATCACCAGCACTTATCTTTCGATCTGACGTTTTCAAATTTGGGCGGGACCTGGTTCTCGCAAATCGTGCCGAGCTGGTATTATTCGTATGACGGCTTCAAGCGCTCGAACTGGCACGACAAGTTGCTCTCGAAGCAGAAGCGGCTTGAACTGAATCTCAGCGTCAGGAACGCGGTTCGTTTCGTCGCCTACTTTCTCTCCAACACCAGCGGTGAGGACGGCTTGGACGAGGCGCCGTTGAGCTTCGGGACGCTCGTCGAATTCGACGTTGGCGACGAGGTCGATGACGATCTTGACGAAGGCGACGTCTCTATCGCCGACTATGATGACGATGCGACCGACGAAGGGATGGCGGCATGAGGCTGACGACGCTCGCGGAGCCTATGCTCGAGTTCGGCACCGGCACCCACATATGCCCGCGTACGGGGATCGAGCACATGGGCGTGTATGACAAGCGCGATGAATTGCGCAGGACGGAACTAAGAATCGGGGTCGTCGGTCGAGGCGAGGGCATTGATCTGCTGGACGAGTGGCTCGAGAGGTGCCGGGACGGCATCGAACGGAAGAAGGAATCGCAACTTCTCAACCTGTTCCGTGGCTTCGGTGGGGTGAACCAGAGCTACGGCTTCCTAACCCGGCTGATCAACTCGCCCCAGTATACGCGGACACTAAAGAAGTCGGATATCACCGGAATCGTGAAGCTTGCCTCCCGCGCCGACCGGGTAGAGAGGGCTGTTGAGCTCTACTATGAGCAGATCCGCTTCCTGGCGGAGAACAGGTCGGTTGACGTCATCGTCTGCGTATTGCCGAACGAGATGTTTGATTCCGTGACTATCTCGGCCACTGGCGACGAGAAGGATGAGAGCGAGCTCGAGCATAATTTCCGGCGGATACTGAAAGCCACGTGCATGCACCTCGGCACGCCGCTTCAGCTGGTGCGGGAGAAAACCATCCTGATCACCAAGTTCGCCGGGGAACAGCAGGACCCCGCGACGAAGGCATGGAACTTCTGCACGGCGCTTTACTACAAGGGCAACCGAACAATTCCTTGGCGGCTCGTCGAGGACACAGCCAAGCTCCGCTCGTGCTACATCGGTATTGGTTTCTACAAGAGCCGTGACGGTGAGACCGTGTCGTCCAGCTTGGCACAGGTCTTTGATGAGTTCGGGCATGGGATCATCCTGCGCGGGACCCCAGTGTCGATCGATAAGAAGAACCGTCATCCATACCTGAGCGAGGATCAGGCCTACGAACTCCTGCGTGACGCGCTTGATGAGTACGACCGGGCATTGGAACACATGCCGGCCAGGATCGTGATTCACAAGTCGAGCCGTTTCCGCGACGGCGAGCGCAAGGGCTTCCTACGGGCGCTGGAGGAGAAGGGCATCCGCTCGAAGGATTTCGTCGCGATCACGGACACTGACGTCCGTTTGTTCAGCGACAAGAAGTATCCGCCGAAGCGGGGGACACTGCTGACGATCTCGGAGACGGAGGGCGTTCTATATACCCGCGGGACGGTCGATTTCTACAAGACCTATCCTGGGCAGTACGTGCCGAGCCCTCTGAAAATCACCGTATATGAACAGGACTCTTCGCTCGAAAGCCTCTGCGACGAAATCCTCGGTCTGACGAAGATGAACTGGAACAACACCCAGATGGACGGGCGCCTCCCGATCACGCTCGAATGCGCGAAGAAGATCGGCGACATCATGAAATATGTGAGTGTCAGCGAGAAACCCCAGGTCAGTTACAGCTTCTACATGTGATCCGCGCCGACGGCGCGCCCCAATGCATCCCGGAAAGTTACCGATCCGCCGAACCTTTTGCCCGCAGGTTGCCAAATAACGGTATTGTTCGTCGGAATCTCAGCGCGAGGGATTCCGATAGCATGGTATCGATCATCCGAGCATTGGCGGGTGAGCCAAGCATACCCGTCGGCTTTCCGATTCTGTTTGACGCCGACATGGCGATCATCGAGCCGGCGTTCCTCTGGCTCATGGAGCACGCCGAACTGAGCGGCCGCGCCCAGGCCACGGAAACTGTGCGGACGTACGGCGAGCATCTCCACGACTGGTTCGACTCGCTCGAACAATCGGGGATCGAATGGCGCGAGGCCGACGAGCGCGTCATCGCGACCTATCGCAGCTTCGGATCGGTCGGGGCGCCCGCCGCCATCATGGACGCGCTGCCGAAGCTGGAGATGATCGGGCTATTCTCGGTCGGCTATGACAAGGTCGATGTCGACCATGCGCGATCGAAAGGCATTCGCGTCACCAACACGCCCGACGTGCTGACCGACGATGTCGCGGACCTGGCCGTCGGCCTTCTCTATGCGACGGTGCGCAACATCGCGGCGAATGACCGGCTGGTGCGGCCGGGCGGCTGGGCGCGGGGCGAGAAGCCGGCGCTGGCGGGCCGGGTGACCGGCGCGACCATCGGTATATTGGGGCTGGGCCGGATCGGCCGGGCGATCGCAAAGCGGCTGGAGCCGGTGGCAGGCGAGATCCTCTATCATAACCGCAAGCCGGCGGCCGACACGGCCTATCGCTATGTCGCCGACGCGATCGACTTTGCGCGCCAGAGCGAGGTCGTCATCGTCGCCACGTCGGGCGGGCCGGAAGCGGCCAAGCTGGTCGACGGCGCGATGCTGGACGCGCTCGGGCCGGATGGCGTGATCGTCAATATCAGCCGGGGCGGCGTGATCGACGAGACGGCGATGGTCGAGCGGCTGGCCGACCGGCGCATCGCCGGTGCGGGGCTGGATGTGTTCGCGCACGAGCCGCATGTGCCCGAAGCGCTGTTCGCGATGGACCATGTCGTGCTGCAACCCCATCAGGGCAGCGCCACCGTCCACACCCGCAAGGCGATGGCCGACCTGGTGGTCGCCAATCTGGATGCCTGGTTCGGCGGAGAGGCGCTGCTGACGCCAGTGGTATAGAAAGGCACGCATTTTCGGTATTGGGCGGCTTGGTGACGCCACAGCGCGATACACCCTGGGAAGAGGCCGTCACCACCCCCCGGCCACGGATTGGACGATGACGCCGGATGTCCGCGCGATCAGCACGAAATTGGTGCCCGCATAGCACCAGACATGTCCGGCCGGCGCCACGGCAAGGCCGAAGCCGGCGGGATTGAGGACCACATAGTTGCGCATCGAAACAGGCAAGGTGCCGCCCACCCGCCAGACGACGTTCACATAGCGCGGGGCCACGGGATAATAGCCAAAGCCGGGCGCGAAATAATAGCCATGGCGGGGACCATGATAATAAGCGAAGGCGGGATGGCCGCGCCACCAGCCAGGGCGTCCCCGGTCGACCACGACCGTGCGGCTTTGCACCAGCCTTGGCGCAGATATGACGGTCGTCTGACGCACGGCCTGTGCTTTGGCCGGCGTGCCCATTGCCGTGGTCATGGCGATGAAGAGCAGAAGGCCGGTGCTCGCCCGGACGGAACCGATGCGGAATTTGGGCAGGGCAATGACGGGGCGGCCGGATGGATGGAACATGATCGAACTCCATGTGATGGGAGCCCGTTATCGCGCCGTTTTGCATCAACTGATCGGGGCTTGTGTATCAATCCGTGTCGGCCCTGCGGAGCGACAATATCGCGCGAAACCCACCCTCCCGACGATTCTCCAGCATGAGGTCACCGCGATAGCGCTGGGTCAGCGCCTGCACGATCGACAGGCCCAGGCCGACGCCGCCGGTCTGTCTGGCCCGTGAACTCTCGACCCGTTCAAACGGTTCGGTCAGGCGCTGCAAGCTTCCCTGCGGCACGCCGGGGCCATCATCCTCGACCAGGATGCGGATATGGGACGCGTCGCTTTCCACCCGGATGCGTGCCAGGCCACCACCATAGCGAACTGCATTGTCGAGCAGGTTGGCCAGCATGCGCTGCAACGAGATGTGGGAAACATGGGCATGGAGCGGGTGCGACAAGGGTGCGATGTCGATCAGCTCGTCGCGCTGGGTCCGTTCCGCGGCGACAAGCGCCAATTCGGCGCGAACATCACAGACCGCCATGTCCAGATCGGTCGCGGCGGACTCGCGCGCGAAGGTCAGGGTGTCGCTCAGCAGGGCACGCATTTCCTCGATATCCTGTTGCGCCAGCAGGCGCTGATCCTCATCCTCGATAAACTCGCTGCGCAGATCCATCCGGGTCAGATAGGTGCGATAATCATGAGCGATGGCGGCGAGCATGCGGGTTCGCTCATCGAGCAGCGCGCGCAGGTGCTGGCGCAACTGGCTGAAGCTTTCGCCCAGTTCGATGATTTCCCGTGGTCCTCCCGGCTTCAAATGGTCGAGCCGGTCGTCGCGCACTGCGCGGGCAAGTCGCTCGACCGGGCGCGTGGTCTGCGAGGCGAGCCAGAGGATGACGATGATGTCGACGATCGCCACAGTGAGCAGGAAGAGCATCAGATTGCTGACGATCTTGGTGAGGGGCCAGGCGACCATCTGCTCGACCCGGATGGCGTTGCCCTCCGCCAATGCGACCGATACCCGCACCGGGCTCAGGGTGACGGCTGGCCGCATGTCGATATTGGCGGGGCCGATATCGCCCTGTGTCTCGATCCTGAAGGGGCGGCCGCCCAGGGCCTGTCGATATCTGGCCAAGGTCGTCGGGGTGGCCGATGCCGGATTTTCAGCTGGCAGCGCCTTGAGCAGGGTGACGCGCAGGGTCGCATCGGAAAAGGCGCGGACAAGGTCGGCATGGGTGTTGGGCGGCGTTCGCTCGAAGGCCGTTACAATGAGGGCAACCTTTTCCGGAACGGGAACCCGGTAAAGCGGTGCGATCTTGCGCATGTCCGTCTGCTGCAGGAACAGAAGGATCACCGCGATCATCGCCAGAAGATGCAACAGGACGATCAGTCCGATGCGGTCCCGCAGACGCAGCGGACGCAATTTCAGCATCGCGTCACCGCTGGCGCGAACAGATAGCCGTCGCCGCGCACCGTGCGGATCATCGCCGGCTCGCGTGGATCATCGCCCAGTTTGCGTCGCAACCGGCTCATCTGCACATCAATGACGCGATCGACCGGGCTGGCATGGCCGCCACGCGTCCAGTCGATCAGCAACTCGCGCGAGAGGATGCGTCGGGGATGGAGAACGAGCGCATGCAGCAGGTCGAATTCGCTGGTTGTAAGGCCGACCGGTTCGCCTGCCGGGTTGGTGAGGTCGCGGGCGCCCAGGCGCAGCAACCAGCCTTCGAAGCGGAAATTGTCGCCGCTTTCTTCGGCAGAGGCGGTCGCGATGTCGCGGGTGCGCCGGATGATCGAGCGTAGCCGTGCCAGCAATTCGCGCTTGTTGAACGGCTTGGCCAGATAGTCGTCCGCGCCGATCTCCAGGCCGATGATCCGGTCGATCGGATCATCCTTGGCAGTGACGATCAGGATCGGCAGGCGCGGCCAGCGCGCGCGCAGACGCTGGCATATCTCCAGCCCGTCCTCGCCCGGCAGCATCAGGTCGAGGATCAGGCAATCGAGCCGTTCCAGGACGCCGTCCGCCTCCAGTCCGGCCGAGCCTTCAAAGGCCAGCACATCGAAGCCCTCGCGGGTCAGCAACAGCTTTACCAGGTCGCGGATGCCGGAGTCATCCTCGACGATCGCGACCATGCCATTGGACGCCTGGGGCGGGGCCATCATCTCGTTCCTTTCGTCATCAGCATATGGCTGCGATCAGGGCGTCCCCGGAAACAGCCACGCTGCGGCCGGGGACGATCGATCACTTGCCATATTTTGCAGCGGCAGCGCGCAATTCTTCCGGGGTCAGTTTACCGTCCCGGTCGGCGTCGATCATCGAGAAGCCACGCTCGCGGCGGCCTGCGGCCTTCCATTCTTCCAGCGACAGGGCGCCATCCTGATTTGTATCCGCCTTGACAAAGATGTCCCTGGCCCTGGCGGACGCATCCTGCGCCATGGCGGTCGGGCCCTGGGTTGCGGCCAGGGCCGCCAGCGTCAGGGCGATCGTCGGATATTTCATGTCATTCTCCTTGGTCAGGCCCGAAATGAGCATGGGTCATATAGCGGCCCCACAGGTGCCATGTCCGATGGCTGGATGAAGACAAGTTACAGTTTGTAACGGCGGCGCGCGATGCCGTGGGGGCTGCAAATATTCGATACATTCTGCGGCAAGGCGGTTCATGCGGATGCCCGACATGTTCCTTCCCGCACGGCTCTCGCTGATGCGGAGAAGGAGAATGCACCATGAACAAGCGCCAATTCGCCATTGCCTTCCTTTCGACGCTGGCTGCCGCCGGCACGACATCGACGGCCGAAGCCCGCAGCCGATCTTTCCAGCACAGCCATAGCCGGAGCGTTCAGGGACCAAACGGGCGCGGATTCCATCAGGACTATGCGGCCTCGCGCGGTGGCGGGCAGGCCGCCATGAGCCGGAATATCCAGACCAATGACGGACGCGGCCTCAGCAGCCAGCGCGGATATCAGGTGCAGGATGGCCAGTTCCACGGTGCGACCAGCCATGTGACCAACAGCGGCAAGAGTTGGGGACGGTCGACCAGCGCCGTTGCCAACGGCGATGGCACCGCAACCTATCAGCGCGACATCACTGGTCCCAATGGCGGTTCGGCCTCTCGCTCGGGCACTATAGGCGGCGGACCGCGCTGAACATGCTGAACCATGGCGCATCCCGTTCAGCATCGATGCGCCATGGTTCAGGCGGGCTGTTACATGATGTTACATAGCCCCCATCGAGCTGTTGCAGATCGCCTCCATTTCCAAGCCCTTGCACGAACCGGCCTGCTTTTGCGGCCTTTCTCCACGGGGATGGAATGGCACGTTTTGCCCATGTCGCACCGATCGCGGTGCTGTTGCTCGCCGCCTGCCACACGGAGCCACCCGCCAGGGATGAACGGCGCGCGGTGACGGTCCAGCGCGTCGGCGCCGGTCACGCAAGCGAGGCCAGTTATGCCGGGGAAATCCGGTCCGCCTTCGAAAGCCAGATCGGCTTCGAGGTGGCGGGCCGCATCGTAGAGCGCAGCGTCGATCCGGGCAGCCATGTCCGCGCAGGCCAGATGCTGCTGCGGCTGGACAATGCCGATTATGCGCGCGCGCTGGACAGCGCCGTGGCGCAAAGCGGTTCGGCCCGGACCGCCGCGGCAGTGCAGCAGGCCGACTTGGCACGATCGCGCACCTTGTTGCAGCAAGGCTTCATCTCGCCAGCGGAATTCGATCAGCAAAAGGCCGCAGCAGTCCAGGCGCAGGCGCAGTTGCGGGCTGCAGCCGCCCAGCGCGGTACGGCATCCGCCCAATTGGGGCGCACGCTTCTGTCCGCGCCGCGCTCGGGCGTGATCACGCAGATTCAGGCCGAGGTCGGTGAGGTGGTGGGCGCCGGGCAGGCGGTGATCACGCTCGCCGATCCCGCGCACCCGGAAATCGCCGTGGCACTGCCCGAAGGCAGTGTGGAGCGGATCAGGGGGGCGTCGCGCTTCAGCGTCACCCTGTGGAGCAGCCCCGACCGGCGTTACCCGGCGACATTGCGCAGTATCGCCGGCGCAGCCGATCCGACGACGCGCACATTCGCGGCCCGCTTTGCCATTGCCGCACCAAACCAAGCGCTGCGGATGGGAGAGACCGCCGAATTGCGGGTTGAAGATCAAACGGCAAAGGCCGCCGTCCGGGTGCCGCTGACGGCCGTGCTACAGGCAAATGAGCAGGCACAGGTCTGGATTCTGGATCGGCGGACGATGACGGTGCAACCGCGCGCCGTGCAGATCGCAAGCGCCCAGGGCGACATGCTGACCATCCTATCGGGGCTGAGGCCCGGCGAGACGATCGTCACCGCCGGCATCCATCTGCTGCGCGCGGGCGAGATGGTGCGCGTCGTTCAGGTGCCGCAATCATGAGTGCGGACCAGAAGGGCATGAACCTGTCGCGCTGGGCGTTGTCGCATCAGCAGATGGTCGGCTTCCTGCTGGTGCTGGCGGCGGTCGCGGGCCTGTTTTCCTACATGGCACTGGGCCGCAAGGAAGATCCCGAATTCACCGTCAAGACGATGATGATCAGCGTCGGCTGGCCCGGTGCCACCGCCGAACAGATGTCGGAGCAGGTCATCAAGCCGATCGAGACGGTGCTGACCGAAAATATCCCCGAGATCGACTATGTGAAGAGCAAGGCCAGGCCGGGTCAGGCGACGCTGAACGTGACGCTGATCTCGACCGCCAGGAGCAGCGCGGTTCCCGGCATCTGGTACACGGTCCGCAAGACCGTGACCGACCATCGCGGCGATTTGCCTGACGCTGTGATCGGGCCGTCCTTCAACGACGAGTTCGGGACCACCTATGGCAATATCTATGCGATCACCGGCGACGGTTTTTCCTATCCGGTGCTCAAACGCTATGCCGAGACCCTGCGCGACCGCATCCAGATGCTGCCCGATGTCGCCAAGACACAGATCATCGGTGCGCAGGATGAAGCCATTTATGTGACCTATGACAGCGCCCGGCTCGCCATGTCGGGCATTTCCGCGCAGGCGATAGCCGACGCGCTCGACACGACCAATGGCATTGCCGCATCGGGCATCGTGGAGGCCGGTGCCGAACGGGTGCGGATGCAGGTGACGGGCGCCTTCGGATCGGTCGAGGCGATCGGCGCAACACCGATCGTCGCCAATGGCAAGCGCATCCGGCTCGACGCGATCGCGACGGTCGAGCGCAGGCCGGTCGACCCCGCCACCTTCAAGATGCGTTTTGGCGCTCGGGATGCCGTGGGTGTCGGCATCAGCCTGCGATCGGACGGCGATGTCGCCCGCCTGGGGGGCGATCTCAAGCATGTCGTCGCCACTCTCCAGTCCGAGATGCCGGTCGGCGTCGAGATTCACACGGTGTCCGACCAGACCCATGTGGTGGACGAATCCGTCGGTGAATTCGCGACCTCGCTGGTCGAGGCGATCGTCATCGTGCTGGCCGTCAACTTCCTGTCGCTGGGCTGGCGTCCCGGCATCGTCGTCGCCCTGTGCATCCCGCTGGTGCTGGCAATGACCTTTGTCTCGATGCTCTATCTGGACATCGACCTGCAGCGCATCTCGCTCGGCGCGCTGATCATTGCGTTGGGCCTGCTGGTCGACGATGCGATCATCGTGGTCGAGGCGGTTGCGACCCATTTGGAGGCGGGGTGGACCCGCACCAGGGCTGCGATCAGCGCCTATGGCGTGACAGCCGTGCCGATGCTGGTCGGCACGCTGATTACCGTTGCGGGCTTCCTGCCGATCGCCATGTCCAAGGCGACGGCCAGCGAATATGTGATCTCGCTGTTCCAGGTGATCGCCATCTCGCTGATCCTTTCATGGATCGTCGCGGTCATCTTCACGCCCTTCATCGCCTATCATCTGCTGCCGCAGCGGGCCGATGCGCGCGACGATGCGGGTGAGCCCGAGGAGCAATATGAGGGCCGTTTCTACGGCTGGTTCCGGCGACTGCTCGACCGATGCCTGGAACGGCGCAAGGCGGTGGTGGGTCTGGCGCTGACCATGTTCATCGCGTCGATGCTGCTGTTCCAGATCGGCGTGCCACGCCAGTTCTTTCCCGCGTCCGACCGGCCCGAACTGGTGGTCGACCTGCAATTGTCGCAAAATGCCAGCTTCGCCCAGACCCAGGCCGTGGCGGCGCGGATGGAGAGGCTGCTGGCGACCGACAAGCGGATATTGTCCGTCACATCCTATGTCGGGGGTGGATCGCCGCGCTTCTATCTCCCCCTCAACGTCCAGACACCCGACATCACGCTGGCCGAACTGGTCCTGCAGACGCGGGATGAAGAGGCGCGCGAAGCGGTGATCGGCCATATTCAGGGCCTGTTCGCCACCCATTTCCCAGAGGCGCGGGGGCGGGTCAGCCGTCTGGAAAATGGCCCATCCGTCGGTCAGCCTTTGCAATATCGCGTGGCGGGACCGGCACTGGCGCAGATTATTCCCGTGGCGGACAAGCTGGAGGCCCTGATCCGGGCGGACAGCCATGCGCGCGACGTGAACAGTGATCGGGGCGAACCGTTGAAGGCCATCCGCGTCGATCTGGACCAGGACAAGGTCCGGGCATTGGGCCTGTCGACACAGGCGGTCCAGCAATCGTTGCAGACGGCGATCGGCGGTGCAGGGACGACCAGCTTCCGCGATCGCGACCTGGCGCTGGACGTGGTTCTTCGCCTGAATGAAGCCGAACGCACGGATCTTGGCCGGATCGCCAATCTGCCGATCCAGACGCCCAATGGCGCCGTCCCGCTATCGCAGCTCGGCCATGTGTCCGCGGGCAGCGAGCCGGCTGTCCTCTACCAGCGCAATCGGCAGCCCACGATCACCATCGCCGCCGATGTCGAGGGCGAGCAGGCGAGCGACCTCGCAAAGCGGATAGAGCCGCAGATCGCCGCGATGCGCCGCGCGCTTCCGCCCGGCGCATCGATCGTCAAGGGCGGATCGGACGAGCAGAGCAGCATCAACCAGAAGGCGACACTGGCCGCGGTGCCATTCGCCATCTTCGTGATCGTCATCCTGCTGATGCTCCAGTTGCAGAATGTGAAGCGCATGCTGGTCGTGCTGGCGACCGGGCCACTGGCGCTGATCGGCGTAGCCCTGATCATGGCGCTGTTCCGCATTCCCTTTGGCTTCGTCGCGATGCTGGGGTCGCTAGCGCTGTTCGGCATGGTGCTGCGCAACTCGGTCATCCTGATCGCGCAGATCGACACGCTGTCAGCGCATGGCCTGACGATGCGGCAAGCCGTGCGCGAGGCGGCCGTCCATCGGCTGCGACCGATCATGTTGACGGCGCTGGCCGCCATCCTGGCCATGATCCCGCTAACCCGGTCAACCTTCTGGGGGCCGATGGCCTGGGCGATCATGGGCGGCCTGATGGTCGCCACCATCCTGACCCTCATCGTCCTGCCTGCACTTTACGAACTGGTCTTCGATCGACCGCAGCGCTGTGCCGGCAACCCGGAGATTTCCGCATGAAGCATCTTCTTTTCCTCGGGGCCGCGATCATGGTCGTGCCGTCGGCCCATGCGACCGACCTTGTCGACGCATGGCAGGCCGCCGCCGCCCACGACCCTGATTATCTGGCGGCCCAGGCCCAACGCGATGCAGGGGGCGAGTCGGCCGTGCAGGCGCGGGCACTCAAGCGTCCGAGCGTCCAGTTCCAGGGCGGCTATCAATATAATGTCACCGAAACCAACGCCCGCCTGCCGGAGGATCTGGAGCCGGTCTTCACCGGCAGCCGGTCCGGTGGTCGTGCCAGCATTGCGGTGCAGGCCGTCCAGCCCCTCTATGATGCCTCGAAACAGGCTCAGGCGGTTCAGCTGCGCGAAAAGGCGGCTGGCGCCGATGTGCAATTTGCAGCCGAACAGCAGCAGTTGATCCTTCGCGTTGGTCAGGCTTATTTCAAGCTGCTGGCAGCGCAGGACAGGCTTGCCTCCTATCAGGCCCAGGTCGCTGCATCCGAACAGCAACGGCGCGGCGCACAGGCGCGTTTCGATGCCGGCCGGGCGCGCATAACCGACGTCCGCGAGGCGGAAGCGCGGCGCGATGCAAGCGAAGCGCAGCGCATCGGCGCGGAAGCCGAACTCGCCTATGCGCGCGCCGATTTCGCGGAGCTGACCGGCCTGCCGACGGAAGGTCTGGAGCGGCCGGCGGACGGGTTCCAGGCGCCTCCGCCGCCTGCCGGGCTGGAGGAATGTATCGAGCAGGCGGAACGCCGATCACCGCTGGTCCAAGCGGCGGTGCATCAGGCCAGGGCCGCGGGCGCCGAGATCGACCGCTACGGTCTTGCCGGGCGCCCCGTGGTCGAAGGCGTTGCAGGCTATCAGGGGCAATATCGCCTGGGTGGCGACAGTGGCAATGGCATCGTGCCTGACCGTCTCCAATCGGCATCGGCGGGGCTGCGTATAACCATCCCGCTTTATGCCGGCGGTGCGATCGCGTCGAAGGAACGGGAGGCCCGCGCCAACGCCAGCAAGGCCGCGCACGATCTGGATGGCACCCGGCGCGATGCGCGGCTGCAGGCGCAGCAGGCCTGGTATGGGGTATCGACTGGCGCGCGTCGGGTCGCGGCGCTGGATACCGCGCAGCGCTCGGCTGGCCTGCAGCAGGTGGCTTCCAATACCGGTCGCGAAGTCGGTATCCGGACCCAGGACGATGTGCTCAATGCGCAGGCCCAGAGCTTTTCCACGGATCGTGACCGGCGGCAGGCAATCTATGATTATCTGACGGCCCGGCTCCAATTGGCTGCAGCGACCGGCGACCTGAACAGCGAGGCGCTGGCCGGCGTCAACGCCATGCTGCAATGAGCGCCGGCCGCTATTCAGGCGTTGGCCGGGCTGATCGATGGGGCGGGACTGGCGATATTACGGCCGGCGCCTGCGTCGATCGCCATGGCGACCATGATGGTGAACGATCGGGCTGCATGGCCAAATGCCCTGCCGAGCGCCGCGCTACATTCATGGACGAGTGCATGCTCCCGCCCCTCGACGAGGTCGAGCAGCCGCCACTCATCCTCCGACAGGATGGTGCCTTCACCAAAACGGAAGGGATGCCCCAGAAGCAATTCGGAAAGGCGCATCAGGCTGTCGCAGGCGGGGGCAAGCTGTTCGCAGCCCAAGCGCGCCAGTTGCCGGTGCAGACAGGGCTGGACCGGCAGGCGCAGGTGCCGGGCACGATGCCATTGGCGCGCGCCGATCATCAGTATCTGCTGCTCGATGCTGAAGGATGATGGCGCCGTCATGCGCCCTGCTTGTTGCGCAATGTCTTGCGGCCGGCAGCGCCGGTGACACTCGGACACTGCCATTTGATCGAGAGCCGATATCCGCTCGATGGCATATGCAGCGCCGCCGCCTGACCGGTCGGGTGGCCGATGAGGCGGGACAGGGGAAAATCGCTCATTGGCGGTGCTGCTCGCTTTGCGCCATCAGGGGATTGAGGCGATGTTGGCTCAGAAACTGGTAAAGCGCGCAGAGCAGCGCCTGGGCGATGGGCACCGGCATGCCGACCCTGCCGACGACGACCCGTTCAAGGACCGGATCAGGCCGGGCATGATCGGCCCTCGGATTTTCCAATGTGATCGTCACGATGCCGTTGATCAGGGACAGGCCGGACAAACCGCCGGCCAGGAGTTCCGGTGCGAACATATTGTCGATCAGGGGTGCGTCGGGCACGGGCGGCTGGATCGGGGGATGCATTTTCATGATGTTGCCTTCCGGGGAGGACTATGTCGTGTTTCGTTCTGGTCGGACGGCCAGGTCCAGCCGGATGCGCGGTAAAGGAGACGGGTCTGCTTGATGATGGCGGCAGCCGATCGCTTCGCGCCCCTGTCCAGGCCACTGCGGCTTTCCATCAGCAGGCCGAGGCCGCCGCCGATGGCGAGGCGTGACAATTCACCGGTCGCCATCGCCACGCCACCTGGCAGGATCACCCCAGGTTTGCGGCCGTCCTTGGCGGAAGCGGAAAAGGTCATGGCGGCGTCCGCCTGTCCCGCAACTTCGAATGAGGCCTTGGTCAGTAGCGCGGACCGGCCTGCACCGAAGCCGATCAGCAAGCGTTCGGCCTGACTGCCGCGATCGGCGCGAATGATCCGGACCCGGATCATCGCGTCACCGGCAGATGGCGCGCCGCTACTGGCAACAGACGCGAAAAGCCCCGCATAGCGATAGGCCTCGATCAGACAGGCCTGCAGCCTGAGGGCTGCTTTTGCGGCATCGGGATCGGCCTGTATATCCTGCGCCAGCGCAACATGAACGGCCAAGGCGCCAGGCGCTGGGCGCTGATGCACGGCGGTCATGCGGACGTCGCGGACGGCCACGCTTGCGCATCCCGAGAGCAGGAACAATATCCCGCCCAGCGCAAGCCGGGGGCGTAGGCCGCTGGCCGAACGCCGCGTTGAAACCAGGCGCGTCATCGGCCGCCTCGGTCCGTTGGCATATCCGTGGCAGGCGCGGACTGGGGGGCGATCACGTCGGCCCTCGTGGTTGCGGGAAGCTGGGCTGACGGCGCCATGCCGGTCTGGGCCAGGTAAAAACCGAACAGATAGGGCCTGCCATCGAAGCGGATGCTGACCCGGATGTCGGCCGGGCCGGCGGCCCGATGCCCCAGCGGCAGGATCACCATGCCGCCAAAGCTGCTGTCGGGGTCAATCGTGGTCGTCTGCAACACCTGTGTGCCCAGTTGCGCCAGCGTATAATCCAGCTTCCGATCGATGCCTTTGATCACCATGGCGCCACCGGCGACCGCCGCCGTCGCACCGATCACGCCCGGCATATCATCATGCCAGTGGATCGCCTGGGTATAGCTTCCCCGTGGTCCGCGAACATGGCGATAATAGGTGCCTTCGTTCGACGCCGTCGACGCGACACCCGCCAGGACGCCGGCGAACAGCGCGGTTCCGATCTTGGCATTGCGGGCCTTGCGCTCTGCCTCCTCCGCCAGTTGCGCATGGCTGGGCAGCGGGACGGGAATGCCGTTCACCGTCGCGCTGATATTCTCGATACCCAGATTGGCCGGACCTGGACCATGGTTGAAGACGGCCAGGGAGAAGGCGACCTGCCCCTTCTCGACCGGCAGAGGACGAATTTCAACGGTAGCGGTCGGGGATCGAAGCGAGATGGTTGCGCTGCCATGATCATAGCGGGCGGTTTCAGCACCGAGATGTCGCGGATAAAGGGCCAGGGGCGGGGCAGCGCCTGCCATGGCTGGAACGCCGGCGAGCAGCATCGCCGCCGCAGCAAGAGGGCGATAGGGCATGATGGGGCCTTTCAGGAAAGGGCGACGCGATGCGGACACAGGGTCTGGGGTCCGCATCGCGTCGGCGCAGGTCGTCCAGGGGGAGGAGCAAGCAACGACGACCCACGCAAGAGCATTGCACGACAAGGGAGGCGACCGGTCAGATCGCGATACGTCAACCGCTGTCATGGCTGCTGAACGGCATAACCGTCTCCTCATTGTCTGAGGCGGTTATCGCGTGATCGCGCAACAGGAGTTGGTGGCGTTTGTAAATCTTTGTGACATCCGCGTGGCGTCGCCTGTCTGGGAACCGGAGATGTACGAACCTTCATCCGATCCCCAAGCCACCCAAATATAGAGCGCCGCGACACGAAGGCTATCGATCAAGTGGAGTCGATTACGAAGAACAGCCCGAGAGTATTCAAGGGGGGCCCATGCCCTCCCTCCCCGCCCGGTCCTTTATGAGATTCCTGGTCATCGCATTGACCAAACTCGTTTGCCCAATTTGTCTACTTCCCACTTCCAATGGCCCGGGCCCGACCTGCGCCCGGCACCCGGTGATCCTGACGGCGAGGTCGCTTACGGATTCCTTCCGGCGAGCCTCTACGAGACCATCCGAACCCGCTGGCTTGCCGCTTATGACGCCGGAAAGATCGCCCAGGTGAAGCGCACGTCCTGAGACCGCCACGCCGCAAGGCGCGGCCAGGTTCGAGCGCTGACGACGCGGCCTCGGTCGATCTCACGATCGGCCGGTATTGACGTTGCGGGGCGCGCCATATCCCTGGACCTGCCGCCTTCCCGTCGCCTGTGCCTGACACCTGCGGCGAGACGAACCAGGCCCACAACCCCTTCCGGTCGCCCGTGTTGCCGCTACGCGGCTGCCCGCGCCAGCTCCCTCCAGAGGTTCCCCTGCGCGCTTCGCGCTCCGGTGTGGTCCAAGCCCGCACGCCGCTCTTCGGTGTCACCGGCGGGAAGGCCGCTGGACCCAATGAGGAGCACGCCCATGAACAACGTCAACATCGCCGGCCGGGTCGTCAAGGATCCCGAGAGCCGGGGCACCGTCACCACTCTCATCGTCGCGACCGATCGCGTGAAGCTCAAGGACGGCAAGACCTACACCGACGAGGCCACCGGCTACACCGCCAAGGAGACCGAGTTCCACAAGGTCACCTGCTTCAACGGGCTCGCCCGCTCGGGCGCCTCGCGCAAGAAGGGTGACGTCGTCGCGATCACCGGCAGCCTCCACTATTCGAGCTGGGAAGACCGCGATGGGGTGACTCGCTACGGCTGCGAAATCCGGGCCGACAAGATCGACTTCTTCTGACCGCTCGGGGCGGCGCTTCGGCGCCGCCTCAACCTCTCGTCTGGTTCGAGTGGGTCGGCGAGTGGGGTCACGGCCGTCGCATAGACCCAGGCGCGCGCGAGCTGGTTCGACAGCGGATCGCGGAACACCACGAGCCGCCAGCGCCCCTCGCTCTTCTCAATCGCGAGGACCATGCCCTTTTGCGCCTTCAGCACGATCTCGCCCGCGCGCTCGGGCTTGCGCCGCAACGTCGCCTCGCGCGCAAGTTCGGCCCGGGGAAGGCCCGACACATACGCGTCGTCCGCGCGCGCCTCGGTCTCGAAGAAAGCGTGCGTCTCGCGCTGGAGCGTGTCGAACTTCTGGCTCAGCTCGCTATGCGCTGCCTTCTCTTCCGGCGACTGATGCGGCTGCGCGGGGACGACGGCGAGATAAAAGCCGATGACGGCGATGATCAGGCTGAACCACTGAATGAGCCCCATCTTCTGCAGCTCGGCAACCGTGTTCGGTCCCAGCTGCGTGATGTAGCCGACGATAACCTCCAGCAATTCGCCGGCGAGCGCGCTGCTCTGCGCCTCGGTCGGCGCTGCAGCGATCGCTTCGGCGATCCGCTGCGTCTCCATGACCATGTCGGCCGCGAGCGCCGTCGCCGACTGGACGATCCCTTCGCTCGCGCGAAGGGTCATCATGTCGACCATGCGCATGCGTTCGGCTATCGCACCGTAGGCCGAGAACTGCGCGAGGCTTCCCGCGATCATCTGCCTGAATTCTGACTCCGCCTTCGCCGCGGCGATCGCCGTTGCGACCGCACCGCGACTGGCGTCGAACGCGCGCACGGTGTCGAGCACGGAAGACGACAGCTTGCGCTGCTGCTCGATCAGGTCCGTGCTCTGCTGGCTGATGCTGCGAGCGGTCTCCGCCACCGACAACGCCCATCCATTGCTGGCGAGCTGGCGGAACGCCTCCCGGTCCGCTCGATCGCGCTTCAGGGCATCGAGCACCGGCCGGATGGTGCGCTCGACGTCGACATCGCGTAGCAGCTTGTGGTGCGCGCGAGCCTGCTCGACCGCCTCCGCGACGACCCCGCCGCCGACCATCTTGCGATAGAATTCGGCGCGCTCGCGCTCCTCGCGGAGGAATCGGTCGGCGGCCGTTTCAGGCAGGCCAGATGGAGAGTTCGTCATGCCGCATCTTTGCCCGATCGGCGGGAGGGGTGCGACCAACATTTGGTGCACCACAGTGAACCGCGAAGAGATTGTTCGGCGCATCCCGGCCCTTCGACAAGCTCAGGACGGGACCGGCGCTCTACTCGCTTGTCGCTCCCGGAGCCCGTGCCGGTCTCCGCCCTGCGGGTGACAATCACCTTGCGGGGCGCTGGGGCGAGGGGAAAACAATAATCTCTCTCTTATGACGTCCAATTGTGGTGTGCGGGGATTGTCGGCCGTCAAGGATGAGCGGTCCCCCCAATTTTGACGCGGCCTCCATTCCGCTGCGCTCCACTCCACCCACGACAAAATCGGTTCCCCCGCTCCCGAGCGTTAACCGGGGTCCGGCTGCGCCGGCTTCCCGGTGAACGTCCTTGAGCTGCCTCGACCACCGCACCCCGGATGAGTGGCCTCATCGAGTGGATGAGATTCAATCCATGGAGGCTACCATGCAGACTTTCACGAACTTCGCCGATCTCGCCAGCCACATCGCCGCGTCGCGCGAGAACGAAGACCTGACGCAGACCTACGAAGGCGCGTTCATCGAGCACAGCGAGATGGCCAAGCTGAGCATCGTCGAAGCGCCCGAAGCGATGGACATGCCAGATCCCGAGCAGGTTCGCGCCGCCGTCGAGATGATGATGCAGACGATGTTCGACGTGCTGCGGGACAGCCGGATGGAAGCCTTCGCAACCGATCTCGCCTGGGGGTTCGCCAACAGCTTCCACGTCGTCGCCAAGCGCATCGAAGGCCGCGAGGACGACGCAGCCAAGAAGCTCGGCGATCTCGCGCGCAGCTACGACCCTTCGGAGATCTACGCGACCGAACTGGAGGATACGCAGCTGCTTTGCCAGACACTGCAGGGATGCCGGGAAGCGATGGAATGCATGCGCGACCACGCCGCCGAGGTCTATCGGGTGGAGACGGGCAAGCCGTTCTCGCCGGTCCGGGGAAGCCGTGTATCGAGCGCGCTCAACGCCTCGATGATCGACGCGCGCGACTATCTCGCGTCACGCGCACGTGAGCGTCGCGAGCAGTTCGCGCCGGAGGGTCCAGTGGTGGCTTTCTCGGGCGGCCAGGTCTGGGAAGACGGCGACATGCTCTGGGACGGCCTCGACCGCATCAAGGCCCGGATCCCGGAGATGATCCTCGCGACGACGGCGCAGGCCAAGGGGTGCGATGCCGTCGCCCACGCATGGGCCGCATCGCGCGGGGTCAAGGTCATCCAGTTCCGCCTCGACAGGTCGCAGGGCAACCGCGCGGCCTTCGTCCGGAACGACCGCATCCTGGCACTGAAGCCCGTTCACGCCGTCATCTGCGAAGGCTCGGGCATCCAGGAGAACCTTGCCCAGAAACTGCGCAAGGCGGGCATCCCGCTGCACATCGTCCGGCTCGAGCACCAGCGCACCCGTCGCAGCGCCTGAGTGCGCCTCGGAGGGGCTCCGGCTTCGGCCGGGGCCTCTCCACTTTTCTTCTGCAGCAGGGCGGCGCTCAGGGGCATCGAGCCCCTTCGCGCCACGCGGGCTGAGCGCGTGCGCGCTCGGCAGGAAGTGCCCGCAAGCGGTCAGAGAAGAGGGGGAGGGAACGGGGCGGATCATCGAGGGAGGACGAGATGTCCATCACATTCCGCATCGCGACCGCCGCCGACGACCTGCCCGGACCGGTCGCCATCATCAATGCCCGCCAACTCGCCGCTTTTCGCGCCTATCTGCGCGAAGAAGGCGCGCGACTCGGCATCGCATTGCTTGACCCGGACGCCGATGAGGAGCGCATGCTCGCGCTCAACTTCGAGGCGCGCATCTGCCCGTTGGCAGTAGCCGCCGTTGCACGCGTGTTCGACAATGACGAGGCGGTGATCACCGTTCTCGACGAGGCCCAGTTCCGCAACCGCCGGCTGCTGATCTCGTGGTATGATGTCGACCGCAGCATCCGCATGCGCCCATCCGTGACCTCGGATCTCGGCACCGAGCTGCAGCTACCCGATGGCGACGCCTTTGCGTTGCTCGAGGAGCTTGGACTCCGCCCCGATGGCGTCGGCGAAATTCCGATCGACACGATCCGCAAGCGGCTCGGCAATCCGGCGATCCGCCGCCGCGCAATCCAGGCCGGCATCACTCACGATCTCGATCGGCTCGACCAGCTTCTGGCCGGTGCCGGGCCTCAGGAATCCGGTCGGCTGGAATGGGCATAGCCTCCGTCCATACCATCCGTCCGGGAAGGGTGCGTCCTCGCGGCGCACCCTTTTTTTGTCTGCCTGGCCATCAGCCCGCGGGCGCGGAGTTATCACCGTTTTTCGCTAGAAGCGCATCGACCGCTCGCTGCGCATGAGCAGCAGAATCGCTGTCGCCGGCGGTCGCAAGATACTCAATTGCTTGCCGCATCAGCACAAGCGCAAGTGCGCGCGCGATCACCGGTTCCGTCGGACTGTTTTCCATGTCCAGATCCCTGGCGCAGGACGACCCTCGCGAGAGTGGCGGTGCGCCCGGACCATCAACTCCCGCGCGCTAGGCGCGGGAGCCGGGGCTGGTAACACGTCGAGACATGCGCCTACGCTTTTAGTGCCAAGACACCTGGACATATGCGCAGGCACCCCGGCGTGAAGCTCACACCGAGTTGCCGATCTCGACGGGATTACCAGTCCCGGCACTGCCGCTTCGCAGCGCGGGTCGGGCCTAACATGAGGCCCTCTCATCGACCAGCCTTTGTGTTCGGCGGATGCTATTTGGCACACCAAGAACGGCGTCGCATTGGTGAACGCGGCCTATTCGGAACGCTCGCGGTGAAGCCTTTCCCGCAGTTCGAACGCGCGGAGCATTTCGTCGAACCCCATCATGATCGCGCGCCGTTGGGAGCCTGGCCCACCGCTCGGATGGTCGCCCTCCCAGATCACCGGCACGGCGTCGTGCGGTACCTCGAACTTGCGATACAAGGCGGCCGCATAGTGGGCCATCTCTTCGAGCTGCGGCGCATACAGACCGAGCACGAGCGCCATTAGGCCGTCGAGCGCATCCATATATCCAACCGCCAGTTCGGACAGGTCGAGCGGATCGCTTGGCAGGGCCGCCAGTTCCGCACGCACCTTCTTATTGACGAGGTCACTTGCAGCGAGCGTCGCCGGGAAAAGCTGTAGCCTGACCCTCGCTGTCATTTGGCCATCACCGCCGCGATCGGCCGTGATCGGCACGAACGAAATCGGCAGCTCATGATGCTGCGCGAAGTTGCGCAGTTGATAGAGGCAACGATAGGCAAAGCTCGTGTCGAACCAGTGTGAAGTCGCCGCTTTGAAGGCTGCCTCCTGTGTGCTGTCCTTGCCGAAGTCCTTGCTCAGCCGGGTCTTGCTTCGATCCCGGAACGCGCTCGCCGCGCCGAGAAAATTGCCGACCCGCCGCTGTGCATTGGCGTTGGCATCGACCCCAGCCGGGATCGCGATCATCAAGACCGACAGCTGCGCCGACAGGGCTTCCCCGATTTCGGCTTCCGCTGTCTGAACGGCCGCGAAGTCGGCCCTCAGTGCGAGGTAGTCTACCATATACGGCCGGAGCAGTTCGACCACTCGGGTATAGCGACGAAACTCAGTCCAGATAGCACCGTCGATAGCGCGATGATCTATCTTGATGTCCATCTTCCCGTCAGGCTTCGGGACATACCATCCAAACCGCCGCCGCCCGGGTAAATGATCATCGTCGCTCATGCGCCAGTTTCTCCCGTTGCGCTCCACATCAGAGGATAAAATCTCTCACAGACTTCCAGGATGTCGTTGAGGGAGCCGCCGCGTCAAGGACGGCGGGGCCCCACCATTTTCTTCGGCGGATCGGGCGTGGTGCTCACCCTTCAGCGGCAGTGGCCGCCAAAGAAAATCGTGACCCCCACCGCCGCTCCGCGGCGCCGGCTGTGCCGGCGTCCCTGACCCGGCGGCTCCCTCAACGACGGCCATTCCCCTGTCATTCAAGACGACAGGAGGCTCCCATGCAGATCATCTCGACCGCCGCGCAGGCCGACACCGCCAACTATCTCGCCGCGCTTGCCTTCGCCGAGCGCCGCGCGCTCCACAGCTTCTTCGATCAGCACGTCATCGAGGAAGGCGAGGGGCACTACATCGCCATCGACGAGGGCGACTATGACGCGCTGCCGATGACGCTCATCGACCGGGTGGTCCATACGGTGCCCGGTCGGATGTCCGACGAGTTCTAAGGATCAGGGAGGGGCTACGGCCTCTCCCTTTTTTTGTTGGAAGAGGTGCGATCACGGGGGGCATCGAGCCCCCCGTGACCGCGCCGCGGCGATGCCGCGGCAAGTTCGGTATCAGGCCGCGAGCCGCTTCTCGACTTCCTCGATGCCGAGGGTCTTGATGCGTTCGGCCAGCTTCGTCAGGCGCTTGTGATCGAGTTTCAGCAGACCATGTTTCTCGACCGTCGCGATCGCCTGCTCACGTTCCTTTTCTTCGAGCTGCTTCCGCCGGGTCTCCAGCTTCCGCGCGTCCTCTTCGAGCGCCTGGCGCTCCTGTTCCAACGTCTTTGCCATAGGTGCCTCTTGTGAAGGCTAATCGGGCTATGAACCGGGCAAGTATAAGCACTGATCCGGTTCATCGAAAAGGGAAGAATAAGGGGTCTGGGCGGATCGGGCTTGCGCCCGATCACGGCTCTATTCGCTAGGGCCGCCGCCGCCCCGTTGGGACGCCGGCAACCCAAGCTCACGGAGCCAAGGCAAGCCTTGTCTCCGCCCATTCGGGTAACGATCCTCGCCTGGCCAATGGGGCTTTCGGCCGCCATTGCACCCGCGCCCTTCGAAGGAAGACGGGGCTTTTCGCCGGCTGGATCGCAGCGCGATCTTCCCGTTCGATCGCGTCTCACGCCCAATTGCCGCGTTCCGCCTGATGGCGGAGCGGTGCCCAGCCGGACCCGGCTGCGGGTCATCTCCGATCACGTCTGATTTACGTCGGGGGACTGGGATCGGTCTCTTAGGATATGCACACCCTACGCACCAAGTGGTGCAGGGTTTTCGTTGTTTCACAACGGATTAGCGCGGATGGAAGCGCGACTACAGCGTAGTACGTCGCGGCGCCGCTCGAAGAATGGCGGAAATCCGTCATTTGTGTGTAGTCGCCAAGACTACGGTCCCACGCGACATGACGATCAACTTGCCGATGACCGGCTGCTAGGCTATAACTCTTGGCATTCTTCAGTCCCCACCAGCCTCCCTGCTAGGAGGTTGGTCTTGGCTACCAGTTACAGGCACTACAATGTCCGCCTGGAGCGCTCCCAATGGGACCGCCTCAGCGCGATCGCGGCCGAGCGCAATCTGAGCGTCGCCGACATCCTCCGATCGGCCCTCGACGTCTTCCTGTCCTCGTCCGATCTCTTCACCGCCAGCCAGCGTCGAATCGCCCGGATCAGCGAGTTCCAGCAGCTCGCATTGGACGTCATCATCCGCGAGCAATATCCCGATCTGCGGGACCGGCTCGTCGCTGAAACCGACAAGCGCCTGGTGCAATATCATGGCGCGTAAGGACATCCGCTCCGACGGCCGAAACATCCCGCTGACCCACCACAGCGCGCGCGGCCGCGTGCAACGTAACTCGGGCAATTTCACCCGCGGATCCCAGCTCCTTACCCACGAGATGCTGATGTGGTTCTCGGGCGTGCGGCTGCCCGTCATCGCCTGGTTCTTCGCCTTCCTCGCGTCCTGGTTCGTGATCCTCTCGATCCGCCTCGACGAACATGGATTCCAGCTCGTCTGCATGAAGATCTACGCAACGCTCTGGAACTGGGTCGACCTCGATCCGGACAAGCGCGTCAACGTCACGCTGCCCAGTGGCACAGTGCTGAAAACCGTCATGCATTCGGTGCCCTATGTGCCTGCCGTCCAGAAGGCCTGGGAGACGACAATCCGTGCCCTGATCGGCTCGATCCTGCTCTCGGTCTTCGTCATCGCGCCGCTCGCGATCTGGTTCGTCGACATCTCCCGCCGGCGCGGAAAGACGATCCTTCAGGAACGCCACGAACGCGGCGCGATGCTCGTCGACGTCGCGGTCCTCAAGTCCGAAATCGGCCAGCACAATGTCGCCAAATTCGAGGAAGACGCCGCGCAATTCTTCCCCGGCAGGACGGCCGCCGCCGTGCTCAAATTGCCGTTCGCCGAGCGCAAGGCTGGCGGGATCCATCATCCCTACACCCTCGCCGGCGTGCCCTATCCGCACCGCATGGAGCAGTCGCACACCATGCTCATCGGCACGACCGGATCGGGCAAGACGACCGAGCTCAGAAGCCTCGTCGCGCAGATGCGCGAGCGCCAAGACAATGCCGTCATCTTCGACCTGACGGGCGCCTATGTCGAAGCTTTTTACGATCCCGAACGGGACACCATCCTTAACCCGATGGACCAGCGCTGTCCGGCCTGGTCGATCTTCAACGACTGCCGCACCCACAGCGAATTTACCGCCGCCGCGGCCGCGCTGATTCCGTCGGACGGCGGCTCCTCCGAACCCTTCTGGGCGCTCGCCGCGCGCACCCTCTTCATCGAGATGTGCATCCGGCTGCAGGAGCGCGGGCAGACCACCAATCTGGCGCTCTCCGAGAACCTGATGACCGCGGACCTGAAGCGGGTCCACCGCTTCCTCGCCAACACCATCGCCGACCCGCTGACTGCGCCGGAAGCCGCACGCATGGCGGAATCGATCCGCGCCGTCTTCAACACCAATGCGCAGGTGCTGCGCTTCCTGCCCGATGAGGGCGAGCCCTTCTCGATCCGCGACTGGATCACCGGCGACAAGCAGCCGGGCGCGATCCTCTTCATCACCTCCAACTATGTCGATCTGCCGATGAACCGGGCGCTGCTGACGCTCTGGATGGACTTGTGCATCAACCGCCTCATGACCATGCCGCGCACCCGGTCCCTGCGCATGTGGTTCATGTTCGACGAGCTCGGCGCGCTCCACAAACTGCCGGCGATCGAGAACGGCCTCCAGACCGCGCGAGCATTCGGCGGCGCGATGATCCTTGGCATCCATAGCTTCGAGAAACTGGTCGAGGTCTACGGCGATCAGGGCGCCCGCAATCTCGCCTCGCTCGCCCGCTCGAAACTCATCCTCGCGACCGCCGACCTCGACACGGCCGAGCAGTGCGCGCGCTATATCGGCAACCGCGAAGTCCGGCAGATGGATGAGGCCTATAGCTACGGCTATAACAACAATCGCGACGCCTCGACCCTGACGCCCAGGAAGCAGGTCGAACCGCTCGTCATCGCCGACGACATCACCAACCTGCCCTCGATGCACGGCTTCGTGAAGTTCCCGGACGGCTTCCCGGCGGCGCGTATTCTCCTCGAATGGAAGGACTATGCCACGGTCGCTCCCGGCTTCGTTGCGCGGCCCACGATGCAGCCCGTCCGGTCGCGCCGCGGCGAGGACGTGTTCGCCGAAGACGGCGGCGAGGCAGGCGGCCGCGACGGTGCCGCCCAGATCGTCGATGAAGTGGTCGACACTGTCAATATCGCGAAGGACATGGCGGCGCGGATCCTGCAGATGCCCGCCGATGTGCCGAGCGCGGACGCGGGACGCGCTGCGCAGCGGGCCGACGATAAGAACGAGCAGTCGACCCCCGCCACTCATGCCGCCGACAAGGCGCAGGCGGCCCGCGACAAAGCGGACGGGCGGGACCCTTCGGCCCGTACGCCAGAGGAGCGCCGCACCGGTCGCGAGGCTCCGGTGCAGAGCAGCCAGGTCGAGAATCAAACACTCATCGAACTGCGCCACGGCATCGCGGTCGACCGCGATGAAAACGAACTCGATATGGGCATCTGACCATGCATTCGATCGCCTCGGTCCGCTCCGCTTCGGGTGCCGCGAACTATTTCGCGAAGGACGACTTCAAGGACAATTACTACACCGCCGACGGCGCGTCAGAGGTCAATAGCTGGGGTGGGGCGGGGGCCGAGGCGCTCAGCCTCGAGGGCGAGGTTTCGCGGGAATCGTTCGAGGCGATCCTCGGCGGCATGCTCCCGAGCGGGGAGGGCGTCGGCAGCCACGAGAACCGCCGGAACGGCGTCGATCTCACCTTCTCGGCGCCCAAGTCGGTATCCGTCATGGCCTATATCCCCGGCGACAAGCGCGTGCTCGCCGCGAACATGGCGGCGGTCCAGAAGACCATGGCCTGGGTCGAGAAGAATCTCGCCGAAGGCCGCAAGGATGTCGACGGCCGCAAGGTGCCCGTCCAGACCGGCAATCTGGTCTATGCGCTCTTCCAGCACGACACGAGCCGGGCGCTCGATCCGCAGGTCCATGTCCATGCCGTCGTCGCCAACCTGACACAGATGCCGGACGGCAAATGGCAGGCGCTCCATGCCGACAAGATCTGGAGCCACAACGCCACGATCGGAGCGATCTACCATGCCTTTCTGCGCGCCGGGCTGGAGAAGCTCGGCTACCAGGTGGAGCTCAAGGGCAAGCACGGCACGTTCGAGATTTCGGGCGTGCCCAAGGCGGTCATCGATGCCTTCAGCCAGCGACGTGAGGCGATCCTTGAAAAGGCCGCCGCGCTCGGCATCGTGTCGGCCAAGGGGCGCGACGGCGTGACCACCACCACACGCGATCCCAAGCTCAATGTCGAAGACCGCGACGGTCTCGTCCAGGGCTGGATCGACAAGGCGGCGGCGCATGGCTTCGACGGCAAGGGCCTGCTCGCCTCGGCCGAAGCGCGCGCCGGCCAGCGAGTCGCAGACAGCCCCCTCGAGCGCGGCTTTCGCGCGGTGAGCGATGCGATCGCGAGCACCCGGGTCTCGCTCGGCGGTCTCCTGCGGCCGCGCGATCCGCTCATCGACAGCGGGCTCGCGCGCGTCACCCAGTCACCGGCCGAAGCACGCTCCCAGCTCGCCGTGGCATCAGCCATCCGCATCCTCTCCGAGCGCGAGGCGGCGTTCAATGTCCACCTTCTCGCCAAGACCGCGCTGGACCTTGGTCTGAAGGGCGTCACCGTCGATACGGTGGAGCATCGGATCGGCCAGCTCCTCGAGACCCGCCGGCTACTCCCCGGCGTCGCTCGCCCAGGCGACAAGGGCGTCCAGATGGTGACCACGCAGGAGGCGCTGCGCACCGAAGAGAACATCCTCAAAAGCGTCGAGGCCGGCACGGGGAAGGCAGACCCGATCATCGCGGCAAGCAGCGCACCCGAGCGCCTGCAGGCTGTCGCGGACCGCCCGCTCAACGCCGGCCAGCTCGCCGCCGCCACGCTCATCCTGTCGTCGGCCGACCGCACCGTGACCATCCAGGGCGTCGCCGGCGCCGGAAAGTCGACGATGCTCCAAACTGTCGCACGGATCGCCGAAACCGAAGGTCGGACGGTCCTGGGTCTCGCCTTCCAGAACAAGATGGTGGCGGACCTTGCGGAGGGCGCCGGTATCAAGAGCCAGACCATCGCCTCATTCGTGCTCGCCAACGAGCGGTTCGTGACCGAACGCGATACGCCCCGCTACGAGGAGGCGCGCGGGCGCCTCGGCGGCGCGATGCTGGTGGTCGACGAAACCTCGATGGTCTCGAGCGACGACATGCTGAAGCTGCACCGGATCACCGAGGCACTCGGCGTCGACAAGCTCGTGCTGGTCGGCGATCGCCAGCAGCTCTCCTCGATCGATGCCGGCAAATCCTTCGCGATGATCCAGGCCGGCGGCGGCACCATGGCCCGCATGGACGAGAATATCCGCCAGCGCACCGACACGCTGCGGACGGTCGCAGCGCTCGCCAATGTCGGCAAGGCGGGCGAGGCGATGAAGGTGCTCGGCGATCATGTCCATGAGAGCGCCAGCGCACCCGAGACCGCCGCCGATATGTGGCTTGGCCTGTCGGCCGCCGACCGCGAGGCGACCGCGCTGTTCGCGTCGGGCCGCGCATCGCGCGCGATCATCAACCAGCGCATCCAGGACGGCCTTGCGGCCGAGGGGACAGTGCGGGGGCAGGGCATTCACCTGACCGTCTACGAGCGCGTCAACCTGACCCGCGAGGAGCTGCGCTATGCCTCGACCTACGAGGTTGGCCAGACCCTCGATGTCGGGCGCGGCGGCGCGCAGGACATCGGCTTGAAGCAGGGTCGCTACGACGTCACCCGCCTGTTGCCGAACGGCAAGGTCGAACTGAATGACGGTCGCCGCAAGATCCGGTTCGACCCCCAGAAACTCTCGCCGACCGAAAAGCGCGATCGGCTCGAACTCACCCAGAAAAAGGATATCCACGTCCGCGAGGGTGACCGCATCCGCTGGACCGCCAACGACAAGCCACGCGACCTCCACAACGCGGCGCTCGCGCGTGTCCTGTCGGTCGATGCGGCTGGCGTCACGGTCGAGACGGCGGGCAAGCAGACGCTGACGCTCGACCTGGGCGATCCGATGCTGTCGCGGCTCGACCTCGCCTACGCGCTCAACATGCATATGGCGCAGGGCATCACGACCGACAAAGCCATCACGGTCATGGACAGCCACGAGCGCAATCTGTCCAACCAGCGCCTGTTCAATGTTGGCGTCACCCGTGTGCGTGACGAACTCACCATGGTGGTCGACGACAAGGAAAAGCTGGAGCGCCAGCTCGACCTCAACCCCGGCAACAAGGCCTCCGCGTTGGAAACGCTCGGCCGTCTCGACATTGACGGCAGGAAGGGGCCGGCCGCGCCGGTCAGGTTCGATCCCGGGCCGATCGACGGCATCAATCTGGCGGGTCAATCCGACCTCATCGGCGATCTGCCGCCGATCCCGGACGGTCCGCTCGACCCCGCCGCCGCGCCGCCGCCCGCGGCGAAGGGCAGCGACCTCAAGGCCCCCCCCGACCTCAAACCAACTGCCGGCCAGGATCGGGGCGATCTGCTCCCGCCGCTGCCCGAGCGCAGCCTGGGGCTCGATTTGTGAAGCGAACCGCCGGCGCGGTGCCGGCACAACCAAGGAGACGACCAATGGCATGGGAATTCGACGAAGGCGGTAAGTTCGAGAGCGAGAAAGCGGCCGAAGACTATGCGCGCCGCAACGGTCTCAGCGACGCTGATTTTTGGCCCCCGGCGCAAGGGCGACACCTTTGAGCTGGAGATCCGCCGCTTGGCGACAGACGGCCGCCGGCTGCGCGACAGCAACGAGGGGCGCAAGGACGGGTGGTTCTGAGTCCGGCGCTTCTGAGGAGAGGTAAACATGAGTCTCGATGATCGCGATTACATGCGTGAGCGGCGCCGCAAGGAAGCGGGTGCTCGGCTCGGCAGCGCATCCTGGATCGACAGCAAGGCTCGGTGCGAGCACGACGGCCTCTGGTTCGAAGCGAAGAACCGGGGTCACAACTATCGTACTAGTCGTTTTTCCAAATCTCCGCGCTTCGCGCCCCACCCGGCGCAGAAGTGGATATTTCTGCTGTCGGCTCTGACGATCCTTATCCCTCTCTATGGCCAGGTTCAGCGAAGAGGGTGGCTGCCCGATTTTGAGGCGAGAGAGCCCTTTCCGGAGACAGGATCGGTGACTGTGGCGCGGTCGATCGGGCACCGCGATGTGACAAGCTCGCTGACCATCGTTGCTAGCGGCGCGAATGCGGTTTTCCAGCTGTACGATCCGAAGACCGACGGCCATATTCTCTCTGTCTGCGTTGCCCGGCAAAACCGAATTACCGTCCCCGCGCCAGCCGGGGCCTTCAGAATGCGGCTCATCGAAGGCACGAATTGGCACGGCCCTAAGCGATATTTCGGCTCCAATACCTCCTATGAGACCGTCGCCCGGTTGATGACGTTCGAGCCTCGCTGCGGTCATATCATCGATCTGAATCGACGCCCCGATGGCAATTTGAAAACGCGAATGATGATAGCAGCACCGTCGCGGATCTAGGTTTTGATAACGGGTGATATCGACCTCCTTTTCGACTATGAGGCCAGCATCGAACTGGATCATATCGGCCATGGGTTGAGGGAGCTGCCGCCGTCGGCTGATCTGAAGACGCGCATGACCGAACTTGAGACTGAAGCCGCCAACATCATTGCCGAACTCGGCAAGCAGATGATTGGCCTCGAGGAGGCGCTGGTCGACATCACCAAGGAGTTCAAGCAGCCGCAGTTGAAGGAGCTGCGCACCGGCGAGAACGTCAGCGAGAAGACCCGCGAGATACTTTTTCGACTGCTAAAGGAAACTACGGCTAGGTTCTTTGTCGACAATCAGCCGCGTCCTAGCCGCAAGGGCATTAAGCTGACAGAAGCCCTTGGGATGTTCGGGTTCCGTTATTCGCTGTGTATGATGGTGTATTACATTCTGTGGGTGCAAAACGGTCGTCAGACGGGTCGTGCTGAGCATCTGCGCATCAATGATGTTATCGACATGCAGCTTGCCGCCCTCAGCACCTATTTCAGCGGCGTCCTGAGCGGGGATGGACTGGTTTGGGATACGTCGAGCGCAGCGCGTGCCATCCTTCGGTGCTACGGCGCCTACGTTCCGGACGACTGGGTGCTTCCACCGGCGCTGGGTGGCGCTCAGCCTGATTAGCCTAGGCTCGTTCCGTCAGTCCTCCGGGGGCCAGCTTCGATATGATGAAGCGCGGTCTGTCACCGATCATCCCTTCCCCAAGAACCACCAATGACACTTTACCCAGAGCGCTTGGTAAAGTGTCACTCGTGATTAAAGGGGTGACGAAGTGCAGAGAAGGGATTCACACGTCGTCGTATCTGTGCTTGAAATGTTCCATGTTCCAGCCGGACCTCTTCACCGCTGATAAGCCCGCAGAGCAGAGTGATCTGTCTGCGGATGTCGAGGCACTGCGGTCGGGTGCGGCAACCAACGCCGTTCCTGCTGCGGAGCTCGATCTGCCCGCCGTGCTGGAGACCCTTGCCGACATCTCGGCTCGTCCACGCTACACTTTCATGGTGCTCAACCTGATCGCCCGAGCTGCCGGCCATAGCGACAGCGCCGGCCCGTATGTCCGGGAAGACGGCCGCGCGATCGGCATCCGCGATTGGCTGAGCGATGCTCTGATACCGATGGCTCAGCGTGATGCTCGGCGGGTAGCTCTTGTGCGCCAGGTACGTTCGGACCTCGACCGCTCGGGCCTCCTTCCGGCCGATCAGGCGTCGGCCGAGGAAATGATCGCGGAAGAGGTGCGGAGCCGCTTGCGTCACTCGGGACGCACCAACGTGAGCCGGGCGGTCTCCGACCTTGTTCGCGCAGGCCTGATCCGGCGCCATTATCAGGGCTACCGCGTCGATCATGAAAACCGCGGCGCCCAGCGCGAAGCGGTGTACACCATCGCTCCGCGCGTCAAACGGGCACTGGGCAGGGTCGCGTAGCTGATCAGTTCTTATTGAGCCCCATCTCGTGGCTCTGCAGCTTGTCCTTCCAGCGTGCTTCGAGACCGAGAAGGTCGGCCGTCGTTGCAGATGTGCCCACGGTTTCGAGAATGGAAACACGGTAGTCGCTCGGGTCGCGGCTCTTGAGGCCGACATTGCCTCCGTGTCCCGAGGCAAAATACTCCTGCCAGCGGCTGAGGAAGCCGCCGGTGCCCGCCGCCATTCCGACATATTGTTCGCGGGTACGGGGGCAGGTGAGAAGATAGATGCCGCGCGTAGCAGAGAGAACGGCAGCCCAGCCGGACGGAAGGGAACCGAGCTCGGATAGGTTGATGATGAGAGCCGCGAAACCAGGGAAGGGATCTTCTCCGAAAACGCGCCGCAGTTCGACGATGGGTTTCTCCTTGCGATCGCCGCGTTGAATCCACGCTCGATAACCAGGTCCCCAATCAATCCAGAGCCGACCGGCGTAGTCAGCTAGCTCGGCGCGGGGCGTCAGACGGTAGAAATGGCAGCTCCCGGCGGCTTCGGTGCCACCCGTCATCGGGTGAGGCCGGTCTTTAGCGAGTAGCCCTTCGAGCTCGGCGGAGTAGAGGCCCACGAACAGCGTTTCCTTGCCGGGCATGCCAATAAACGACGCCCAGATCGGACCGCGGAGATCGTGCGCGTCCCCGATCCCTTGTGTCTCCTGAGAGCGCTCGAATCGGCTCTGTTGCAAAAATCGTGAAGCTTGAGCATGCTTGGCGGAGATTGGACGGACGGAACGATGACGGATTTCAAGTGGCGCCATTTCCAGGGTGATGTGATCCTGTGGGCGGTGCGCTGGTATTGT